>JAOADC010000009.1 GCA_026417515.1 Actinomycetota bacterium
ATTAAAGAGAATAATAAAGCACGCAGAAATATAAGAACCCTTGCTTTGTATGGTTTTGCACTTTCAGGTACTGCTTTCTTATGTATGAAGTAATTTGGATAAGGGAATTATTGTTGATCTTTGGAAGTTCAGTTTATGCTGCTTCCAGTATGCTAACTGCGTTTATGTCAGGACTAATATTGGGTGCCTATATTGAGGAAAAATTGCAGACAAGAGCAAAAATCTCTTTAAAACTTTTGGCTTTCTTGAACTGAAGATTGGATTCTTTGGTTTACTTAAAGTACCTCTAATTAACTATCTCTCACCAGTTTAATTCTTTGTATGCCGCTTCTTCAGGGAGAGTTATTCTTATTTTTCGTTGCGCAGTTTTTGATGGCTTTTCTTATTATGCTAATTCCAACATCTTTGATGGGGCAACATTTCCATTGGTTTCAAAAATAGAAACAAAGCGAATTGAGAAATTGGGAAAGGATGTTGGAAGCGTTTATTAAATCAATACGCTTGTTTGATCATTGGTTCTTATAATGCTTGTTTTCTTGTAGTACCTCCCCTGACCGTCAAGAATGCAACCCTTATGGCTGCCTCGTTAAATATGGTAGTGGGTATAATTATCCTACTCAAAGTCCTTCTGTTTCTAACATTGCTTTTGTTAATGGGCTTTCTTCAATATGGCAGAATTCGCAGACATTTCCACCAAATGTTGATGCGTGACACAGACAATTCATATATGGATTACTTTTAGCAGCCTTTTGATGTTCTAAAAACCACCATTCAAAAGGTCCATGCATTGTATCTCCTTCTTCAGGATGGCATCCACAAGCCCTTTTGTTAGTAGCTCCATTTTCAGAATGGCAGCGAACGCAAAGAGATCTATTTTTGAAAGAATTTTTGGCGTGTGTTCTCACAAATATCTGTGGGTGGGGCATCTCTGTTCCATGACAAGGATTACAGGCTGCATCAACTTCTTTTGGATGGCAAACTTTGTAGCACTTTATTGGTCCTGTTCCTATTTTTTGCACCAATATTGCATCTTCAATTTTGGCTTTGCTTATAGTCACATCCTCATTATGACATCGCTTACATTCCTTCATGGCAAACGATTCCTTTCCATTGTGGCATTCAGCGCAAATCTCTTTTGACGGTAAGTTTTTTTCGGAATGGCCTGAGTTTGCATGACAATCGATGCAATTTATAGGGAATTCATTACCTGAAACGAAATCAGAATGCCTGACTTTAGTATAAGTTCCAATGGTTTCTTTGATCTCATTAAGATGGCAATATCTACATGAGTCTTCAAAAACCTGAATATTTTTGTCACCCTTAGCTAGTTTGAAGTGAATAAGAAGATTTTCAATTTCCCTGGGCAGGCTTTGCATTTTTCCGAGTAAACCAGGACTTGTGTGACAGAAAATGCAATTAACATTCTTATGAGCCTTGTTGTTTTTGTGATCGTTAAAAGGCTGTTTTATTTCGTGACAAGAAGCACAAAAGTTTTCATCATAGTGAGTGTAATAATATCCAAAAGCAAGAGAAAACAAAAAGAGAGACAAGAGAAAAAATCGAATTGCTTTTTCAAATGGAGTTCGCTTCCTTCGAGCCCTATTTTTTATGGCTCTCTTTATCCGAAGTTGCTTAAGAATACCAGATATGGATAGCGCAGACAAAATAAGTATAAGTACAAGAATTGTTGCTGCGACAACGATAACTGCCATCTGTTCTCTGTGCTCGAAAGGATCTGAAAAAATTACTTTAAAATTATTGAGATTTTCGAGTGCCTCTTTTATATTCAGCTGTCCTATCATCATCTTACCTTCTGTTTCTGGAATACCTTTTCTGGCGTCCAAAATGTTCCAAAATTTGGATGAACGTGTTTTGTATGACATTCAGCGCAGGCGCGAGAATCATGACACTTAAGACAATTATCAGTACCAAATTTTTTTGAGATGCTTGCGTGTAGCTTTAGAAAATTATCCCGATGTGGCATTTCTATTCCATGACAGGAATCACACCTCTTTTTATCATGGCAGGCGTAACATGCACTTACATTTTGCCTGTCAGTGTATTCCCAATGTGAGTAAATCCATGAATCAGGATGAGGTATTTTGATTTTTAGATTCTTTGCTAAAACATGGCAGTTTGCGCAGTAATCCTCTTCATGGCACACGCTGCATTTCTTAGATTTCATTGCACCATGAATATTTATGTAATTATCAGGATGAAATTTTCCATAGATTTCTAAGTTTTTAGAAAGCAGTTCTTTTTTTCGACCTGTATGGCAAATTGAACAATCAGAGGAGGCAAAAGTGTCGTCATGACAATCCAAGCAAAAAAACATCGAAGGCTTGTAATAAATTCTCTCATTAAGTTTGTGAGCAATTCCACCATGACAGTATGTGCAGTTCTTCGTAGTTTTCAGGAAATCCTTGTGTCTGACTCTTACTTTTCCTTTTAAAACTTCTTTTCTGACTTCAGGATGGCAATCAAGACAGATTTTGCTGTCAAAGAAGTAGCCGTTTTTGATCTTTCCTCCCAATAAGAATGATGTTAGGTTCCTAGTGGCATTGATCTGTCCTGCTATAAAATTTGAAATACCCTTTCCAGGATGGCATACTGAGCATCTCAATTGACTATGGGGACTTAGCTTGAATAGGTTAGAGTAATTCCTTAAGAGATGGCAGGATTTACAGAAGTTGTTTGAATTTAAGCTATAGATGTAGATCAATTGGGATGTGAAAAAGGCAGCAATTAAAAAAAGAAAAAGCATCTTGTATTTTTTCTTATAAAAATTGGTATTATTAAAGGGTGCCTTCGTCATAATTTTCACAGATTAATTATACTTTAAATGCCTCTAATCAAGACTTTTAGCGTATTTTTAGAATTTTTAATTACAGTCAAGAATAACTAATTAACAAAATTTCGTTTGCTTTTTGATAAATGTTTTATAATATGGTAAACATTTTCCAATTGGAGGTTAACATGTGTCCGTTGATTGAGCCGCAAATTCCTGATGTGGTCCTTGAGCGGTTAGCTCTTTATCATTGTTTCCTTCAAGAATGGATTATGATTTACAAGGACAAGCCAATAACCTCAAAGGAAATGGCACAAATTCTAGGTTTAACTGACGAAACTGTGAGACGGGATCTTTCCTTTTTAAGCAAGACGGGCGGAAAACCTGGCGTTGGTTACGATGTTAAGGAGCTCTACGAACTTTTGAGCCAGAAACTCAATCTTGAAGAAAGACTTCCAATTGTATTCATTGGAAACCTAAATCTTCTGGAAGGGCTAAGCGATGTTTTGAATTTTGCAAAATTTGGTTTTGTAGTTGAGCGCATTTTTTCTGAAAATCCTGAAGACATCGGAAAACTTTACTACGGATTGAAAGTTTTATCTCTTGAAGAACTAAAGCGAGAGAATCTTCCTGAAAACTGCCGATTAGCAGTCGTTATGGTTCATCAGCAATGGCTGAATTATACTCTAAATAAGTTAAAAGAAGCAGGGATTAGGGGCGTGCTTAACTTTACACCTTCAGTTACAACACCTTTTCCGGAAGGAATCGAGGGAATTCAACTAAGATATCCGTGTTATTTAAAGATTCTTCAGTTTAAGACACTTAAAGCTAAGTAGGTTGAAGGCTGTTTGCAATTTTTTTCAAAGTTTTTAAGAAATCTCTCTTGAGATCCTTGTTGCTTAAAACTTCAAGAAGACTGCCAAAATATATGAATTCTGCTTTACCAATTTTATTTGGAAAATCAGTCTGGCTTGATTGATTATCTTGACAAAATATAAGAAATTTTCCTGACGGGCTAATTAGCATAAGAGAGGAAAAGAACTTATTTTTTTCCTCATCAAGAATGTTTTTAGGAACGAAAGCTAAGATGTAATTCTCAATTCCTAACTTAATTAGGTTTCTTAAAAAGAAATCTTCAACTTTTTTTTGAAATATATTTGATTTTTCTGTGTCATTAAATTCGTTGCATATTATAAACCAGGCAGCATTGAAGTAATTCTTGCCATTTTTAAAAAATTGCCTAATAAATACCCCCTTACTATTCAGAAATTCAAACGAATAAGAAATATCTTCATATCTTTTTTTAATTGAAACCTGTTCAAGAACCATCTTTTTAAAGTTTATCAGACAATCTAAGTTTATAATTAAGCAGAAGGGGTGATTATTATGGTAAGGGCTTTCATTTTCATTACAGTTGAGCCTGGCTATGTGAAGGATGCTCTCTATGCAATAAAAAATTTAAACGGAGTTCAAAGAGCTTTTGCGGTTACAGGACCTTACGACATCATTGCTGAGGTAAAAGGCGAATCAATTGAAGAGATTGGGAAGAGCGTTGTTCATAGCATACAGAACATTGAAGGAGTCGAAAGAACCCTAACTTCTATAGTTGTTGAAATATAATCAATGAGCCTGAGCAAAAAGGAAGTACGCAAACTTGTCCAGGCAAAAAGAAAAGAAATATCTATTTTGGAACATTCAATTTTAAGCACCAAAATTGCTGAGTTTGCTTCACGACTTATATCAGAGAAAAATTTGAGGACGATTTCAATTTTTTTGTCATACAATAAAGAACCTCGTACGGATTGCATTGTAGCCTATGCTCTTCAAAATGGTCTGGAAGTTTATGTACCTGTTGCTGATTACAAGAGGAAGATTCTTTACCATACAAAGCTTGTAGGACTTGCCTTTGTTGAGATAGATGAGAAGGGTATAAGAGTACCAAGGGAAAGGGAAAATCTTTTATCTCCTGAAGAAACTCATTTTGATGCAGTTTTTTGTCCAGGTATTGCTTTTGATGTGTCAGGAAACAGAGTTGGCCATGGAGAAGGTCTCTATGATCGTTTTCTAGTAAAAGTTAACCAGACTATTAAGGTAGGCTTAGGATTCGATTTTCAGATCTTTGACGAACTGGAATCTATGGAACACGATGTCAAAATGGATGTTTTAATAACACAAACAGGGATTATTGAGATCTGATTTTTGCAAAGTCTGCTAGAGTAACAAATACAAAACCTTTCCTAAGAGCTGTTTTTATTATCATTTCTGTTGCTCTGACCGTTCCTTTCCTGCTTCCTCCGCCATCGTGCATCAAGACAACAGCTCCTGGAACTAAGTTCCTTTGAACTTTAGAAAAAATTAGATCTGCATTCTGATTTTTCCAATCTTCAGTATCGATTGTCCATAATGAGACCTTGTAATTTCTTGATTTAAGGTATTGGAGCAATCTTTCGTCATATATACCCATAGGCGGTCTAAACCAAGAAGGCTTTATACCTGTATACTTTTTTACAATCTCTTCTGTTTTTCTTACTTCAAAATCTATCCTGTATTTGGATGATTTTCTCAAATTTAAATGACTGTAAGAATGATTGCCGATAAGATGTCCCTGTTTTGCGATCTGTCTTAAAATTTCTGGATGTCTTTCTGCGTGCTTTCCAATAACAAAAAAAGTTGCTTTCACATGATATTTTTGCAAGACATTAAGTAAGATCGGTGTATATATTGAAGGCCCGTCGTCATACGTTAGAGCAAGAATCTTTTCCTTAAATCCATCTGTTCTCCTAAATAAAGCACCTCTGCCTTTTTTGGCAAGAAGTTCATGATTAAAGTTATATCGATCTGATTTACTTACCAGTTTAATAGAAGGAACCCCAGCTCTTTCAAGTTTTATAAAGGGTCCTTTCCCAACAATTATTTCTTTAGGTTCATAAAAACTATACTCAGTTACCATTCTTTCCCAAGATAATCTTCTTTTTATGGTAACGACCTTCATGGGATAAAAGATTTTCTTATTTAAGCCAAACGTTTCATTTCCTTCTCTGAACTTTAATTTAGACTTTATGGTAATAAAATTGCTGTTTCCTAATTCAACAAACTGCTTATAGGAAGTGTCTAAATTGTTTCTTTCAAGTAAATTTTCAAAACTCTCACCAAATTTTGCATAAAGGATGGAACCATTGAAGTTTACTGGTATGTTTAAGAGTGAATACCATGATAAAGAAGTAATTAAAAGAACTAGAAGTATTAAAACGATTGTTGCTTGTGTAGTTAATTTCACGACTATAAATGATATACTGCTTTTTGTAGAAAACAAGGTGGGGTGCTGATAAATGCGTTGTCCATATTGTGGCGCAGAAGACACTCAGGTTCTAGATTCAAGGCCAGTTGAGGAAGGTTTCACCATAAGGAGAAGAAGGTTATGTTCAAAATGCGATAGGCGATTTACCACATACGAAAGACGAGAAATCGGTAAGATGCTTACAGTTATTAAAAAAGACGGCAGAAGAGAACCTTACAATCGCGATAAGATAATAGACGGACTCTTGGTAGCAACGAGAAAAAGGCCTGTATCTAGGGAAAAGATAGAAGAAATTGCCAACAAAGTTGAGAATGAGATTTTAAGCGAAGGCGAAAACGAAGTCAGCTCAAAGAAAATCGGTGAGGTTGTTTTAAAACATTTAAAAGATGTTGATGCTGTGGCCTATGTTAGGTTTGCCTCAGTTTACAGGGAATTTAAAGATATTGACGAGTTCACAAACGAACTTAAGAAGCTTCAAGATCAAGAGAAAGATGGATCATAATTTTTCAAGTTAAATTTCTACTAATTCAGTGTATAATATTCTAGCTTCAATTAATGTTAAAAAGGCAGGTGTCATCCTTGAGCCGCAAAAATAAGATGCTTGTCGGCGGTCTTCTAGCGTTAATCCTCATCGGTTATTTGATATGGTCTTCCTTCGCCACTGCTTCTCAAAAAAATATTTCTGTGAAGGAAATAGTTGAGAATACTGAGAAGTACAAAGATGCTCAGATCCGCCTTACTGGTAAAGTTGCTCCTGGGACTATAAAAAAGGAAGGAAAGACCATTGAGTTTGAGATAACTGAAGGGGGTTCGAATTTCAAGGTTATTTATAAGGGTGGAGTACCCAACTCTTTCCAGGACAATGCTGATGTTATTGCAGATGGTGAAATATCTGAGGACGGTAGCTATTTTAAGGCAAAAAGCCTTATTGTGAAGTGTCCTTCAAAATATACAGCAGGGGAAGACAAAAAATAATAGTTTAGATTGATGAGGTGATTAAATGGTTTCATTAGGAAACGTATTTACGTGGCTTGGTTTTGTCTCGTCTCTTATTCTTGTTTTCATCTCCTTCAGGTACAGGCCTGAGAATAAATCTTTAAAGAGATTGATAAATTATCTCATTTTCGTTCCATTTATTTTCTCGCTCTTAGCGTCAGCAGTTCTTTTAAATGCTTTCCTTACAAGAAACTTCCAAGTAGATTATGTTGCCAGGTACTCAAGTTCTGATCTCCCTCTCTTTTACACAGTTACAGCCTTCTGGGCTGGCCAAGAAGGTTCATTGCTTCTCTGGACGTTGCTTTTATCTCTTTTTGCTATTATTTTTTGGTTTTCTGTAAGAACGAAGAAATATGCTGGTATATCCCTCGGAGTTACATCGATTGTATCTACCTTCTTTTATTTGGTTGTGAGCTTACCGGCAAATCCTTTTAGAACTCTTCCTCAGCCAATGAGAGAAGGTTTTGGTCTGAATCCTCTTCTCCAGAACTTAGGAATGGTTTTCCATCCACCAACTGTTTTCTTCGCCTACGCCCTATTTACTTTTCCATTTGCAATCGCTATCGGTGTTCTTGTTAGTAAGTCTTTTGAAGAAAAAGCCTGGATTAGAGATATGAGATTGTGGACAATATTTGCCTGGCTTTTTATTGGAATTGGAAATGTTCTTGGTGCCCTATGGGCTTATGTTGAGTTAGGCTGGGGAGGTTTTTGGGCCTGGGATCCAGTAGAAAACGCATCATTGCTTCCATGGCTTACAGGCACAGCGCTCCTTCATTCGATTACAGTTTATGAAAAGAAGAAAACGCTAAAGGTCTGGACTTTCGCTCTTTCATTCATAAGTTTCTTTTTGTGTATTCTGGGTACCTATATAACAAGGTCTGGTGCCATTGCCTCTGTGCATGCTTTTCAATCTTCACCAATTGCAGGATATTTCCTTACTGCGCTTATCATAATATTGTTTGTACCAATTTTCATACTGGCTATGCGTTATAAGGACATCCAGGTGGTTGATATAGATAACTATCTAACAAGGCAGGGCACCTATGCTATTTCCAACTGGCTTTTTACTGCTTTCACTATCGTCGTTTTATGGGGTACGATGTTTCCTCTTTTCTCATCTATATTTGGTAGGGCAAGCTCAGGAGATGAGGGATTATCTGTTGCAAGGGCGTTCTTCGATACATACACAGCACCGATAATGTTTGCAATCGCAATATTAATTGCCATTTGTCCTCATTTTACTTACAAAGGCGTCGATCTTAAGAAAATCGCCAAATTGCTGGGTTTAGGTTATGTTGTTGGTGCAGTTATTGTAGGTCTTACCTGGAGCTTTTGGAAAACCAATTTGATTGGCGCTCTTTCAGGAGCAACAGGATTTGCGGGCCTTGTCACCACCTTATACATCTTTATTGAGGACTATCTAAGGCATAGGGGAGGCTTCTTGAAGAGGTTTTTACAGAATGGCAGACGTTACGGTGGCTATATAGCCCACATAGGGGCCATTTTGATGTTTATTGGAGTATTTTCTGCAACTATCTACAAAACTGAGACAAACATCACTCTCAATCAAGGTGAAAGCGCTACATTCAAGGATTTAAAGATAGTTTACGAAGAACCTGTTTACTTTAAAGGTCCAAATTATGAAAGATATGGTGCAAAAGTAACTCTTGTCGATAGTGGAAATGTAGTTGGAAATCTCTATCCAAGTTTTTCTTATTATCCTGCAGGAAACCAGCAGACTTACGAGGTTGACATAGATTGGGGAATATGGAGAGACGTTTACCTGGCGCTTAAAGAAATAAGGGGAAGTGAACCATACACAGCAACAATAACAGTCAGCCTTGAACCACTTACAATGTTCATCTGGTTAGGTTCTCTAATACTTTTTACAGGAACAGTTTATGCAATGTGGCCAAGGAAAAAGCCAATTGAAACTGAATCTGAAAATGATACTGATATTCAAGGAAGCTAATTAGATTATGACCCCTGTTATTGAAGTAGATAGATTGGAAAAATCTTTTGGCCATAAAAAGGCTTTAAGAGGAGTCAATCTCAAGGTTTTTGAAGGCGAATTTATTGTGCTTTTCGGCCCTAATGGTGCTGGGAAAACCACTTTACTAAAAAGCATTTCTACGCTAATAAGACCGACCAGGGGTCGCATTCTGTTCAAAGGTAAGGAAATTGATGATGGTTCAATTTCTCTTCGTGAGACAATTGGTTTGGTATCTCATAACACTCTGCTTTATGAGGATCTTACCGCTTTCGAAAACCTTCTTTTTTACGCAAGGATGTATGGGGTACCTAATCCAAAGCAAAAAATCGAAGAATTGCTTCATATGGTCGGGCTTTATCATCGCAAGGATGATGTTGTAAGAACTTTTTCACGAGGTATGCTTCAAAGACTTACCATAGCAAGAGCAATATTGCACGATCCACCTGTTCTCCTTTTGGACGAACCATATACAGGTCTTGATGTTCAAGCGATGAAAATCCTGGACGACCTTCTTTATAATTTGAAGGATGGATTAAGAACCTTCATTATGACTTCCCATGATATTCAAAAGGGTTTTGAGCATGCAACAAGATTGGCAATACTTCATTCAGGTGAAATCGTCTTTGATAAGAAGAAGGAAGAGATTAGCGTTTTAGAGTTTGAGGAAGAGTTTTGGAAGTGGGTAAAGGAAAAAGAGCCGGTTTTTTAAGACAGGTATTTTACATAGTAGCAAAAGATTTCAGAGCAGAGTTGAGGACAAAGGAGCTCTTCAACTCAATGTTTCTTTTTGCAATGCTTGCGCTTGTTATTTTCAACTTTTCTTTTGCAGGCAAGATGCCTGTGAGAGTTCTCTCGGGTGCTATGTGGGTATCATTCCTGTTTGCTTCTGTCCTTGGTTTAAATAGAAGTTTCGTTAAAGAACACGAGAAGGGTTGCATTGAAGGTCTTCTCATTGCTCCTTGCGAAAGAAGTGTTATTTATTTTGGCAAGTTCCTAGGCAACCTCTTATTCATTTTTCTTGTAGAGTTAATAGCGCTTCCATTGATTTCGATCTTCTTCTCTAGAAGTGAGATATTTTCTAAGCCTTTCGAGCTTGCTGGTATTCTTGTTCTGGGAAGTTTTGCTATTTCAGCAATTGGAACGATACTTTCTGCCATTACAGTCAATACAAGAACAAGGGAGCTTCTATTACCAATACTTCTATTTCCACTTATCTTACCTGTACTGATTGCTTCTGTTGAAGTAACCGCCTACATCTTTCAACCAAAAGGCAGTATCATCCAGTGGCTTCGCTTGATAGGTATTTATGATATTATCTTTATCATCGTTCCATATTTACTCTTTGATTATGTTGTTGAGGAGTGATTGCCTTGAATAAGAAGGCTTTGGACATCATTCTTTATGGCTTGCTCTTGATTGGTATGTTTGTTTCTCTTTATCTGATCTTTCAGTACGCACCTCCTGCAATCAATCCAACAAACAATCAAACCTGGTACGAACAAAAAATCTTCTACGTCCATGTAAGTTCAGCCTGGACAGGCTTTTTAGCATTCTTTGTTGTTGCTGTTGCATCGATAATTTTCTTGCGAAACGAAAGTAGGATTGCAGATCTTGTGGCTCAAACTTCTGCAGAGATAGGCATAGTCTTTACGACACTTACACTAATTTCAGGTCCACTATGGGCGAAGTCTTTTTGGGGACGATACTGGGATTGGTCTGAACCAAGGTTGGTTACTGCTCTAATACTTTGGTTTCTCTATATTGGATATCTGATCTTACGCTCTTCAGTAGGAGAAGATTTTAGAAGAGCAAGGTTTGCAGCAGTCTTTGGTATTATCGCTTTCTTAGACGTTCCAATAGTATTTCTTTCAGTAAGATGGTATCGAGCATCTCATCCACCACTTCTTGTTTTTGAACCAGGAGGTTTGGATCCAAGCATGAAGGTAGCATTTTTCTTCACCTTATTCATCTTTACTGTTTTTTATGTAGTCCTGCTTAGAAATGCTTTAAGAATAAAATTGCTTCAGGATGAACTAAACAGGCTCAAAGAGGTGATTTAGTGATGCAAACGCTTATGATAGCATATGCAGTTGTATGGGCAATAATATTTGGTTATCTTGTTGTGCAATATATGAGGATTTCAAGACTGGAAAACGAAATAGAAAACCTTAAAAAAGCCATTGAGAGAAAAAGTTAATCAACACTTTCTAAGGAATAGGCAGTAAGTCCAAGCATCTTTACAGTATTTATACATTCTTTTGCCTTTTCTCTATCCATTCTTTCTTCCTCATATAAACTGTCCACTGCAAAATTAGGATCATTGCAGATTCTTAAAGCATAAAAATTATCAATCTCACTCTCGATTTTTTTAAATCCCAGGAAAGAAGATGCAGGTACAATGACTGATACCTTGTCTGCTCCTTGTTTTTTCACACATTTGATAACGGCTAGCATTGTTTGACCTGTTGAAATGCCATCATCAACAATTATGATTTGTTTACCTCTGATATCGGGAGGCAGGTAACTACCTCTCAGTTTTATAAGCTCGTTTCTTAAGTCTTCTATTATGCTATTAATATAATTTTTAAGTTGTTCCTCTTTTAAGCCTGCTTTTCTAAGCATAAGTTCATCTAAGACACATGTGCCGTCTGAAGTTACGGCTCCAATCGCTATGAAAGGTTTGCCAATCATAGGAACCTTCTTTGCAATTACAAAGTCTATTGGCAATTTTTTTTCCTTTGCAAACGAGCAGGAAACTGGAATACCTTTAAGACCTATGCCAATAACTAACGAATTGTTTGTTATGAAACTATCGGGGACTGAGTTAGCGAGGTATCTACCTGCTTCAATACGATTCTTAAACATGAAAATATATTACTAAATAATGCGGTAATTATCAAAATTGATATTAATTAACGTATTGGATGGACTTTATTCTTCGGGTAAAACTTCTATGTCTGAAGGTTCTTCTTTCTTGCTTAAATTTCTAACCTTTTCACTTACTGTCTCTGAAAGTTTTTCAGCTTTTTCTTTTATTTCTTCCAATTTTTCTTTTGCAGATTTCTTGCTTGTTTCTACTACTTCCTGGATTTCCTGAGCTTTTTCTTGATAAATCTTCTTTCCTTCTTCTGTATATTCCTCGACTGCTTTCTTTATCATTTCTCTGGTTTCTTTACCAGGTCTTGGCGCATATAGAAGACCGAGTATGCCGCCAACCAGAAGCCCTAAAAGAAAACTCATAAATCCTGAATCTTTTCTTTCCATCAACGCCACCACCTTAGAGGTTTTCAATGTAAATTATATCACTTCAATATTCTTAAATTGGCTTTCAGGTAGAACTTAAATTTCAAAATTTTCGTATAAAATTACTAAAACGCTTAAGAGGTTTTCTATGGGCAAGAAGATTATCGATAAGTGGCTCGATCTTTATTCCAATAGAGTCCATTTAATGCGAACATCTGCTACACGTGATCTGATGAGCACAGCAGAAAGAGCAGATGTTATTTCATTTGCTGGCGGAATGCCTGCGCCTGAGTCTCTTGATAAGGAAGCTTTTCGTGAGGCTGTTGCAAGGGTTCTTGAAAAAAGGGCTGAGAAGGCTTTTCAGTATGGACCAACAGAAGGTTTTTACGAAACACGTGAGCTTGCCTGCCAGCTGATGAAGAGAGCCGGACTTAAAGCACATCCAAATGAGGTTATAGTTACAGCAGGTGCACAGCAGGCACTTGACCTTATAGCCAAGATATTTCTTGATGAGGGCTCAGAGATAATTGTTGAAGCACCTTCTTACGTAGGAGCGCTAAACGCTTTTCGGGTCTTTCAGCCAAGAGTTATTTCAATTGAAATTGAAGCGAGCGGTTTAAAAATCGATGAATTTGTAAGAATTCTTGAAGAAAAAAGTATTCCTCCAAAATTCGTTTACCTTATTCCAAATTTTCAAAACCCGGCAGGAACTACAACTTCGCTAGAAAAAAGGAAAAGCATTGCTGAGTTATCTAAAGAATATAAGTTTGTGATTATCGAAGACAACCCCTATGGAGAACTAAGCTTCTATGGAAAACAGATTGAACCTGTCAGCTTGTTTACTGATAACGCAATTTATTTAGGAAGCCTTTCAAAAATAATTTCTCCTGGACTTAGAATCGGCTGGATTTATGCCTCTCCCCCTATACTGCAAAAGATAAATTTAGCAAAACAGGGTGCTGATCTCTGTTCTTCATCGCTATCACAGTTGGTTGCTATCGAGTATCTTTCCATAATAGATTTTGATGAGCACATAAGAAAAATCAGAAAGATTTATAGTGAAAAGTGTAAAGCAATGATAAAAGCACTCGAAGAGTTCTTTCCTGAGGAAGCTAGCTGGACTCAGCCAGAAGGTGGTTTCTTCATCTGGGCAACTATTGATGCTGAGATAGATACTGATGATATGCTTTCTTTAGCACTGGAGAAAAAGGTTGCTTATGTTCCAGGATCATCATTTTATTACGAAAACGGAGGATCCAAATCAATGAGACTTTCTTTTTCAAACCCTTCTCCTGAGGAGATCTACGAGGGTATTGAAAAGCTTGCTGCAGTAATAAAGGAGCAGATTGCTCTATCAAAATCCATTTTTGGTTTCTACGATAAGAAAGGGGATAGATGATGAAAGTTGCTGTTCTCTGTGGCGGACTTTCAATGGAAAGGAGTGTAAGCCTTTCAAGCGGCGAGAGAGTTTACAATGCACTTAATGACCTTGGATATACTGCAATTAAGTTTGATCTTTCAGTAAATGACATTGATGAACTCCTTTCATGGAAACCCGACGTAGTCTATATCGCTTTACACGGAAAAGCTGGAGAGGATGGATCAATTCAGGAAGTACTGGACCTTTATGGTTTGCCCTATACTGGACCTGACGCATTGGGATGTAAATTATCCTTTGATAAGTGCCTTGCTAAGCAGTTAATGAGGGTTGAGAGTATCCCAACGCCTGATTTTTTCTCCTTTGATGAGAATGTTCTAAAAGAAGTCGGCGCAGGGAAAGTTCTTGCAAAAGCAGCTTCTGAGCTTGGTTATCCTCTTGTGATAAAGCCTTCAAATCAAGGCAGTTGTTTTGGAGTTAAACTTGTAAGAGAAGAGGCTGATTTGCCAAGAGGGGCAGTATCAGCTTTAAGTTATGATAACAGGATAATTCTTGAGAAGTTTATACATGGAACTGAAATAACTGTTCCAATCGTTGGTGGAAGCGTGTTTCCTGCTGTAGAGATAAAGCCACCAGGTGAACTCTTCGATTTCTCAGCAATGTATTCTGCAGGAGAAACAGAATACTTTGTACCTGCAAGAGTAAGTTCCGGGTTGATGGAAAAGGTCAACGAGATAGCCTTAAACACAGCAAAGATGTTGAAAGTAGAATTGCTTTGCAGGGTAGATATGATAATAGATGAAGTGAGCAATGTGCCATATGTCATCGAAGTCAATACAAGTCCAGGAATGACACCAACATCATTGCTTCCAATGTCAGCAGAATCTCTGGGTATGACATTTGAGAAATTGGTTGAAAAGGTACTAATAAGTTCTTTAACTGCGAAAACCTAAAGAAATTTGATAAAATAATTTGCTGCGCCCTCGTAGCTCAGATGGATAGAGCGCGGGCGTCCTAAGCCCGGCGTCGGGGGTTCGAATCCCTCCGAGGGCGCCATTTTTTAAAAATGTCTTTCTTTTAAACCTTTTACGAAAGCCTTTACTAAGTCTGGATCGAATTGTTGGCCTGAATTTTCAGATATTTCTATTATTGCTTTCCTCATCTCGATTGCTTCTCGATAGGGCCTGTTTGAAGTTAGCGCATCAAAAGTATCTGATACTGCAAGTATTCTTGCAAAAAGGGGTATTTCATAGGCAAACAAGCGAGATGGGTAACCACTTCCGTCCCAGCGTTCGTGATGGTGAAGTACTGCGTCAACTATAACCTTTTCTATCTGTAAGTTGCTGAGTATTCTTGAACCGATTTCTGGATGCTTTTTTATAATCGTGCTTTCTGTTTCATTTAAGAGAGTTGGTTTTATAAGCAGTCTTCTGTCAATCATTATCTTGCCAACATCATGAAGGAAAGCAGCAAATTGCAAAGTATCAAGCTCAGAAGAAGAGAGTCCGATCTCCATTCCAATGATTTTACTGTAATAGGCAACAGACTCTGAATGTCCTTTTGTGTATGGGTCCTTTGCTTCTATAGCGCTTAAAAGAGTTATGATCTGAGTTTCTATCGAATTACAGAAACTGAGTTTTCTCAAAAGAGACTTTACATTTGAATCATAGGAATCGCTGTATATCTGTGTTGAAATGTTGTGATTGTAAGAAAATTGGATCCTCTTTAATGCTACCTTGCCGTTTTTAAGCTGCATTTCTGGCTACATTCTTTCTATAATCTTTGCCAAATTAACCAAAATTAAATTATTTTTAAGCGAAATTAGCAAAAATTACAATACTTTTTTAAAAGTTCCTAATCTTCCTGTGTTGCTTTCTCCATTATTTCCAGAGTTCTCATCCTTTTTTCTACCATCTTCTTAAATTGTTCAAGAAGTTCTTCATTTCCTGGTTTAAACAGATGTCTGAACCTTCCTTGAGGTTTTAGCCACTCTTCGACTGGCTTCAATTCTCTTGGTTTGAAAGTTATTCTGTATTTTCCATCTTCTACCTCGTAAAGTGGCCAGACGCCTGTTTCGACAGCCAGTCTTGCAATCTTTATTCCCATCTCAGTGGGATATCTCCAACCTCTAGGACAAGGGGCAATGATATTTAGAACTGCTGGTCCATTTACAGAAAACGCCTTTTCAACTTTTCTTATAAGGTCCATAAAGTGGGAAGGACTGGCAGTAGCAACATATGGTATGTTATGTGCAACCGCAAAAAGAGTTAAATCCTTCTTTGGCTCTTTTTTACCTGGTTCGACTTTACCAACTGGTGTGGTGCTTGTCCAGGCATAGGATGGCGTTGCTGAAGAACGCTGAATACCTGTGTTCATATAAGCTTCATTGTCAAGGCAAACATAGACAAATTTATGCTGCCTTTCTAGCGCACCTGATAATGATTGTAAGCCTATATCGTATGTTCCACCATCACCAGCAAACACTACAACATTGTAATCATCAATTTTCTTACCTTTTCTCTTCAGGGCTTTGATAGCAGCTTCTATACCGCTTGCAGTAGCAGCAGCATTTTCAAAAGCATTGTGGATGTAGGAAACCCTCCAGGAAGTATAGGGGTAAACTGTTGTAGAAACTTCGAGACATCCTGTGGAATTAGCAACTACAACTGGCTTGTCAGAAGCCAAAAGTATCTGACGAACTATAGAGGGCTCTGTGCAACCGGCACATAATCTATGACCCGGTGCGAGCAAATCTTTTTTCAATGCTAATTGCTTGAGCGTTGCCATTTAATCCACCTCTTTTCCTTTGATGCTTATCCAAATTTTTTCAGGGTATTCTTTCCCGTTGCTTGCATCTATTCCAATCTTTAAGGCTTCTTCAATTTCTTCAAGCTCTAGATCACGTCCTCCAAGTCCATAGATAACGTTAACAACAGGCTTGATGAACCTTTCTTTGTAAAGTGCATTTGTAATGTCTGAACAGAGAGGCGCATAAGATGCACCAGGTGAGTTTGCTCTGTCAAAAACAACGATTGCTTTAGAATTCTTAAGGATTTCAACAACTTCTTTTTCAGGGAATGGACGGTAAGTTCTGACTTTCAGTAAACCTGCTTTTATCCCTTTCCGCCTTGCTTCATGGACTATCTCTCGAACAGAACCTGTCAAGCTTCCCATTATTACAAATACTATTTCTGCATCTTCAATGAATTCTGTTTCTAGATGTCTGTAATGTCTGCCACTTATCTCTGCAAAACGATCGTAAACTTCTTGGATGACAGGTAGAGAGTTTCTCAAAGCGTCTTCCTGAACCTTCTTAAATTCGTAGTAGAAACCACCCAATGAATCAAAAGCTCCGACCGTTGTTGGTGTTTCGAGCATATTGTAAGGTGCCTTGTAATCTCCTACGAAATTCTTGACAACATCGTCATCTAAAATCGAGACAGCATCTATTGAGTGAGAGATTGTAAAACCATCGAAGTTTATCATTACAGGCAAGAAAACTCTTTCATTTTCTGCAATCTTAAATGCCATAATGGTTGCGTCGTAGGCTTCCTGAGCATTTTCATTGAAAATCATTATCCAACCAGAATCTCTTGCACCCATGGCATCTGAATGATCACAGTGAATATTGATGGGCGCAGAGAGTGCTCTGTTGACATTTACTAAAACGATAGGCAACCTTAATCCTGAAGCAATATATAGTTCCTCCCACATAAGAGCAAGTCCTTGTGCAGAAGTAGCTGTCATACTTCTTGCGCCTGCTGCTGCTGAACCAATCACAGCGCTCATTGCTGAATGTTCGCTTTCAACTCGAACAAGTTCTGTATCAACCAGACCATTAGCCACATAATTTGAAAATTCTTCCATAATGGTTGTTTGAGGGGTTATGGGATAGGCTGCCACAACATCTGGATTTATCTGCTTCATTGCATGGGCAACTGCTTGATTGCCTGTTAAGGCTAAAACTTTTTGCTTGTCCATGCTATTCCTCCTCAATAGCTTCTTTCATTTCAATTGCATCTTTTGGGCACTCTGCGGCGCAAATGCCACAACCTTTACAATGATCGTAGTCAACTCCAACTACCTTGCCTTCTTCAACCAATATGCTTGAGTCAGGGCAGTAGATAAAACAATAGAGACATTGAATGCACTTAGAAAAATCAATCTCTGGCATAAAAGTTTTCCAGGAACCTGTTTTGTAAAGTTCTGAGTTTCCCGCATCCTGTATATGACCACCGATTGGGTGTTCTTCAGGACTGAATTCTTGTATTCTAGTGATATCTATCTTTTTCAACCTTCTTGCACCTCCTCGTAGGCTCTCTTAGCAGCATCGACATTTCCGCGCACTATCTCTTCAGAGAACTTCTTAGAAAATGATTTCTCGAGAAATTCAAGAACAACTTCTATGGGTGCGAGATTCAATGCTTTTACCAAGGCACCAATCATTGGCGTATTAGGTATAGGCCTTCCGATTGTTTCGAGAGCAATGTGGGTAGCATTGACAGTAAACACTTTGTAAGGCTTATTCTCGATATTAAGAACACGCCTTATTGCTTCAGGTGGTTCAGGTGTGTTTATCAGAATCGTACCATTTTCTTTGAGTCCATTGAGAAAATCAACTGTTCCAATAAGTGTAGCATCTAAGACTGCTACAACATCTGGCCTTCTAATACCTGTTCTTATGTTGATTGGGTTATCGTCTATTCTTGTAAAAGCTTGGATGGGTGCACCCATTCTTTCTGGTCCGTACTCTGGAAACGCCTGGAAGTATTTGTTTTGAAAAAGCGCTATATCAGTTAAGAACTTTGCTGCGGTTACGACTCCCTGCCCGCCTCTTCCATGCCATCTGATTTCAAGCATGCTTAAACCTCCTTAATTGAAAGAAGTTCAAAGCCAACTACAGATAAAAAAGAATTTTGATAAGTTTAATAAGTTGTTTTTTGAATGTAAAGAAAATTTATTTTGTGTCAAGAGTCCTCCTCGATTGAAGTGCTTTGGCAATCGTTATCTCGTCTGCAAAATCAAGGTCACCACCAAACGGGACACCGGTAGCCAGCTGTGTGATTCTTGGCACTTTTCCTTTGAGTAAGCGTAATAGATAGGCTGCTGTCATTTCTCCCTTAACGTTTGGATTGGTGGCAATTATGACTTCTTCAGGAACTACCTTTTCCACTCGTTCCAGTAGTTCTCTTATTCTCAGTTGATCAGGGCCTACACCTTCTTGAGGAGAAATTGCGCCTCCAAGTATATGATAAGTACCTCTGTATTCACCACTTCTTTCAATAGAAATGGCATCCTGTGGTTGTTCTACGATGCAGATCTGTTTATGGTTCCTGTTTTCGTCAGAACAGATCTGACAGATTTCTTCATCTGAAAGATTGAAACAGATTTGACAGTATCTGACATTATCTTTAAGGTCGATTATTGAATTTGACAGGGATTGGGCTTCTTCTTTTTCCATTTTTAAAATAAAAAAGGCAAGTCTGTATGCTGTTTTTGGACCTACTCCGGGAAGTTTTTGAAGTTCTTCAATTAATTTTTCAAAAGCCTTGGGAAGTTTAGCCACCTTTTCCCTAAGCCATTGGTCCTGTAATTGGTGGGAATCCTCCTGGCAGGCCTCCTAAGCCTCCAGTTAATTCAGCCATTCTTGCTTCCATATAAGAACGGGCTTTTTCGCTGGCTTCGTTGACTGCTGCAAGAATCATATCTTCAAGTTCTTCAGCTTCTATATCTTTTAATATTTCAGGGTCAATTTTTATGGAAATCAGTTGCCCACTTCCATTGACGACCGCTTTAACGACTCCGCCACCAGCAGTTGATTCAAACTCCATTTTGACAATCTCTTCCTGAAGTTTTGATATTTCAGCCTGAATCCTTTGAGCTTCTTTTAATAGTTTTCCTATGTTCATTCTTTACCTCCTTAAAATGGATAAATGATTATAGCAAAGGTTTACGATATATCATCTTTATTGTTAAGGTCTCTTTCTCCAACGATTTGGGCTCCGAATTTTTCAATAATTGCTTTTTCGTAATCGAACAGACCTTGGGGTTCCTGTTCATATTCTACTAAATTCGTATTGTTATTTGATTCTTTTTGGTTGAGGATAGTTTCAGATGGTTCAAAAATGTCTTTGATTTCAAACCTTATATTCTCTTTCTTAAAAAATTGTCTAAGTCTCTGGTTTATTTTAGATACATTCTCTTCTGTAAATATATTTTTTGCTGTTGAGTGAAAGTCTTTTGGGAAAGCAACAACGATCTTTTCGTCACCAAATTCAATTAAATAGGATTCTTTTAAGAACCCATGCAAGGCAATTTCAGAAGCATCTGATTGTTTCTTAAAGAATTCAAGAAAGTCATTCCACCTATCTTCCTTGTTTAAGAACATATTATCTACTTGGTTAGAATCTTGTTGTTTTGAAACCTGGACACTAAAAAGGCCTGTAAAACTTCCCGTACCAGTTTTGATATTGGGCTGCTTAATAGAATTTCTTCCAAAGAATTTTATTATTGCTGATTCTAATGCAAGTAGAGGGTCCTCTCCGTATCTAACTCTTCCTTCAGCCTGCTCAAGTAGTTCAATCATCCCAAAAATATCGACCTTTTCAAAATCCCTTGATATCAGGTCATCAAGCAGGTTTTTTTCGATGTGAAAATCCTCATGGTAAGTTCCTGACTGTTTATAAATAAGATATTCAACAATTGACTGAACCAACGTGGAGATAAGATTTTTTAAATCAAACCCCTGACTATCGACCTCCCTAACTATTCTTATTGCCTGGGTAAGGTTTGCTTCAAGAAGAGAGGCAAGGAGTTTATGGACAATCTCCTCAGAAACAACACCTGCGACTTTTTGAACAACTTCAGCTGTTATCTTTCCATTTGCAAATGTACGTGATTGTTCAAGAAGAACGAGTGCATCTCTCATACCGCCGCGTGCTTTTCGTGCAACAAGAACAAGTGCACGCTCGTCGTATTCGTAGCCTTCTTTGTCAGCAACAGTCTTGAGCCTTTCAACAATTATAGGTAAAGGAAGTTTTCTGAAATCAAAAACCTGACAACGTGATTGAATTGTAGGTATGACCTTATGTTTTTCAGTTGTAGCAAGAACAAAAACAGCATATGAAGGAGGTTCTTCCAGAGTTTTAAGAAGTGCATTGGACGCGTCTTGGGTGAGCATATGGACTTCATCTATTATGAAAACTCTGTATTTCCCTTGAGAAGGATTGAAGTATATATGATCTCGAAGTTCTCGTATGTCGTCTATACCTCGGTTGGATGCGGCATCAATTTCAATAACATCAAGAAAATTTCCCTGTTGAATGGATCTACAGTTATCGCAAACGCCACATGGATTATCAGTTGGTCCTTCCTTACAGTTAAGTGCTTTTGCTATGAGTCTGGCTACTGTTGTCTTTCCAGTCCCTCGTGGTCCAGCAAAAAGGTAGGCATGACTGATTCTTCCGGTCTTAAGAGCGTTCTTAATGGTAACAGTGATGTGCTCTTGTCCAACGACTTCTTCAAAAAAAGAAGGTCTGTATTTTCTATAGAGAGTGAGGTTGGTATCTTCCATTGCCTAACCTTTTTTATATATTATAAGTGTTGGCTGCACACCTGCCTTCGACGATAGTAAACCAGCGGTGTTTTCTCAGATATTCCTCCAGTCAGACAATCTCCCAGCAGCGAATTCCTCTGCTTACCGTTGCTCCCTTCCGGGCCTGGCGGGGTTTGCAGAGTCTTCACTTTGAGAGCTCCGACCTTCAACGGAATATCTGAGAACTCCTTGCTGACCTATATCGCCTCAGGCAGGAATCCAGCCCTGCTATAGCGGATTGCAGGTTCAGGGCACCGCTACCTCCCCGCCTGGTGCAGCCAACGAATAATATTTTATCAGAATTAAAGCAAAGAATAGTTGCCCTGAGTTTTCTTGATTTCTAACTGGCGGAGGGACAGGGATTTGAACCCTGGTCTCCGCTTTTTGCGGAGAAGCGGTTTTCGAGACCGCCGCCTTCGGCCACTCGGCCATCCCTCCAAAACAAGATTTTTATTTGAAGTAAATAGATTTTAAATTATCGACAATCATAATCGATTATTATTTTATGTATGAGGGGGGTGAATAAGAATGAAAAACGTTGGACCTATCGACAAAGCCGTCAGATTGAGTATCGCAGCAGTCCTCATCATTCTTTATGCTCTCGGAGTTATAAAGGGAGCCTTAGGAATCATTGCGCTCGTCATTGCCTTTGTATTGATTGTGACGAGCCTTACAGGTTTTTGTTTTCTTTACAGGGTTCTTGGAATAAGCACATTGCGAAAAAAGTAAAAATGGCGCGCCCGGCGCGATTCGAACGCGCAGCCTTTGGCTCCGGAGGCCAACGCTCTATCCGTTGAGCTACGGGCGCAAAAAGAACCCAATTGATATTTTAAATACCTGGTAAGGCATTTTAAAAAAGCCTATGGTGGGCACTCTGAACAGATAGATGCGAAGAGTGAAGTGCTTAAGTATCTATCGCCTCTGTCTGGTAGTATGGTTACAATGTTTCCACTCTTTATTTTTTCGGCGAGTTTAAGTGCGCCAAAAACTGCAGCACCGCTTGACATACCAACAAATAATCCCTCTTCGTGTGCAAGCCTTCTTGCCATTTCAAAAGCTTCTGCATCATTTACAAAGATATGTTCATCGAGCAGATCTGGATCGTAAATCAAAGGAACTATTGATTCTTCCATATTCTTTAAACCCTGGATTCGGTGTTTTTTTACAGGTTCTATCCCCATCAGTATGATTGAACTGTTCTTTTCTTTTAAGAATGTACCAACACCCATAAAGGTTCCTGTGGTGCCAAGACCAGCAGCAAACGCAGTTATGTTTCCATTTAATTCCTCGTATATTTCAGGTCCGGTCGTTTCGTAATGGGCTAATACATTTGCAGGATTTCTAAACTGATCAGGCATAAAGTAGGTTGTCGGATCTTTTTCTATAAGCTCGTAAGCCCTCCTTATCGCGCCATCAGTACTTTCTTCTGCAGGAGTGAGAATAACTTCTGCGCCAAGGGCTTCCAGAATTCTCCTTCTCTCAATAGAAACGCAGGCAGGCATATATAGACGAATCCTGTAACCTTTGAGGGCACATATCATGGCAAGCGCTATACCGGTATTGCCACTTGTTGGTTCAACAACAATTTTTTCTGGAGTTAAAAGCCCCTTTTCTTCTGCGTCTAATATCATATAAAGGGCTGGTCTGTCTTTTACAGAACCACCAGGATTTGCACCTTCATATTTGGCAAACAACCTTACATCAGGATAAAAAGGATTCACTTTTCTTAATTCAATGAGAGGAGTGTTTCCAATTGCAGACAGAAGAGAATTTTGACTTATAAGCTCTTTGGTTTTCTTCATCTTTTTCCGTTTTTTGGCGGAGGGAGAGGGATTTGAACCCTCGAGACCCCTTTTGGGGGTCTACGCGATTTCCAGTCGCGCGCACTAGACCAGGCTATGCGATCCCTCCAAAGATTTTAAATACAGGAATAAATTTTAGCAGATAAGATAAGTTAGATTAATAGTTGTTAGCTTGCCTGAGTTTTTGAAAAAAGTCTTTTAAGATTTCAGTGCTTCGCTCCTTTTCAACTCCTGAAATTATCTCTGATACGCGATGGTTGAGTCTTTCGTCAGATAAAAGACTGTAGAGTGATTTCACAGCCCCTGCCTTGTTATCTTCAGCGCCATATACTACTCTTTCAATACGAGAGAGGACGATTGCGCCGGCGCACATAGGACAGGGTTCAACTGTTACGTAGAGTGTGCAACCGCTAAGTCTCCAATTTTTTAATTTTTTGGCTGCTTGCCTGATAGCGATTATTTCAGCATGAGCAGTTGGATCATTTTTTGTTTCTCGCAGATTATGACCCCTTCCTATGACTTTACCTTCTTTTACAATGACTGCACCAATGGGTACCTCGCCTTTTTTTGCCGCCTTTTCAGCCTCTTTTAATGCTTCTCTCATATATTTTTCGTCTTTGCTTTCGTATGAATATTTACTCATATTGCTAATCGCTGAAAACAATCGTCTTTCCATTGTGAACAATTATCTTGTTTTCAATATGTAATTTGACCGCTCTTGCTAAAACCAAAACCTCTATGTCCTTTCCTTTTCTTCTCATCTGCTCAACACTGTCTCTGTGGCTGACCTCAATCACACCCTGTGCAATTATCGGTCCTTGGTCAAGCTCTTCAGTTACGTAGTGTGCTGTAGCACCTATAAGTTTTACACCTCTCTTATAGGCTTGGTAATAAGGATCAGCACCAACAAAGGCAGGCAAGAAGGAATGGTGAATATTGATTATTTGATTTGGATAGAGTTTGACAAAATCGGGAGAGAGTATTTGCATATATCTGGCAAGAACTATGGTATCAACATTATGTTTTTTAAGTACTTCAATTACTTGCTTTTCCTGTTCTTTCTTTGTTTCTGGTGTTACAGGGAGATAGTAGTAGGGAATGTTATGAAACTTAACAGTTTCTTCGTGATCTGGATGGTTCGAAATTACAGCCTTGAGCTCAGCCTTAAATTCACCTGATCTGAAACGATGTAGGAGGTCAAAAAGGCAATGCGGCTGTTTTGATGCAAGGATAGCAACTTTTTTCATCTCATCAGAAAAGTAGACCTGAACTTCCTGACCGACTTCATGGCAGACTTTTAATGCATCGTCAACCAACTTTTTTCTGTCCAATCTGGTTTCTTCGATTTCGAATTCAACTCTCATAAAGAACATTTTTTCGAATGGATCAGTATGCTGATCCAAGTAGACTATGTTGCCTTCGTTTTTATAAATCCAGTTGGTTATGGTTGCGATTATCCCTTTTCTGTCTGGTCCTTTTACCAATAGGGTAGCCGTTTTCATTGTTTATCAACTGTTACTTTCTTACATAATATGGAAGTCTCAAAGGTTTCATTATGCCAGTATGTGCTCGATGACATGCAGCACAAAGATCGCTATCAGAACTTACCTTGCCAGGTGGAATCATAAACTCGTAGGAGATTGATTCATCACCATACTCATTTTTTGAAATGACTCTAAAGTAGTAAATAGTATTTGGAGATAGTCCATTAATGGTCACTGAATGAGTTGTAACCAGTTCAGTTGTTTCAGTGGTTTCAAAGGAGTAGGTTTCTGTTGAAGCATGGCTTACAGTATCATAGACAACCTTAGAAGTGGCAGGAATGTCTGTATACCAGGTTATCGTTGTTGATAGTGTTTCTGTTGTACCAATTAACAAAGGTGAAATGTGAGTTGCTTTCACTTCAGAAATGATTGGTGCGGGATCTATCCTTATTGCTTCAGAAAATTCTGAGGTGGAACCATCCTTGAAAATGAACGTTGCAACTACAAAATCAGAAGCTGAAGGTTTCAAAGCATCTAATTTCTTTTCAAATTTAAAGGATCCATTAGAAACCTCAGTTTCTCCTAAATAGAGAGTGGGGTTTCCATGGTTGTCTGACAGATAAATTTCAACCCTTCCTTCATCAAAGATAGCGCTTTCAGTTGAGCCAACGTAACCTGAGATGGTAAGAGTTGGCTCCTCATAAATTGCAGCAGTTAACCTCGGAGAATCTACTCCTAAGTTTGGTTCATCAATACTTATTGAATTGTCAATGGGTTCTTTACCAAAATTGCCAATGTCTATTTTTTCAGCGCAGTTGACATACCTGTTTTTGGTAAGTTCAACTCCTGTACCTTCATCTACCTTAACTGCTGTGTTACAAGCAAGAAAACTTACATTGGTTACCCTGCACGCAGAGTCAAAAGCATATTTACTGCTTGTAAGCACATTTGGATTGATGAAGTCAGTGTAATCTACAGTAGTGTTAGCAAGTGTAAATTTTCCAGTCAAGGCCTCTCTATAAATAACAAAAATCGGTGAATCAGAAGAAATTTCAAAACCATCTAAGTTTTCTTTGATTACTAAAAAATCTGGCTTCATCAGCGTTCCTTGCAGAAATAATTTCCTCGAATTGTTTTCATTCTTCAGCGTTAAATTTGTCGGCGAAAAAGCAGCAATTAAAATGGTATCGCTTTTGAGTGTTGTCCAAAACTTTGTTGCAAGATAAGACTCAGGAACAAATGCAACAGAAGAATCATTGTTGAAATCGAGAGAACCAAAGGCAACGATTGGTTTTGAAGAAATCAAAAATGCCGAACAAAGTTTTCCCTTTAAAGGTTTTAGATTTTCGTTTTCAGTCAGGTCATAGATAATGCCTGGCTCCAAAACTTCTTCAAAGTTAAAAGTTTTTCCGTCTTCTGTTCTTCCATAGACAGAAATAAATGATTCAGATTCAGAACACACAAGGAGGCTATTTCTAAAAACACCAAAAAGTTTGGTGTCTGCTGGTGGAATATATAACCAATCATCTTCATTTTTAATCCGAGCAGAAAGGGCAGATTCTGATTCGATGGATATTGCTCGTTCGCTTTCATTACTCTCTATATTAAGAGGCAAAGTAACTTCAGATGTGGAGTAGACATCCATTCCAAAATAAAATGTTGCATTCGCACTCGCAATTTCTGATTGGTAAGGGAAAATTGAAAGTTGAAAGCCAGCTGGCAGAGGAATCAAGAGTTTTTTACTTGCAAAACTTCTCTTTGGTTCGCTACATCCTCTTTCTGAAATAATTGATAATTCTCCACGCTTATAAAATCTTTCAGGTTTATTGAATTCGAAGATTTTAGAAGAGTATGGGCTGATTATTGATGAAACGTTTGAAAAATCTAGACTAGAGAAACTCTTTCCAGAAACTGCAGCAATTTTTTCATTAGAAGGTAGAAATGTTTCTATAGAAAATTCTTTGGTGTTTGCTTCTAATATTGCTTTATCTGAAATGGTTTTTCTCTGAACTATTCTTAAATCTCCAAACGATTTGCTTTTATCGATTACCAGTGTGGATGTCGGTTCTACTAATGATTTGTTTATTGCGAAGGGCACGGATGATAAATCCTTGGCATTAATAACCATTAATGATTCGCATAAATCAGAATTCACTCTTAATGAATTTGAAGAGTCAGGATCTTTTGCAGAAATTACTCTTTCATATTGTGGAACGGAAAATACTATTCCTTTTTCAAAACCGGATATTTTTAGGTTTTGTATTTCCGTTCCAGGTGAAAGTACATTTAAGCAATATTTAAGCGAGTTTTCGGTGCCTCTAAGAATTACTGTTGAAGAAGCCATCGAGTGATTTAGATTGTTACCATCAATCAAAATAGAATCAACAATATCGGGTAAAGTTTCCTTCAGGTTTATATAGAATTCATCCAAAGATTCAATATAGTTGCCTGATTGCCTCGTTAAGTAAAATCTTATGCTTTGTTTTCCTGGTAAAGCGTTTGCATTGGTTATTGCCTGGCGCAACGAGCCCTGTGAAGGCATCAAGGAGTCGTAAGTGTTTACAACCAAGGTGAACGAAAAGCCAAAATCGATTCCCGAAACATATTCTGAATCGTCAAGATGAACAGGCGTTATGTGTTCATAAATGTTAAAGGCGGGGTCGGTTTCTTCAGACCAAAAATCAGAAACTATCGGATCTTCCCCACCAGGTTTTATATAGGTTATTAATTTTCCATCTATATAGCCGTTAGCAAAGTACTCTTCAGGTATAAAATTCGAAATGGTGTTTTCGTTATCATTAACAGATTCACCACATGATGCTGAGCTAACGCAAACAAGATAATTTCTTGAGTTCAAGGCAGGTAGGCTATAGATGCCATTCTCATCGGTCACAGTTTCAGCAACAAATCTATCAATAGTGCTTAGGGTGTCGTTCTCATCCACATCTTCGTAAAGTCTTACTCTTGCGCCCTCAAAAACCCTTTCCCCTTTGTCGTATCTTGCGTTTAAATTTTCGTCTTCAAACACTCTACCTTCGATCTTCTTGAATTTCACAAGTGGATCCACTGGAGCTTTCTTAGCCACAGCAAAAATTCCTGGTTCTCTTATACTTAGCACTGAAACTGTTAGAGTTGTTAAATTATCTGAATTTGAAGTGGGGTCATTTAGTAGCAAAAGATTAGGCATTCCTTCAGTACTTGAAATAACGGGAAAAGCACTGCCTGAAGTATCTGAATTTAGAGAAATAAAGCAAACACCTGAAAAGGGAAGAGTCAGGGATTTCTGGGCAGTTGTCGTTGTTAGGCAATCAACTTCCCTGTAAAGATCTTTTGAGGCATCAAACAACTGGAAAATGCTAGAGCGAGTCTCAACTTTTAATAAAGAGGCATCGATTGAACTACCCGCTGAAGTTGTGTTGTCTGATTCCATCCTGATAAACATTGATGAACCATAATGAGCGTAATCTTTAAATATTGGCTGTAGAAGTCCAAGTTGTGCGTTCTCCATTGGCTGGCTGAAAACTGATGCAAAGTAAAACAATTGATTTTCCTTGCTACCATTAAAAAGAGACACGCAAGCATTTCTTGATACATAGTTAGAAACAAAGGAATCCACGCTCTGTGTGGTGGCTTCAAAAATTACATTATTAAAAGAAAATCTACCCGATTTAATTCCCAGGAAGTAAGCAGTTACAGTTTCGGTTACTGTAATGTCCAGAGAAGATCTGGCAATGGATGCTTTGAAACCATTACCATCTTTAAAGGCATAAACAGTTACAGGTTTTCCATCGTTTACGTAGGCTGGAGACGAAATCACAATATCTGGATTTGTAGAAAATTCTAAATCTTTTGGTTCCTTTCCTAATTTTGCCTGGATTACTTCTATTAAATCCATAGTTGAAGTTAGATTCGAGTAAGAGGAAGCATTATCGTTACCATAATACATATAGATTTTCTTCTTCTCGTGGGCATTAAGTTTCGGGATTTTTACCCATATTATTGCTTCTGTGGTATTTTTTCTGTCTGGCCATTTTTCAATCCAGTAAGAAAGCATATTTCCATACTCATCTACAAATCGAAGATCCCTACCATCTTCTGCCGTTTGGGAAAAATCAAAGAAATTCGAATTGAGGTAGATTTTTACCTGTTGATCATATAAATCAGAACCTGATCTCTCTTCCACTTCAATTGGATATCTGAATTTAAAACCTTCAAGCCACTCGGATCTGGCGGTCTGCTGAAAATAGAAAAAAATGAAAGTGCTTAGAAAAATAACAATTATCGATAATAATTTGATCTTCTTATTCTTCATTTTTTAAGTTGCCAATCGTTAATTACTTATTTTTTAAAACCCCTAAACCTTTAATAATTTTAACTTATACATTATAAACGCTTTTTACCTAATGTTTTAAATCGGTCGCAAATTATGTAAAATTTAAATCTCGGAAAATTTTTTCTTGTTGGAGAGATGGCCGAGAGGCTGAAGGCACTCGCCTGCTAAGCGAGTAGCCCGGCTAAAACCGGGCTCGAGGGTTCGAATCCCTCTCTCTCCGCCATTAATTTTTTGAAAAATTTATCTATTGTCTTCAAATAATAGTCTTCCTGTAATTTTCTAAAGTTGTTCAATACGGTTTAATATAATCTTTAATAAAAGGGGGTAGAAAAATCTTCTTTAACTCTCGGGTCCATAAATTAAGTTATCGAAGCAAATTTGCTAACGTATAGAACTTAACCAAATTTTGGGAGTGTTTTTGATGTTTTTTTGAAGCCGTTGAAGAAATCTTCAATTGTATGAGAAATGATAAGTCCGTGTACATTAATAGATGGAAGATAGTGCCAATTTATACTGATAAGAATGTAGATAGATATATCCTTTTTAGCGAAGCACAGAAAGAAAATGCATTAGTTGTTAAAGAAACAAGACAGATCTCTCGTCTTAAAGTCATTAACAAATCGAACAAAAATGTGCTCATAACGCAAGACGAAATAATAACAGGTGGTCTTGAAAAAAGACTCGCTAAAAAAGCAGTTCTGATTGCTGCAAATTCCGGTGTAGAAATTCCTGTGTATTATCCAAGAAAAGATTGGCTTATTGACTTTAATACATACAATGACATTAATAGTGATGATCTATCTTTTTTTGAAATCGATAAGCCAAACAAGAAACATATCAGTGAAAGTAGCGAAAAACTTGTTAAATATCGTAAGAGTTCAGTAAAGTCGAAAAACTTACATCAATCAAAAGGAAATAAAGAAGAAAACGCAGAAATTCATAATATGTCGGAAGAAAATGATCCTGATTGCGTTCAACAAAAAAGCCAAGTCTACTATAACAAATCTTTTAATTTCGATTTCCCAGACTGGTATAGAGAAATTTTCGACCAGATAAAAAGGAAAATCAAACCTAGAAGAGGACAGACTGGAATTGCCTTTTATAATAGCGGTATACTTTGGCATCTCAGATATCTTATTCCAGATAGCAAATTTAAGATTTACCTTCGTACTGCTTTAAATAGTTTTATTCCTAATCTACTTATAGAACAACCTCCATATTATGAAGGAATTACTAAAAATGATTTTTTCGATAAAATTCGCGAAGCAAAAATTGAAAAATCAGAGTCGTTAGGAGAAAACTTTACAATTAGGGCTGGTTTTTCATACACTGCATCAGGACTTATTTATAAAGATTCAATCATTTACTTCGCTCTTGATAGATATTACATCTATTATTAACCCTCTACTTAGATTCTTAATGTTAAAACCTTAACAAAAGAAGCGATGCTTTTAATTGCAGCATTTGCAGTTTAAAATATTTGATTGGTGCGCCCGTAGCTCAACTGGACAGAGTAACGGACTACGAATCCGGAGGTTGCAGGTTCGAGTCCTGCCGGGCGCGCCAGATTTTTATAAGTTTAATGGCAATTCCAGTAAAATCCTAAAATTTTCAGGCTAATTAGATGAAAATTCTTATCATTGGAAAACCGAAATCTGGTAAAACCACACTTGTAAAGAGTTTAGTCAACGAGTTTAAAGGCTTATCCTTTGCAGGTTTTTTTACTGAAGAAGTGCTTGAGAATAAAGGAAGAATTGGTTTTGACTTGGTTAGCATCAGAGAAGGAAAAAGAATAGTATTTGCTAGAAAGCGGCTAAAAACGAAACATTTTGTTGGCTCTTATGGTGTTGATGTTGATAGTTTCGAAAAGTTCTTACGCAGTCTTGATTTAAAAGGAGCAGATTTTGTAATCGTCGACGAAGTTGGAAAAATGGAGTGCCTTTCTTCTTTCTTCAGAGAATGGCTTTTTTGGGTTTATGAAAAATTCGAGAACTTGATTGTTACTGCACCAGAAAAGGGAACTGACTTTATAGAAGAATTCAAGAAAAAGCCTGAATTTGTAACGATTTATTTAACACAGCAAAATCGTCCTACAATAAAGCAAAGGATTTTAGATTTGATTGCCAGTGAACGATAGGCTTTATGGTGTCCATACTTCAATAGCAGGTGGATTGGAAAGAGCAGTTGAAGAAGCAACAGCGCTAAAATGCACCACTTTCCAGATTTTCTTACAAAGTCCAAGAATCTGGAAAACTCGAGAACCTGATATTGGAGAAATCGAATCATTTAAGGATTCTTTGAGAAACGCAGGTTTTAGAGTTTTCTTTGTTCACTGCTCATATCTCATAAACCTGATTTCAGAAAACAAACAGGTAGCAGAGAAATCCTTGAAAGCATTTATTGAAGAAGTTGAGATATCTTCAATTATCGGTGCAAAATACTATGTTCTTCATTTAAGAGAGAACAGGAAAGAAACATTAACAAATCAATTAAAAGCCTTAAAAAGTGTTTTTAAATTCCTTGAGCATAATCTGGATTTCAAAGGATGCGGTATCCTGATTGAGAACTCACCTTATGGTGAAAATTTCAGCAATCTTTTAAATTTGGCTAAAGTTTACGAGGAATTGAAAGAAGTATCTAGTTTTTTAAGTGGAATATGTTTGGATACAGCACATTTGCATGCATATGGATATAACCTTTCAGAAAGAATAGAAGATATCATCAATGATCTTGGATCTGGCGTCTCATTAGTTAAATTAGTGCATCTCAACGATTCGAAATCAGAAGTTGGCACACGTATGGACAGGCATGAAAATTTAGGACAGGGAAGTATAGGCAGGGTAGGATTGTTAAACTTCCTTAAATTATCTCAATTTTCGAAAACCCCTGTGATATTAGAGACGCCAAAGAAGGGTTTAGAAGATGATGAAAAAAACTTACAGGTTTTGAGAGAGTTGTTTTCTCAGGTTAGAAATCAATAGGTTAGTTATTAAGGTAAATTCAAAATTAAAAATTCTACTTATGAGAATTTGAAATTTTATTTATCTTACAGAATATTCTTATCCGATTTTGTAATACTTGCTTATTGCCCACAAAAAGATTTTTTCAGGCAGTATTCTTTTTAACAAGACCGCAACTTTTTCGTAGCTGGGACCTACCTGATAACGAAGTTTAGGATTTTTCTTTCTAAGTAATTTTAAAAGCAGTTTTCCGACTTTTTCAGGTGATGAACCGTGGGTTTCATCTCTCTGAGCAATACTTATAGTTTTCTGCATCTGCGCAGAGTATGGTGATTTCTGACTTTTTTCAACAAAAACTCTCCTTTGTGTGAATTCAGTTTTCAGATCTCCTGGTTCTATAAGAATTACCTTAATCCCAAATGGTCTTAGTTCGTGCCAGAGTGCTTCAGTAAGTCCTTCAACAGCAAATTTTGAAGCAGAATAAAAAGGCTGAAAGGGAAGACCAATAATGCCACCAATAGAACTTACATTGATTATGTATCCCTTTCTTCTCTCTCTCATAAAAGGTAATACTTCTTTTATTACTCGATGAACACCAAAGAAGTTAGTGTTAAATTGTTCAAATGCTTCTTTCATTGAAGTGTCTTCAACTGAACCAGCAAGGCCAAAACCAGCATTGTTAATGAGAATGTCAATTTTGCCTTCCTTTTCAATAATGAAATTTACAGCCCTTTTTATTGAACCCTCATCAGTTACGTCCATCTGGATCATGTAGAAATTCTTTTTTACAGTAGTGGGAGGATAGCTTGCCTTTCTACTGGTTCCATAAACTATGTAGCCTTTATCGGCAAGCATTTTTGCACAGGCAAGTCCAATACCAGATGAAGCACCTGTTATTAAAACGACTCTTTCTTTTTCCATAATATAGAAACCTGGCGGAGGGAGAGGGATTTGAACCCCCGGTGGGCTCATCACCCACTGCGGTTTTCAAGACCGCCGCCTTCGTCCACTCGGCCATCCCTCCGAATTAGCAAGTGAATATGATAATAGATTTTTCTTTCAGTTCCAAATATCAATTAGATGGGTTTGATCAATATTTAAGATCTTTTTCAATTTTTGGTATCATCTCGATAAATATATCTACTAATTCAGGTTCGAATTGTTTACCCGCATTTTTCTTAAGTTCCTCTATTGCTTCCTCAACACTTAAGGCTTTTCTATATGGCCTATCAGACCTCATTTGCCTCATAAGCATCGCAAATGGCTATTATTCTTGCCTCTAAAGGTATCTTTTCTCCTTTTAGTTTGCTAGGATATCCTTTTCCATCAAATCTCTCATGATGATGCACAATCCAGGGTATTATGGTTTTAATTCCTGTCTTATTAAGAATGTTGGCTCCAAGGATTGGATGGTTTTTAATTAGTTCGATTTCCTGACTGCTGAGTGGACCTTCTTTAGAGAGTATAGATTCTGGAATACCTATCTTACCAACATCGTGTAAAAGTGCTGCAATTTGAAGGATCCGGGTTCGTTCATTATCAAAGTTCATTCTTTTTGCAAATTCCTTCACCATTAGCATCAATCTCTGCGAATGATATCGTGTGTAACTGTCTTTTGCATCAACAGCTGCAGCCAGGGCTTTTATTGTGTTCAAATAAACTCTTTTGTTCGATATATTATCGTCGGATTTCTTAGACAATAATTTTTCTGTTGTAATT
>JAOADC010000023.1 GCA_026417515.1 Actinomycetota bacterium
CTCACATATATGAGTAATTTCTTAACATTTCCCTATACACTTCATATTTTTTATGGAGTAGTTTTTTTCGTTGCTTTCATTCTTCTAGCGATTCTGAGAGTTCTTTCACTGAGAATAGAATTAAAACCTCAAGACATCATTCCACTTATAACAATTATCTATTTAGTTTTGTTTGCTTTATCAAACCATGTATGTCAGTATTACAATGCTTTGGTTTTTCCGCTTGTTCTTACTTCCCTTACCACTAACCTTCTATCTCTGGCAAAAACTTTAGGTTCAGAAAAAATAAGTTGGTCAAACATTATTCAAAGGTTGCAGACTGGAAACCAGGTCTAAAGCATTAACCTATGTTGACTCAAGAATTCGAAGAAACTGACTATTTATTAGAATTTTTATGATTCTTAAAATGGTGATAATTGGATTTATAGGCTTAATTCTAAATAAGTAACATCTGTTTTTAACCGCCTTTTAAAACTATTAAAAAACAGAAATTTAAGATAAGATTGAGTTCTGATGTTAACGAGGTCCTTGTGTTTTTATGCAGGAATAAACAATCATAGCAAATCAAGTAAATCCAGTAATAAGTCAAAAACTAAGATAGAAGAAGGGGATACGCTGAGTTGGAAATTGTTACTAAACTCTTAAACGCTGGCATAGCTTCTTTAATTGATTACCTTTTAAAACATACATTAACTTGTCTTATCCCTGCTTTTTTCATAGCAGGTGCAATCTCGTCATTTGTTTCAAAAGAATCTGTGCTTCGCTACTTTGGAAAGGACTCAAATAGAATAATTGCATATCTTGTAGCTTCAGTTTCTGGGACAATACTTGCTGTCTGTTCCTGCACTGTTCTTCCTCTTTTTGCTGGCATATACAGACTTGGTGCAGGTTTTGGGCCAGCTATAACCTTTCTTTATTCTGGACCAGCAATCAATGTTCTTGCAATGGTTTACTCAGCTCGTCTTCTTGGTATAGATCTTGGGTTAGCAAGAATAATATCTGCTATTTTACTTTCTATTATTATAGGAATCTCTATGGAAACTTTGTTCTCTTCAAAAGATAACGCAGTTGAGAATCCTCTTATTTTAAGCGCCCAAGAAAAGAAGGACAAAAATCGAGAGGACAGGGTAAAAGTCACATTCATTGCCCTGTTGGTCTTGATTCTTCTTACGCTAACATCAAAGTTATCATTATTCTTAAGATTATCACTTTTTGTCGTTGAAGCGATTTCTGTGGTTTACATAGCATTAAGACTTTTCAAAAAGGAAGAAACTCTTTTCTGGCTTACAGAAACCTTCAGGCTCTTTAAACTTATCACTCCCCTTCTTCTAATAGGTGTTTTCTTTGCAGGTGTTATTAAGCAAGCAGTTCCTCCAAATTTGATTGCCAATTACGTGGGAGAAAATTCACTAACTGCAAACCTTGCTGCTTCGATGTTTGGTGCCCTTATGTATTTTGCAACACTTACAGAAGTGCCGATTGTAAAAGCACTTATGGAGCTTGGAATGAACAAAGGTCCGGTGCTGTCGCTTCTACTCTCAGGACCTGCTTTGAGTTTGCCAAGCATTCTGGCACTGATAAGAATAATTGGAGTTAGAAAGACGTTTGCTTATCTTCTCCTAGTGGTGGTGCTTTCTGCTACTACTGGTTATATTTTTGGATTTATCTAAGGAGGTGAAATTCAATGCTAACGATAAAGGTACTTGGAACGGGTTGCCCAAACTGTAGAAAATTGGAAGAAACCGTAAAAAAAGCATTGAATGAAATTAATCTTCAAGCAGACATTGTGCTCGTTAAGGATGTAAATGAAATCGTTTCTCATGGAGTCATTTTAACCCCTGGGCTTATCATAAACGATAAACTCAAATGTTCTGGAAGAGTACCAAAGCTTGATGAGGTTAAAGAATGGATATTGGAAGAAAAACAAGAAGTTTAAGAGTTTTATAATCAATAAATCAACTTTTCTAAAAAGATTCAGAAAAGATTCAAAATGGGCTATTTTTATGTGCGAGCCATCAATCAATTAATTAAAAAATAACCTAATCTGCATTTAGAGGTTTAAAATTTTCTCGACTTTCAAACCTTTGATTTAATATATTTTCATGCCAAAAAGTTACGATTATGTAAGACCAAAAAGTGCCATAGGGCCCAGGAAGAGAAAAAGTCTCCTTCCTCAACTGCTTTTAATCCTTGCGTTGATCTTAATGGCTTACTTTGGATATACAAATTTTCAGTTAAAAAACGAGAAAAAGGAAATAGCGCTCAACACTAGAATAGGCAATATTTTTCTATCTTCTTCAAATTCACTCGAAAAAGCAATAATTTATGCATATGAAGGACCTTCAGCTGGCAATAATTTAAACAGGTCAAGAAGCCTGGCAGAAAAAAATTTAAAGGAGATTAAAAATTTACTTTTAAGAGAAAAGAATCTCAAACAGAATCAGTTAAGAAGTCTTTATAATCTTATCTTACTTAACTCAAACTTGAAAACTTTTTCAGGTTTGCCCTTTTCTGAAGCAAATATTAAGAAACTGATTCCAGAAACTGTTGATATTTTCAAAGAAACAAAAAAGAGCGTAATGCTTCTTAACCTGGACGATAAAACCAGAAAAGAAATTGTTAAGAAGAATGTCATATTTGATACTGCAAAAATTTTCAAACCAAAAGAAATTCAGAACTATTCAAATAAGAGAAGGGGCTTAGGAATTTTAAGTTATTCAACAAAACCAAGGCTATTAGGAAAAGATGAAAGAGGATATTACTATTTAGAAAAGACTGACCTTGTTGATGTCAATCTCGAAATCCAGAACCAGGGAGAGGTTTCTGAAAAAGAGGTTGAAGTGCTCTTAACCTTGGAATCAGAAGACGCTTTAGAATCATTAACAGTTACAAGGACTGTTGAAGAACTCAAAGCAAAAGAAGTTAAGCCTGTATCATTTACTGCAGTTCCACTTCAAAGCACCTATGGAAAACTATATAAAATGGTGATAACAGTCAAGCCAGTTCCTGGTGAGAAGGTGCTTGAAAATAACAGGTTAGAAATTAATTTTTATGTTAAGCCCTGATCCCTGTTTTTAAGAATCTTTTCAGCACACTCGTGCTCAATTCTTCTTTTTATTTCGTTTGTAGGTAATCCAAATTTTTTAGCCAACTCGACGCATTCATCATATTCTGCAGAAACCTTGATACCATCTTTCAGGTGTGAAACTTTTATTGAAACCTCACCAAATGAGGTTTCAACCTTCTGTAACTCTCGCTTAATCTTTTGCCTGAGAACACGATGGTATCTGACTCCTAATGTAGTTGTTTCCTTAAAAACCAGTTCAATCAGTTCTTCAAGGTCTTTTTCATAACACAGAAAACAGACTTTAAAAGCAGGTCTTCCCTTCTTCATAATGATGCTTTCACTCCAGGCATCGATAGCGCCTTTAAATAATAGTTCTGATATCACTGTTGCCACAACCTGAGGAGTTATATCATCCAAATTTACAGAAACCTCAATCAGACTTTCAAACTCTTTTTCATCAACCCATCCTGAGAGAATTCTTAAGAAGTTAGGATGTTGGAATTCTTTCTGTCCGAAACCATAGCCTACATTCTCAAGGTAAAATCCATCTGGCAAAAAGAACTGTGGTTTTAAAGCTCTCAAGATACTTGCACCAGTAGGAGTTGTAACTTCTCCTTTTAGTTCAGTTCCACCAATTGGCATACCTTTAAGAAGTTCAACAGTTGCTGGAGCTGGAACACTGAATATACCATGCTCTGTATGGACTTCACCACTTCCAACAGAAACTATTGAAGAGAAAACATACTCTATTTTTAATTCTTTAACCAGGCCAGCAGCAATAACTGCGTCAAGCAGTGTATCCAGACTTCCAATTTCGTGAAAGTGCAGTTGAGAAAAGTCTTTTCCATGCACTCTTGATTCAGCTTCTCCAATGTTATTCAAGATCTCTAGAGCCAAGTCCTTCACATCTGTGGCAATTTCCAAACCTGATATTGCCTCTTCAAATTGCTTCAGGTGTTTAAATCTGATATCAGGCTCTTTGACATCAAGTGCAAAACCCTTTATTCCATTCTTTGTAACTTCTTTTAAATCAGCGCTAACACCGAAATTTCTATTTAAAAGAGAATTGTAATTCTTAAAAATTGTCAATGATTCAGGATAGAATGCAGCGACCATCGCTGAGACAAACATATCTCCTGAAATTCCATATCTGCAATCAATATAGATTGATTTTTTCAACTCCTTCCTCCCTTAACTGCAAGCATATTAATAAGGTGCGCTGAAACTGCAGCACCAAAACCGTTATCAATGTTTACGACACTTAAACCTTCAGCACATGAGTTGAGCATAGCAAGCAAGGGCGCTACACCACCAAAGGAAACTCCATAACCAACTGAAGTAGGGACACCAATTACTGGCACTGGTGAAAATCCTGCAATTAAACTTGGAAGTGCACCTTCCATACCTGCAACAACTATGAGACAGTTTGATTTTTCAATGTGCTCTAAAGCACTGTTCAACCTATGGACACCTGCAACCCCAACATCCAAGACTAAAAAAGATTCAGAGCCTAAAAAACCGAGAGTTAAGTGTGCTTCCTCGCAAACTGGATAATCCGAACTTCCTGCGCCAATAACTGTTACATAACCTAACCTTTCTTTTTCTTCCTCATCAGCAATAATCACTCCTGATGCAGGAAAATATCTTGCACTTGAAACTTCCTCTTTAATTTCCTCGAAGTGTTCCTTGCTTGCCTTTGTCGCAAGTGCCCTTCCGTTAATCTCGTAAAGCTTCTTAAATGCTTTTGCTGCTTGCTTTGGCGTTTTCCGTAAGCAAAAGACTGTTTCAGGAAGACCTTTTCTTAGTTCACGTAATCCATCTATCTTGATTTCGATGGATTCATAAGAAAGTAGTTTGTTTATGGCACCGACAACCTCTTCTTCAGATAGCTCTCCTTCTTTAAATTTTTTCAGTAGTTCAGTGAGCTTTTCATAGTTCATAATTAAAGATTTTATATTACTCACTGCTTGCATTAAAATTTGCTTTTAAAACCATATGAGGTGGATTTAATGAAAATAGGCTTCTTAGGTCCTCAGGGTACATATACTGAAGAGGCACTTGCAAAGGTATTTTCGCCAGACGAGCATGAGTTTATCTCCTATCCTACCGTCTCAGATGTGATAGAAGCCGTCGATGCAGGTGAAGTGGATAAAGGAATTGTGCCCATTGAAAACTCAATTGAAGGTTCGGTCTCAGAAACCTTAGATCATCTCGCTTTTGATTCAGAAGTCCTTATTGAAAGAGAGGTTCTTCTTACCATACACCATCACCTGATTGGTATTAAGGGAACCACAGCTTCTGAGATAAAAACCATTATTTCTCATCCACAGGCTTATGCTCAGTGTCGGAAAACGTTGAAGAAAGTTTTTAAGGAAGTAAAAGTAGAGCCGGCATTCAGTACTGCTGAAGCAGTAAAATCTGTTTCAGAGAAAGGCGATTGTAAAGTTGCTGCGATTGGAAACGCTTTTGCAGCAGAAATCTATGGACTCGAAGTTCTCATTAGGGATATTTCAGATTATCCTGATAATACAACGCGATTTGTGATTATTGGTAAAGAATTGGGACCAAGGACTGGATACGATAAAACCTCAATAATTTGTTTCATTGGCGACGATAGACCAGGCAAACTTCTGGAAATATTGCAGGAGTTCAGTTACCGCTACATAAATCTTACAAAGATAACTTCAAGGCCAACAAAAAAGAAATTTGGAGAGTATCTTTTCTTTATTGATATGGAGGGACATTTAGAAGATGACCATATAAAATCTGCACTTGCCTGTCTTAGATGTAAACTGCCACTGGTAAAGTTTTTAGGTTCTTACAGAAGAAGTAGTTAGTTTGGGGGTCTTATGCACGACTTAAAAAAGATCAGGCAAAATCCAGAAATTTTTAAAGAAGCTTTAAAAAAGCGAGGTTTTGACTACGATATCGACCATCTATTAGAAATGGACGAAAAAAGAAGGAAGTTAATTGCAGAAGCACAAATTCTTCAGGAGCAAAGAAATAAATTATCCAAGGAAATAGGATTTTTGCTTAAAGAAAAAAAGGATGCCAATGAAGTTATACGCAAGGTAAAGGAAATCTCGAACAGAATTCCTGAAATAGAAAAAGAAATAGAAGAGCTTGAAGCAAAGATTAGCCAGGATTTATCTCAGATTCCTAACATTCCTGCAGAAGATGTACCATTTGGTAAAGATGAAAATGATAATGTAGTTGTAAGAACTTGGGGAGAGCCAAGAAAATTTGATTTCGACCCACTGCCTCACTGGGAAATAGGACGCATCTCAGGTCTCTACGATCCTGAAAGAGCAGTAAAAATCGCTAAGTCTCGTTTTGTTCTTACCTATGGTGCCCTCGCAGAACTTGAAAGAGCCCTGATAAACTTTATGCTTGACCAGCACACAAAAGTAAATGGCTATACAGAGGTTATGGTACCTTATCTCGTAAATGAAAGTACAATGTATGGAACCGGTCAGTTGCCAAAGTTCAGAGACGAACTCTTTATTTGCGAAAGGGATAACCTTTATCTGATCCCGACCGCAGAAGTTCCTGTAACAAATCTTTACAGGGAAGAAATTTTAAATATTGATGATTTACCAAAAAAGTTCGTTAGTTATACTGCATGCTTCCGCCGTGAGGCAGGAAGCTATGGCAAGGATACAAAGGGAATGATAAGAGTTCATCAGTTTAACAAAGTTGAACTGGTGAAATTTTCTCTACCAGAAAAAAGTTATGAAGAACTCGAATCTTTAACAAATGATGCAGAAAGCATACTTAAAATCCTCGGGTTACCCTATCGAGTAATTTTGCTCTGCACAGGTGACCTCGGGTTTTCTGCATCAAAAACATATGATATTGAGGTATGGCTACCTTCATACAATGGATATAAAGAAATCAGTTCCTGCTCCAACTTTGAAGATTTTCAAGCCAGACGAATGAACATTCGGTTTAAACGCGATAGGAATTCCAAGCCTGAATTTGTACATACACTAAATGGATCTGGTCTAGCTGTTGGAAGAACTGTAGCAGCAATTCTCGAAAACTACCAGACCAAGGATGGTAATGTACAGATTCCTGAAGCTTTAAGGGAGTATATGAAAGGTAAAAAATATCTTTTCTCTAATTAAGAACTTTATCGATCACAGCAATAAGAAAAATAATGGCAAGATAAGGCGATGAAAATTTAAAAAGCCTGTAGGCATTCTCCCTTTTTGGATTTATGCCTGCAACGAACGTCAGATAAAGTAGAAAAGCGTTAAGCACGGTACTTGCAATAATAAAGAAAGCAGAGAATTTGCCAAAAAACATCAATCCTACAGTGGTCACAACAAGACCAACATTTGCAGCAACAATGAAGCGAATTGTTTTTTCCTCGCTCTCAATAACAGGAAGCATTGGAACTCCTGCTCTCCTGTAATCTTCCTTATAAAATATGGCTAAACTCCATATGTGAGCAGGTGTCCAGAAAACGACAAGCAGGCCCATCAATACTGGCAAAAGGCTAATATTCTCGCCCATATAGGACCACATAAATAGAATAGGCATCATACCTGCAGGTGAAGCAATTATTATGTTCATTGCACTTCTTCTTTTCAGGTACCCGTTATACAAAACAGCAGAAAATATAAAACCCAATATGAGATAAACGGCAGAACCTGGCTTATGAAGCAGTGCAATTATTACACCTAAAAGAAAGGTGGTTATTGAAAAAAGAACTGCAGCCCTTGGAGAAATCTCTCCTTTCGCAAGGGGTCTTTCTCTTGTTCTCTGCATGATTGCATCAATATCTCTATCTATCCAGCAGGTGAAAGCATTGGTTCCTGCAACTGAAAGAGTGAGCGCAATAATTCCTGTAAGAAATTCCAGACTGAATAGTTTATTTTCTGAAACCATAAGGAATGGAGCGCATGCGCCAACAAGGACAAGTAACCAGACTGTCTTTGGTTTTGTAAGTTCATAGTAAGCAGAAAGCCTTTTCAAGAAATACTCCATGGCTTGAATATTAATTTCTCACCATGTTTTAAGTCAAATAACTTTAATGTGCTCAATTTAGTTTGTCGATAATATAATTGATGGCAGGTATTGATGGAAAAGGACTTCTAATAGACTAATAGAAAAGAGTTTAGGTTCAATAATTCTGATCGTTTCTCTTTTTCTCCTATTTTTTATCTGCGTCAACTAAATTATCAATTATTCCAAGTTTGAATATTTTAGATGTCATCTATCTACTTCCAGTCTCTTTTGTAACGTTTGTTTCACTAAAATCTTTAAAGGATAAAGAACGTAAAAATTAGTTTGTTTGCAAGGGGATTGCTGTTTTTTGCTTAGAAGAATATACATAGTTTTATTATTCTTTGAAGGACTCGGAAACAAATTTCGATTACTTACCAGACTTAATTTTTATTCTTGGGTATCTATTGCTGATTGGTCACCTTCATAAACAAATCAAAATATTAACCTAAACACTCAAATCAAATACGACTTATTAAACTCATTTTTGTTGGCAGTGGTTCTTCTCTTTTTTATCTTTGAGTATTCATTTTTGCCTTTCTGGAAGAACAGTTCCATCAGCAAAATACAAACGAGCATCATAAATTTGATATTTGTATTTATGGATTTCTCTTTGCTTGCTTCAGCAGGTTTTTATTATCTGCTTAACGAATTACGAATTCCAAGATACATAAAAAGTCCATATATTTTAGGTTTTGTTTTGCTCTCGTTAGCCGATATTTTATACTCTTACCAGGAACTATCTTCATCCTATGTTACTGGCAAAGGTCTCTCAATCATAAGTGACATTTCCTGGATGCTTTCATATTTTTTGCTTGCAAATTACCTCATTCAAATTTCAACATTTAGAACGCCAGATCTAGCCCCTATTGATGAAAGTTACACCAGAAAAAACTAACCTTCATTGAAAATAATTTAATACCTTTGATTTCGGTAATTGCTCTAGTGTATTTATTTTTCAACTTTGAATTGGTAAACCAGTCATCAGAAATAAAGACGACCTATTTGATCTTTTTTTTCTGTATTCTTTTTCTAATCCTACTTAAACTCATCACTCTTTCATCCGAAAATACGAAATTACTTGCAATATCCACAATAGATCCCTTGACCAACACATTCAACCATCGTTTCTTTCATAAACAATTAGAAACCGAAATCGCCAGATCAAAAAGAAA
>JAOADC010000029.1 GCA_026417515.1 Actinomycetota bacterium
AGTTTTTCAGCAAGATTTATATAGCTCTGATAATAACTTCTCAAACCCTTCTTTCTATTGAAAGTCTCAGAAATTATATTTGCCTCAGGAAAAGCTGCTTGTATCATATCTGGAAGACCTAAAAATTTTGGACAGGTATAGGCTGGTTTTTCAACTGCCACCATTCTGGGTAGAAAAACAGCATCAACTTTTTGTTTTTCAATAAGGTACTTTACGTGCCCATAAAAAATCTTGACTGGCATACAGATCTCAGATTCAGCCACGTCAAGCCCCATTTCAACGATAAGTTTACTGGTAGGAGGCGATGTCGCTATATTTATACCTAAATTTTTTAAGAAAGTTTCCCAGAGAAGACCGTATTTATAATATAAGAGTGCTCTGGGTAGACCTAGTACCAAATTAAACTCTCCTTTCTTGGAATAAGATTATAGTTTAAAAAGCAAAAATGAAGAAAAGCTCAGGAATACAAAAAATTGCATATTTATTGATTAGCATAAGCATATTATTGGTATTCTTTGCATTAAAATACGCCAAGTTAAGCAATGAGGTTTTTGAAACAAACCGCTATGTTCTTGACACCTTCGTTACGATAAAGATTTTCGACACAAGAAAGAATGTAGAAAAAGACGTAAAAAAGGCTTTTGAATTACTAAGCGAAAAAGAGAATGTTTTCGATTTTTATTCTGAAGATAGCAAGTTGGAAGCAGTCAACGAAAAATTAAGAGAGGGAAGTAAAGTTAGAATTGATGATAAACATCTAAGAGCCACTATAAAACTTGCCTTAAATTTAGCCAGGGAAACGGAAGGATCTTTTGATCCTACCATCGGGTTTTTAACCAGAGCGTGGTCATTCGATAAAGGCGGAAGACTTCCAGGTAGAACAGAAATTGCTAATGCCCTCAAGAACTCTGGATATCATAAGGTTTCTTTTATCAACCCCGATTTGCTTAACCCTTCTGGCCCTTTAATGATTGACTTAGGCGGGATTGCAAAAGGTTATTGTCTGGACATTGCGGCAGATTATTTGAAGAAGAAAGGATACAGAAAGTTTTTAATAAATTCAGTTTCAAGCACAGTGATTTTTAACTCTCTGGACGACGAAGCACTAAAGGTAGGTATAGAGCATCCAAGAAAAAAAGGACTTTTTGCTGTAATATTGGCAAAAGGTGGAGAAACCATTTCTACGAGTGCTGACAATCAAAGGTTTTTTGAATTTAACGGAAAACGTTATCATCACATACTCGACCCAAAGAGTGGTTATCCAGCCAGAAACTTTATTTCGGTAACAGTTGTGGCAAGAAAAAGCGCAGCATATACAGATGCAATTTCAACAGCCCTTTTTGTTATGGGACCTGAAAAAGCCCTAAACTTTGCAAGAAAAAACGGCTTAAAAATCGTTGCTCTTACAGCAGATGGTAAGGTTATCTTGTATCCTCGCGGTAGTTGGATAGAAATTATTTCTTATTAAGTTATTCTTCCAATTGTGAGATTTTCTTCCTTAAATTTTCCACTTCTTCTTCCAGTTCAATAATCAACTTAACTGCTGATATATTGACTCCATATTTTTTGATTATTCTTCTCGCTTCGATGGTTCTATCTATATCTTTTTGGCTATAGAGCCTGATATTGCCAGCACTTCTTTTCGGACAAATTATCCCTTCTTTTTCGTACAAACGAAGAGTTTGAGGGTGAACCCCTGCAAGTTTTGCAGCAACACTTATTATATAAACAGGTTCGTTTTCGTTTCTTTCCTTCATTTGTCCATTAAAAAGAGCTCGCTCTTTAAAAAGAGCGAGCTCTAAATTCTACTTTTCTTCAATTTTGATTTTTATGCCCTTTGTTGATTCCTTGGCTTTAGGCAGCCTTATTTCGAGCACTCCATCCTTGAATGAAGCCTTGACATCTTCCTTCTTAATTGGAAGAGGAATTGGTATGGTTCTGTGGAAGGAACCGTAGCGAGTTTCCTTTCTATAGTAGTTTTCGCCCTTTACTTCTTCAGATTCTTTCTTTTCTCCTTTAATGGTAAGAGCGTCGTCTGTAAGGGTGATATCGACATCCTTTGAAGATAGGCCTGGAAGTTCAGCCTTAACAACCAATTCATTGTCAGTTTCATACATTTCAACTGAAGGAGACCAGGTAAGCTCTCTGGATTCAATTTCTGAAGGAACAAAGAACCTTTCAAATATTCTATCAAGCTCATCCCTCATGTTTAACAATTCACGCCAAGGATCCCATCTTCTTAACATCTGAATCACCCCCCAATCTTTTTTTTTCTGCAATTTTTATTGTAAAAGTTTATAATGACATTGTCAAGCAATATAACAACGCAATTGATAACTATAAACCTAATCCTGCTTGTGATAATATCTCACTTATGCTTAAAGTTTCTATACCGGGATTTGGTGATTTAGAAATAGGGTATTTAGTTCTTGATTTAAACGGCACCTTAACAACTGATGGTGCTCTTGAAGAAGAGGTTTGCTTTCTCATTGAACTTTTAAGAAACACCTACAATATAGATGTATACATAGTAACTGCTGGAACAAGAAGAAATTATGAAGAAATAGCAGAAAAAATAAGTGCACAGATAGTTATTGTCTCTGGCAACGAAGCAAGGGAAAAAGCAAATTTTATTTTAAAACTTGGTAGCGATAAAGTCTGCGCCATAGGAAACGGTGCAAATGATGTTGCAATGCTGGAATCGGCAGCTCTCAGCATTTGTGTAATTGGTAACGAGGGAGCAAGCCCGCAGGCAATCATACATAGCGATGTCGTAGTCAAGGACATTAAAGATGCTTTGAGAATGCTTATTCATCCTAAGAGATTGATAGCAACACTAAGAAGATAGAAAAGCTACATTAGTTATACTTTGCACGAAGTTGCAATGGTGGTAAAATTTCTCTTCGTTTGCTAAGAAAGG
>JAOADC010000065.1 GCA_026417515.1 Actinomycetota bacterium
AAGGATGAGAACCCAGGAATTTCTGGTTATTCTGGTGCAGATCAGGTAGCCTTTTTGGGTTCCTCTCATCTAACCAATGAAGAATGCTATCTTTATAGAAAAATAATCGCTCTTTTTGGCACCAATAACATTGAACATCAGGCAAGAATATGACACTCGACCACAGTGGCCGGTCTTGGCCGAACATTTGGTCGTGGTGCAATGACCAACCAATGGACTGACATTGCTCACTCAACTTTACTACTTATCTTTTCAAACCCTGCTGAAAATCACCCAGGGTCCAGTGTCTGGGTGATGCGTGCACTTGATAATGGTGCCAAGGCATATGTTATAGATCCAAGAAGAACAAGAATGGCAGCCATTATCGAAAACAGAGGCGGAAAACACATTCGTATTCGTCCTGGAACCGATATCGCCTTTATTAATGGTGTTTTGCGTTATGTTATCCAAAAAATTGAAGATGGAACTATTCCTGCTCAGAACTACGTCGTAAAAGATTCACAGCAGACAGGTATTTTTGACAAAGGCGATGGAACTGGTGGAACCTGGCCATCAGCATCTCCAGGTGTTTATTGGCCATGGCATACAGATGCTGGATTTCTACTTAATGCAGCTAAAAATGATTACTTTAGATATGGTGTTGATTGGACGCATCCAACCGAACCATGCCCGCTGGACAAGAACTACACATATTTTAAGAGCAACCCAAGCGAATACGCTTATGCTCTTTCAGTTAAACTTCCAGTTTATACTGGGAGAATTGATGTAACTCCTGGAACTGTTTCTGGTATCGATAATCCTGGCTATACAGTAAATCATGGTGGAGTTGTTTTTATTTATTTGAAGAACAGAGTATCTCCATATACACCCTCAGTCGTTGTAGATATCTGCGCAAAGGTTAGGTCAACAGATACACCTTGGTGGACAGAATCTGACTTTCAGGCTTTCTGTGACGATGTTGTAAACCATTCTTGGGGTAAGAATGCTGCTAATTTCGGTTCACCAAACTATCGAGCAACATCGATTCTTTACGCTATGGGAACAACACAGCATACCCACGGTTCACAAAATGTTCGTGCCTACGCAATTCTTCAGGTACTCACAGGAAACATGGGTGTTGCAGGCGGTGGTGTTAATGCTTTAAGAGGAATAGGTAATGTCCAGGGTTCAACTGATATGGGTCTTCTTTACAATTCAATACCGGCTTACTCATCAGTTCCTGGAAGCAACTATAATGCGTATATTCAGAGACTTTTTGGAAACTCAGCAGGAACAGGATTCCAACAGAACGGCTTTAAGAATATGACATACGCTTTCTTCCATTCTAATCCAACTAACCAAAAAACAGATGCTGATGTTGTAAATACAGGCAACTTAAATGATCCAACCAAGCCATATGGATACTGGCCGGGCACAGGTTCAAGCCTCGTTGGAGGGACTACTAACACTGGTTTTGACCATAGAACTATGTTTGTTCAGATGAACCCCAGCAACCCAGGCTATTCCAACACAAAACCAAGGGTAAAAGCACTTATTAGCTGGGGAATGAATCCAATTCAATCTGAGTCAAACTCAGCCATCTTTAGAAACGGTATTAAGGGACTGGAACTTTTGGTCGTAGTAGATATGTTCTTAACAGAAACTGCTGAAGCTGAAGTTGGTCCAAATACAAAGGTTTACTTCCTGCCAGCAGCCGGATTTGCTGAAAAGGCAGGAACCTATACAAACTCGAGCCGTGTGATTCAATGGAAGTGGCAGGTTGCCCCACCGAAAGGCAACTCAAAGACCGACCTTGAAACCCTGGCACTTTTTGCCTACGCACTCATCCAGCAAGATGCATTGAATGTCAACACAAACCAGAACCCATACGGAACAACAAGCAAGCAGGTTATATGGAACAACCTCTTCAGGGATCAGTACTTCACAGGTGTCAACAATCCTTTCACTGATTGGTCAAACAACGATTACCAGAAGGATATTGCCAGAAACAATAGCTCAGGCTATGTTGAACTGATCTATAAGCAGATGGCACAACCACTTGCTAATGGTGGAACCATCTGGATCTATAGTAGAACTGGAACCGGCATAGGTGGTTGGGATCCTACCAATCAGGTAGCGGTTTCTGATCTAGTTGGCGTTCCAAACGCTACCTACGCTACACCTAACAGATCTCAAGCAAGAAATCCTAACAAGAATAACGTTCCTGAACCAGCTCCTTACCTCTATCAAAATTGGGGACATGCCTGGTTGCTTAACCGTCGAGTCTTTTACAACAGAAACTCTTCCTACTCGAATCTAAGAGTACCTGGTGATGTGAATGACATTTTCGTAGGAATGGACAGAGTGGCAAGAATCTTTGTACATCAGTCGAACTGGACAGTACCAGACCCAGTTACTTACTCTCAAACCTATCGTTCTTATTCTAAATTGGCTGAAAATTATGGTGCTACACCAATTCATGAAGAACCAAAAGAAACACCAAGACCTGATCTTGCTGCGATCTATCCTAGCCTTGGCAGAGATTCTTTATATCCTTACGGTTCAACAAGCCAGTATCCTCTGGTTTTAACTACCATAAGATACGTTGAACACTACCAGGGTGGACCAATGAGCCGAAATGTTCCTTATCTTAACGAGCTGGTTCCAGAGCCGATCCTTGAAATCAATGCAACAGATGCTGCAAACTATGGTCTTATAAATGGAGGACTTGCCTATATAAGAACTTCGAGAAGCAAGTATGCTTACGACAATAACATTTTGGTTGCAGTTGAAGATGGAGGAACTGAACCATACTTCCACAAATACGGTTGGGTTGGCCCATTCCGAGTTCGCATCATTGGTGTCAAAGACAAACAGAGAGTGCCAAGGGGTGTTGTAGCAATTCCATTCCACTGGGGCTCCAAAGGACTGAACACTGGTCCTTCAGCTAATTTGCTTACCAACGAAGCGCAGGATCCGAACACATTGATGCCTGAATCGAAATCATGCTTGTGCGCTGTAAGCCCAATAATCAAACCGTAACTGGGTCAAAGGGAGGTGTTTTTAAAAAATGGCAGTTAGACAATTAGCGATAATCCATGAGTACGACCGCTGCATTAAATGCCGTGGTTGTGTCGTCTCCTGCCAGAGGAACTTCGTAAATTCCAGCCTTGGAAAGTCCCTTGACCCAGGTACGGGTTCAGGGACAGGCATCACTCCTGATTCTCGCATAAGTGCTGATGATGCCACTGTTATCAAACCACAGTTTGGATACGACTTTCCTCCATTCATCAAATACAACTGCTGGCACTGTGCAAACCCACCCTGTGCTGGTAGATGTCCATTTAAAGCAATTTCAAAGAAGGAAGATGGAGCAGTCGTCATTGACTTTTCAAGATGCAATCCTACAGCCTGTAACCTCGAATGCGTAAAGGACTGCGGACACGGTGGTTATCCACGCGTAGGTCGTGGTAATAACACTGATCTCAAAGCATATAAATGCGATATGTGATACGGAAGAAGACTTTCTCTTTTAGCAGTAGGTCCAGATAATAAGGTAAAGGGCAATCCTGATGTGATTGACATTAAAACCTTTGGTAGCTTTGGTGCAGAAGCAAAGTCCTATATTGGTACCACAAATACCAGTGCGGTAAACATCTACAAGGTATCTGCCTGTGTTCTTGCATGTCCAACAGGTGCGCTTAGAATGGGTTACAAGGATGAACTCGACGCTTATATTGCATCCAAAGGATACGTCTACAAGCATGGACTTCCAGGTGATAACTGGAAGTGGGCTGGTAATGTAATGTCTGCTCCTCCAACGGCAGATCCACTGGGCGACGATCATCTTGTTCCTCTTACTCATGAGCTTGTTGATGGAAAACTTGTTCCTGTTGGATTGCTCATAGGCGGTCTTTACCTTCTCTACAAGAAAAAAGTAGAGAATTCGGTCCAAGAAAGGTAAAAAAAGCTTTCTGCCTGCCTGCGCTTTAAAATGCGCAGGCAGGCAGAATAAAATCATTCTATGTTTAAAAACCTAAAAGAAACTGGACTAACTGAAGCAATACAGTTTTCAATTGTTTTTCTTCTAATTTATTATTTAAAAGCGAATGGATTCCCATCTTTATTACTTTTTTTTGTTACATCTGTCTTCAATCTTATTCTCCTTAATTTTTTCAACGAGAAGAAGGCCTTTAGAAAATCTATCTCATCAGCACTCTTTGTTCTTTTTATCAGCCTACCTTTTGCTTCAAGAGGATCGAGTCTTAATAATGCCATCTTCATATTTTCACTTACTATCAGCCTCTTCTTAATTATTAGAAATCAAAGAGAAAATTTATTTATCTCGCTATTGCCAGTTTTTGCTGTTTGGTCTTTCGTAGGCAACTGGGAGTTTCCTTCGACATTCTCGCCTTTTGTAATATATGGGGTAAAAGAGCTTTCATTTGTTTCATCTGCTCTGATGCTTATGTCTTTAAGTGTCGAAAATTCAAAGGCTCTTATACTTTTATTTTTAGCAGCGACTTTGCTAGTCGCACCCTTTTTGAGAGGCTATCTTCTTTCAGAGTTAGCTCTTTTTAGGAACTTGTTCACTGAAACATTCAATCTAAATATGGTTATCACAACAATTGCTCAGGCATTATTATTTAGCACCCTGATTCTAAGCATCCTGAGAAAGAGAGAGAATGCCGATAGGTTAATCATTAGGTCACTTATACTGATAGCACCTCTACTCACCCTTTTTGCAGTTGCAAGACATTTTATAAACCCTGATCTCCCACTCCCTTTTACGCCAGTTAAGATTATTGCTGCATTCTGTTTTACCGCTTCTCTTTATGGCTTAACTTTTTTTAAACCTTATCAAGAATTCAAGCCAATTCTATTTCTCTTGTTGCCCTTTCTCGTTGCAAGAATGATTGCGCCTTCAGAGGCAAATTATTTTTACTATCACAAAGAGAATTATTTCAGTTACAGTATTGGCGCCGAGCATCTTGGTCCCTGGTACTTATTATGGTTTGCGTTCGTTTCGATATTCATAAACTTTAGGCAATGGCTAGCATTCGCCCTATTTCTTGTTTCTTTGTTTTTTTTAAGAGAAATCTACTTTACAAGGCTTTTCCACTTCATTTCGACCGCTCCTATTGAGTTTTTTAAGGACCTTGGTGCAGAGGGTGTAAGCTGGGTCAGAAAACCTGTAATTGCAAGTGAGCCCTACATTGCTTTCATTGCTGGTCTTATAATATTATCTGTTCTTTTAACTAAACTTTTTCTAAAGAGATCTAACGATGAGAGAACTTCAATCGCTTCTTAAAGATAAAAGGGTTATTGTTGTAGCGCTCATAATCATTATTATTGCTATGTTTCCTGTATCTAAAAATGAAACGGTGACTTACGTTGGAAATGGTGGAAATGCAGGAACACTTGAAAAAAAGAGACTGGCTCCCTGGTGGCTCCCAGAAGGGTTTATTAAGAAATCTATTCCCCTTGAACGCGCTTCCAAAGAAGAGGTAAAAGAACTGGTTTCTAAAGCTTACCGAACAAGAGATTTGGATTCTCTGAAAGTTATAGAAAGATCTTATCCTGACATTCACGAATTGGTGGTGGAGCTTGAAAGCATCCTTTCAAATAAAAAAACAAGGAGTGATTCAGCAAGCAGAAGCGATGAAAATATAGAAACCACAGTGCCTCCAAGCAGTTCTGCTGGAGGAACTTTAGAAGCTAGAATACCTGCAAAAATAGCCAACTTCGATTTTGTAACTGAATCGAGGTCAATACTTTCCTGGCTTGGTGTATTCAAATCAAAAAAGGATTTGAATATTGTTTCTCTCGAAGTTTCTATTGAACTTCTGGGAAAAAAGGAAGCAGATGCTGAATACGAAAGACTTATTAAGGCATTTGGTCGAGACTTGGAAGAAGTTCGCGTCAAAGGGATTAAGGCTTACTTTGTTGTTATAAGTCCGCTGGAGGCACGACTGTTTTTCAAAGACGGAGACTTCTTTTACGAATTCAAACTTAATTTGAAGGGAGCTGCAGCAAATTACAAGGAGACCCTCAGGAAAATCGCAGAAGAAGCATACATCTAAAAGAATCGAAAAGAACAATCAGCTGAAGTCCTATGAAATTCCATTGCTTGCAATATACTTTCTTGTGCCTTTTATTTTTACAAGCTTACTTTATGACAGTTACGAACTTCCAAAAATCGTCGTCACCTTTGTTTTGCTTCCTCTTTTCTTCTTAATCTACTTTATTCAAGAAAAAAGCCTAAAGGTAGGTTTCTCTTCGATACTTCTCCTTGTTTTTGGTATTTGGTCTCTTATTTCCGGTATTGTAAACTACGCAACACTTGAAGGATATCCACTAAAAGTACTCATAGGAACCGCAAGGAATCTTCTATCACCACCTGTTATTATTGCTGCTTCCTTGCTTTTTCTTTCTGCCTATCAAATAAAAAATAAGGAAAGATTGCATCTTGCCTTTTCTGCTGGTTTAACTCTGCTTTCTCTTTTAGCGATTTCTAATTTTCTGTTTTTTAAGAATCAAGATGTTTTTCAAGGAAGATCTTTTATCGTTGCAGGAAATCCCGTCCATCTTGGTTCAATGCTTGCGCTTGGATTTGGCTATATTCTTTCGCAAAGAAACCTTTCATTCTTATGGAAAACTTCTTTTTCAATCCTGCTTGCCTTTGCAATTGCAACTACAGGAACGCGATCCGCTCTTCTTGCTGCCTTTATTTCACTTATTATTGCTATTTTTCTTTCAGGTAAAAAAAGAGAAGCCTACTCTTTGCTGGCATCTTTAGCTGTTCTTACGACATCCTACTTCTTACTTTTCTATAAGAGAATTGGTGGAATTGTAGAAGAGATTTCAAACAGACTTAATCTTTATATGGCAGCTTTAAAAGGAATCGTTAAACGCCCCATATTTGGTTTTGGTCTTCAAAACTTTGAGAACTTCTATAGAAGACTGGACCTTTCGAGAAAATATTTAAATATCGTTGGAGAAGTACCAGACAGCAGCCACTCTGCACTTTTAGATTTCACTTTTTCGTATGGTATTGTTAACTTCTTTTTCTTGATTGCTTTTATTGTCAGGCTGCTATTTAAAGTTCCTGCATTTGCTCTTGCGTCTCTTATTGTTCTTAAATTTGCGCCAGCAAATTCAATTGTCTGGTTGTTTTTTATACTCTCGTCATCCCTTCTATTAAGTGACGAAAAGCCGATTTTTGAATTCAGTTTAAAACCTAAAGCAAGAATTTTTCTTGTTGCTTTTTGGCTTTTCGTCCTTTCTTTTTCAACTTATATGTGTTTCAAGTTTGTTTCAGCAAACTATTATTATTTAAAAGCAGTTGAACAAGCCAATCTCAAGAACTACGATTCAACAATAAGAAACTTCGATATGGCCTCTTCGTACTTACCAAATGAGCCCCTTTTCTATGTAGATAAAGCAAGGTTCCTACTTGATATTGCAAAGCAACAATCAGATTCGCAATCTATTAAGAACTTTTTAAACAGCGCAAGACAGGCAATCGATTCAGCAATTGAAGTAGATCCTCTTAACTTTGAATCCTATATTTTAAAAACTGACATCCTCTCTTTGTTAGGAGACAGGAATTCTATTGATGCAGGCAATGCTGCTGTCTATTTATCTCCTTTTGATGCTACCGCCTACTATTATCGTGGTATTTCAAAGGCCACATTTGGCGATTATAAGGAAGCTATAAAAGATTGGAAGCATGCAGTGAGACTTAAACCAGACTATACTGATGCCTACTACAGCCTCGGATATGCATTTGAGATTCAGAAAGATTTCAAAGAAGCACGAAAATACTACCTTAAAGCCCTTGATTATGCAAAGAGTGAAGAGATACTTATAATCAATGATGCATTGAAAAGAATCGAAAAAAAATAAAGGTGGGTGAAGTATGAAACTTTATGAAACCGAAAACAGGTATAGAGAATTTGGCTTTGAGAGAAACCCCTTTTCGTTTGTGCTAGAACCTCAGATTGTAAAAGACTTTATCTATCAGAGAGAGGCAAACAGAGCGATCGAAGAAATTAAGAAGAGCGATTCTCTTGTTTTAAGATTACCTGATGAAAGTTCCCTTTCCGATTTTACAGATTTCTATACCTTTTTTGCACGAACCTTATTAATGGCGCCTGACAAGAGTTATTTTTCTTTTGAAATCCCTGGATCTGCGCTTCTAAACCAAAAATTGTTAGGAGTAATTACTTCAATAAGAAACAGATTTGTTGGAAATGACGTTTTTAGGATCTATCAAAGCTATTTTGCATCAAAAATTATTACACTTTACGAAGAAGGATACCTTCAGGAAATGCTTAAGGATTTTAACGCCGAAGCCTTGTATAAGGAAACTGTCGAAAGCAAGGGAGCAAACCTTCTTGAGATAATGAACTACGAACCAGAAGTTATTCGCTCTGAAGATGAAGAGAGCGAAGAATACAAACAAAGAAAATTAGAGATAGAAGAAAAAATTAGGAAGAGGGATTCTTTAAGAGAATTCTTTTACAGGCTTATTGAAGGAGAAAATTTTGGTCCAGCAGTTGTAAATAGCCTCAGATCAGTTATCCAGAGAGGTGTTCAGGAGGGACCGGCCAATCTAATTCCAGTTAATGTTCGCACAGATCTGATAGGTATTTCAAAACTCCTGAATTACGCCTATACCAATAGAGTTGCCGTTTTACTGAATCTTGGCCAGATTCCATTTCTTGACGAAGAAGAGATAATCGAGTACGAAGCGATGATAAATGAAGCAACGACCATCCTTAGCAAATATAATAAAGTGGTTTACATCTGCCGTGTTCAGGATTTGCAGATTGTTCCAGATGTATTTGAGAGTAAAAAGACTGTCTCTCTTAATTTTTCTACAGATTTTCTTTCAGTCAATGACGAGGAAAAAGAACTTAAAACTGTAGAACAGTTTAAGTCCCTTGCTCTTTATTTAATAAGTGCCTGGAGTGGAGTTAAAACAGATGTCTTAAACTCTGTTGAAAAAGCTGCAGAGAATGCTTTTAACCTTTCAAATAGCGATAATCTAATGGCTTTGAAACTGCTTGAAAGGGCATTTGAGGAGGCAATTCAAACAGACAGCCTTACAAATTTACAAGAGATTGTAGTTGGAATAGGAAATGAGCAACAGAAATAGATTGATAGTAACGATAATTCTTATATTTATCGTTTCTGTTCTTACATACAATTACTACAACTCTTTTGTATCAAAAAAAGAATTTGAGAAGCACTTTGGAACTGCTGAAAAACTTGAAAAACAAGGAAAGTTTAAGGAAGCACTACAGGAATACAACAAAGCACTTTCCCTTGTTGGCAGAAACGATGACCAAAAGAGACGATTGATCATTAAGAGAATTGAGGAAGTTAAAAGAAAAAATGAAAGTGAAAGAAGAACTTCAACAAATAACTCTGAAGGTGCCAGCAAACTGCCATCCAGTAACGAAAAGAAAGAAAATTCAAACAGCACAAGCACGAAAGAACTGTCTGTTGTTTTCCATTTGAAAGATTTGGGTAAATTGCTCCCAGATTCCTTTGATGGTTTAAAAGGAGACATAACATCTTCAACTGAAGTTGCAACCGTTAGGTTTGATGATATCTCATCAAGAACCAATTACTTTATCTATGTTTATAAGCACACCAGCAGCAAGGGTGCAAGCGAATTCATTGAAACTTCAAAAGAAAAGATTTTTAATTTAAAAATAAGAGAAGTGGAACTCATTGGTGAATTTAAAGGCTTTAAAGGTTATTATGGTGAAAATGCTCAGGGTGACTCTGCTCTCTATTTTTCTTATGGTAACCTGATTTTTGAGATTCTAATGAGGACGGAAACCTTGAAGCCAGAAGAACGTTTAGGTAAGTTGCTTTCGTTGCAGGAGAAGATTAAGAAACCTCAATGAAAGTAAAAAGGAAGAATTTATCGGTGGTGATACATTTGAGAATTAGAAAAATCATCTTCCTTTCAATTATTTTTCTTCTCCTTTCTTCATTTACTGCTATTGCTGGTGATCGACCTGGTTTGCTTAACTTAGGCAACTTGTCTTCTAATGAAGTAGGTAATGGTTCTGATCTGCTTTTTGCGAGGGATAGTTTCTATATTTTTCACTCAGATTCCTTAAGCAAGAAACTTATTGCGAAGAAAGTAAATTTAGAGGGAAAATTGGATTCCACATCAAGTTTAAAAGGTCTTGCCAGTGGTGAGGCGCCTTTCAATATAAGAGGTTCTTCTGATGGTACAAATGTAGCAGTGGTTTGGATGGAAAATGGCGATAATGGAACTTGGGTATTTTCAAGCGTATCAACAGATGGAACGACATTTAATAAGAACACTATTTTTCAAGGTCAAAATGTTCTTTCAGCAGACATAGCCATATCTGACGATTATGTTATTGTTGCTTATGTGGCAAGACAGAACAATCTTTTAAAGGTTTTTGTTAGGAGAAGTTCGGATGGAGGTTTAAGTTTTTCAATACCTGAAACAATATTCAATCTAACTGACGATATTAAAGATGCACCTTATTTTATTGATGTTGAATTATCTGAAAGCGGTGAGATTGGTGCTGCAGTATCTCTAAGAAAATATTTTGACAACGGTACGCCAGATCCACCTAAAACCTACAGGGTTTACTATACAAAAAGCAGTTTAAATGCAAGCTTATGGTCAACACCAACACTTCTTTTTGAAAATGCAGACGAGGCTCCTAATGACCAGAGTAGCTTTAATGTTTTAAGCTTAAATTTTGATGACAATAACTTACCTTGGATTGCCTGGTGCTCGAAAAATCTTTCAAGCGGTAAGATCTGGTGGATACGTAGAAACTCATCAGGTTGGACAACTTCTGCATCCTCATTTTTATCTGCCAATAGCAGCAATTCGTCAGTAAGGTTAGTGAGGAACAAGGCTTTGTTTTCGCCTGGTTTAATGCTTGTATATACAAAAGGTTCAAAATCTTATCCTTACTATCGTTTTGCAAGGTCAGACGGATTTGGAGATGAAAGCCGCTTCTCTTCAACTGACGATCAAAACACTGGCTTTCTAGCTTCTGCAAGTTTTTACGGTCACACTGCCCTTTTGATGTACGGAATGCCTGATGTTAACAATAACCAATCTCAAAAACTCTTCTTTGAAAGAATTTTAAAACCTGGCGAAACAGGCAGATTGCGCTATGAAATCTGGAGCGAAGATTTTGAAAATTCAGATGTCAATACTGATTCTTACTGGAAGATTACAACAGAAGCAGGAGCAGCCAACGCCTTCTTTAAAGAAACAACATATGCGAAGAATAACGGTCTAAAATCACTATGGAGCGTTGGAAGCGGCAATGTTACCTATAAATACCCACCTAACACTGCTACTACTGCCAAACTCAAGTTTTTTGCGCCTGAAAAACTCAATTATGAACTAAACTTCTCCTATCTCTTTGCGCGAGGTGATGATCCTGACGACCTGATGTCTTGTGGTTTTTCGAGTTTTCCTCTAACTCTTCCTCCAACCATAAGCATATGGAAAAATCATTCCATATATTCGAGTGGTTCGGAAAACACCGTTGTTTTTCGAATGGTAAGTGATGAAGATACAGAAACTGACAAAGGTTTATTCATTGACGATATAAAACTCTATGGATACAAACTAAGAAGGCCAACTTTAAATATCCAACAAGTTTTTGAAAATGGAGTAGGTAAATTAAAATTAGAAATATCGAATTACGATGGCAATGAAATATATGTTTTTCGTTCAAACCCTTCCTCAAACAAATTTAACCTGATTGCGACCTCAACTTCAAATATCATTTACGATATACCAGATACGGAAGGCTACTATACGTACTATGTGAAAACTTCAGATGGTATTTATGAAAGCCCTTCTTCTGAGGCTAAAGTCATCTATTTCAGGAGAATGTCGATAGACATTCAGATAAGTGGTGTTTTAAATAACCAATCCTATTCGACACCAGTGACAATTATTTTCAACGCAACTGACCCTGTCTATAACATTACTACAGTTAATGCATTGTTAAACCAGACCCCTATTGTTTCTGGAACGATAGTTGAAGCAGAGAACAAATATACATTGGTAGTAAGTGCCAGAAATCAGGCAGGTTTTGAATCATCAAAAACAGTCAACTTCGTTATTGACTACACAAAACCAAAAGTTAGCATTTCAGGAGTAAGCAATGGTGATATTTATAATGCGCCAGTTAATATTTCCTTTGAAGCAACGGATACTTTATCAGGTATCGCTTTGGTCTCTGCCACCCTTAACGGTAAAGCCATTTTATCGGGTTCAAAAGTTTCATCAGATGGAGTTTATTTGCTGCAAGTTGTAGCAAAAGATAGAGCTTCAAACACAACCACATCAACTGTCAGGTTTACTGTAGATTTTACTCCCCCTTCGGTGACCATCAATACAATGCCTAACTACTCCTCCTCAAACTCAACAAAAACCTTCTTTAACATCTCCTACTCAGCAACAGATAATCTTTCAGGAATATCTTCCTTCGACCTCGAATACCGCCCCAACTACTCCTCAACATTTGTAAGACTTCTTTCTTCACCAACCCAAACAGCCTACACCTTCTCTGGTTCCCAGGGACTTACATATTACTTCAGAGTAAGAGCAAAGGATAAAGCAGGAAACATAAGCCCTTGGTCAGCTGTAAAATCCACTTCCATTCCTTACGATGATACAAACTCCCTTTTCACTCTCTCCTCAGGCTGGAAAAAAGCATCAGGACCTTACCGCTTCCTTGGTTCCTCTTCCTACACCACCCTGAAAGGAAAGTACTTCAAACTAAAACAGGGAATCAAACTCTACTCTGTAAAAGAAGTAGCCATTATTGTTACGAAATCTCCATACGGTGGAAAAGCAAATGTCTACCTAAACGGAAAACTGATAAAAACAATAGATACCTATGCTTCCAAAAACACCTACAGAGTTCCTATCATAATAAAAACCTACACCACTCCAACAACCATCTACGACCTAAGAGTTGTGACAACAGGAACCAAAAACACCTACTCCAAAGGGTATTTTGTTGATATAGATGGGGTGGGTGTAAGAAGGTAG
>JAOADC010000044.1 GCA_026417515.1 Actinomycetota bacterium
AATGTGCAAATTTTTGTGCACATCAATTGTATTCCAAAAAATAATTTGTTGTCAAAGAAAATCCCTTCGTCTCAATAAATGCGATAATTCATATTGTGAATGCTAATGAAAAGAGGATTTGCTGACCTCCCTCTCCATGGAGGAAAGGCTCCAAGATGGCTTTTTGAAAGAATGAAAAATTTGTCTCGCGAGATCATAGTCTACTACGTTAGCGAATTCGGAACTCAAGCTTTCCTTGAAAGAATTTCAGATCCATTTTGGTTTCAATCTCTGGGATGTATTTTAGGATTTGACTGGCATTCTTCTGGGCTTACAACAACGGTCACTGGTGCTATCAAAGAAGCGATTAAAGAGGTAGGCAGCGATCTGGGGCTCTTTGTTGCAGGCGGCAAGGGAAAAACTGCTTTGAAAACTCCACAGGAAATATTGGAGATATCTGATAGGGAAGGGCTTAATGCTGACAGGCTGATTTATGCAAGCAAGATGGCAGCAAAAGTTGACAATTCTGCAGTTCAAGACGGTTTTCAAATCTATCATCACGTAATCATATTCAATAAGGACGGCAGCTGGGCGGTTGTCCAGCAAGGAATGAATGAAAAAACAGGCTATGCAAGAAGATATCATTGGTATTCAAAGAAACTTCAAAGTTTTGTTTTAGAACCACATACTGCTATCTGTTCGGACTGGAAAGGAAGAGTTCTAAATATGGTGGCTGAAGGAAGCAAAGAAGTTCAGGACATATCAGTTGAGCTGGCAAGGGAAAATCCCAAAAACTTAGAAAAGGAGTTTAGAAAAATTTTATATTTAAAGATGCCCACCAGCCATCCGATTGGATTAAGCGATTTAAAACCAGAATCCTTAAGAAAAGTGCTTTTAACAACATATGAGATTCAACCTAAAAACTATGAGGCACTGCTTGGAATAAAAGGAGTCGGGCCAAAGACAGTAAGGGCGCTTGCGCTTCTTTCAGAATTGATTTATGGAAAAAGTCCAAGTTATGAAGACCCAGCCAAATTTAGTTTTGCACATGGGGGGAAAGATAGATATCCATATCCTGTAGATTTAGAAGTTTACGATAAAACCATAGAAATATTAAGCAGGGCAGTTAGGTCGGCTAAAATTGAAAGACAGGAAAAAGAAAAGGCGCTTAAAAGGATATTTAGGTTCACAGAAAAGTTATGAGAAGAAAAATTTTCAGAGGACTGGCTTACTCCTTAATAATTGCAAGTATACTGATGGTGGTTTTAGGATTTTATGCTGATTTTGGTGCCTTCTTAGATGCTTTGAGAAAGTTTAAGTTTACATTGATTGCTATTGTTACCTTCCTTTCTCTTTTGAATTATTTGACCAGATTTTTAAGGTGGAATTTCTATCTTAAAAGTGTTGGGGTAAATATTACTTTGAACATAAGTGCATACACTTTTTTTTCAGGGCTTCTAATGTCTGTCACTCCTGGGAAATCTGGTGAAATTTTAAAATCATTGATTCTTAAGGACTCCAAGGGAATACCCATCACACTTACAGCACCAGTGGTTTTTGCTGAACGTTTGACTGACCTCATTGCAGTGGTCTTGCTTGCCTCTGCATTTTCTATAAGTTTTTCAGTCGACTATAGAGTTATCGTAGTGGCTGTAATTATGATAATTTTATTGATCTCCCTTTTCTTCTCTGAAAGGTTTATGCTGGCAATTGAGCGATTGTTCTTGAGATTCAAAAGATTAGAAAAATTTGTGGTTTCTCTTCATAATCTCTTTAAAGGTGTGAAGTCGCTTTTAGGAATAAAACCAATCCTTGTAGGAACTGCATTTGGAACTCTGGCCTGGATTCTTGAATCAGTTGGGTTTTATTTACTGCTTTTGAGCATAACATCTTCAACAAAAATATCTTTTGCCATTTTTGTTTATACTATTTCTACGCTTGCAGGTGCTGTCTCAATGTTGCCAGGAGGGCTTGTTTTTACTGAAGCCACAATGAGCAGTATTTTAATTTCAACTGGATATCCAAAACCTGCTTCAATAGCAGCGACTGTCTTAATCAGGGCTCTCACACTCTGGTTTGGATCATTCTTGGGGTTGGCAGTGTTTCTTTTAAACAAGAGAAGGTTTTTAGGAGAGGGGGCAGCAGATATAGATTGAAGACGATTTATTACATCTTTGCATCGATGAGACCAAAACAGTGGACAAAAAACTTGATTATCTTTTCAGCGCCTCTCTTCTCTGGAACGATATTCAATACTACGGTGTTTTTTAAGTCATTTCTAGGTTTTCTTCTTCTCTGTCTCTTGTCAGGTTCTGTCTACATATTGAACGATATTGTTGATTACCATAAGGATAGGAATCATCCCAAAAAAAAGTTGAGGCCCATTGCTAGCGAAAAATTAAGCAAACCTGTTGCTCTTCTTTCTTTCTTTTTAATTGCCGGCACATCGTTTGTGGTAGCATACTGGCTCGGCATTCTTTTTTTTATATGTGTTGCTGCCTATTTCATACTTCAATTGGGATATTCTTTCTGGCTGAAAAATATCGTAATAATTGACGTATTTTCAATTGCTTTCGGATTTCTGATGAGAGCACTATCTGGAGTGTATTTACTGAATCTCTCCTTATCTCCATGGCTTTTTATCTGTGCCTTTCTGCTTGCTCTTTTCTTAGGCTTTGGAAAAAGGAGACATGAACTTCTATTGGATAAAGATTCTTCAAGTTACAGACCGGTCTTAAAAGAATACAGTAAGGAACTTTTAGATTCGCTCATTGTTATTGTAGCTTCTGCCACTGTTGTTAGTTACTCTCTCTACTCGTTTTTTTCTGAAACAGCTGAAAAGCACCAGGGGTTGATGTGGTCAATCCCATTCGTAATATATGGACTTTTTAGATATCTATACCTGGTTTATTCAAAGAACTTAGGTGGAAATCCAGAGGAAATTCTTATTCACGATATTCCACTGATCTTGGATATCGTTGCCTGGATATTTATTGTTGGTTTCATCATCCTTACAAGTTAATAAGATTCGAAGAGTTTTCCCCACTTGCTTGTTTTTCTTAAATTGCTCTGTATTCTCCTTCCAACCAATGGCCACCAAATATAGTCGTGATAAAAGAAAGAGGCAAAAACAAAAATATAAACCAGGGGGGTTCTAAAGAAAAAGTGCTGGATTCTCTTCAGTGGTCCAAACCATAAAGTATGGCCTGCTCTTGCAGCAAGGTTCTTTCCAACGAAGAAGCCGAAGTTAATATTCGATATATCTTCACCTATTATCTCGATCTCATTAGGGTTTCCAATGCCAAGGCCCCTTTCGTGTGCAAGCCTTATGTACTTTATTTTCATAGGATCAAAGCCCATCATTTTTGCAGCAACTGCATCGATAGCAACCTGATCAGCAGAGGCCAATATATAATCCTTTTCCACAGGTATCATTGTTCTTGGTCCTGGTCCATTTCCGCAGATGGTGCCATCCATAACGCAGAATATTCCTGAATGAATCTCTTTCTGGATTGCAAGGAGGTCAACGAGTGTTTCGTGTATCCAGCTGTGAGTGTAGTGCCTCTTAGTATTTAAGAGTCCACCAAAGGCATTCTTCATAGCGCCTGTGGTTGTGGTGTAGATGTGGGTTTTAACAGTTGGCAGATGTACAATATTCTTTCCAACGAAAAAATCAGGTATTCGAATGCCCTCAGGGAAAATCTTATCTAAAACAAGCATTTCAGAGCGAGGTGCATATTCAATCCATTTAATATGTTGAGGCAGAAAATTGTAAAGTTCTTCAATTCCATATTTCTTATAAATCTTATCCAGTTTGTTCAGTTTACTTCCTTTAAAAGGGTTTGTTACAACTGTGTTGTTGTGAACAGCAACTAAACTTTCGAAACCAAGTTCTTTTAGCGCAAGTATGGTTCCTTCAAGCTGCCAGGGTGTCGTGTTTGCTGATAGATAGGGAAAATGCCAAGATATGTTGTCTTTTAATATGGTTACAGATTCCTTGCTGAGATGCTTTTCAATATCAGCAAGAAGACAGGCCTTCTTAATGTCTTCAAGAACGTTTTCTGGATTTGTTTTAAGTACAACGACTTTTGACACAATAAAAGAATAAACATAGTTGTTTAGACAGGCAACTCCATATGGGTTGAAAATTTAGAAAACATCATTAAAATCTAATATGAACATATGACCAAAAAAGAGGTGAATTACTTTGTTTTCCTTGATTGAAAGGCTTTCAAAGAAACTAACCATTGCCATTCCAATTTCCTTGCTCTTAGGTTTACTTTATGGGATTTCTTTTAATCCTGCTTCATTAAAAAAATTATTGATTCCACTTACTTTTATTATGGTTTATCCGATGATGATAAATTTAAACTGGGAAAAGCTCTTAAAAGGAAAAGATTCGAAGGTAATGGCAGTTGCGCAAGGAGTTAATTTTGTTCTGGTGCCAACAATTGCAATTCTACTTTCTACTGTATTTTTCAGGAATAATCCATATATGGCGCTTGGGCTCTTTCTTTCTTCACTATTTCCAACAAGCGGTATGACCATCACCTGGACAGGTCTTTCAAAGGGTAATGTTGAGGCAGCCATAAAACTTACTCTGGTAGGACTAACTCTTGGCTCTCTTTTATCTCCCTTTTACCTAAGATTTGCAATGGGAAAAGTTATTCCAGTTGATATGGTTGAAATTTTTAAACAAATCCTTGTAATAATAATTATTCCACTTGCTCTTGGTTATATAACGAAATTAGTTTTGATAAATTTGTTTGGTGAGCAAGTATTTAAGCAAAAAATCGCCAAAAAGCTTCCGCCAATTTCTACACTTGGTGTTTTAGGCATCGTTTTTGTAGCAATGGCGGTTAAATCAAAATCAATCGTTTCAAATCCTTTTCAATTAGCGTATGCGCTTCTACCCGTATTACTTTTATACCTACTCAATGTATTAGTCGTCACTCTAATTGCACGAAAATTCTTCAACTATGAGGATGCAGTCTCTATAGTTTTCGGCACCGTTGCGAGAAATCTCTCGATTGCGCTAGCGCTTGCCATAAATGCTTTTGGTGAAAAGGGTTCTGATGCTGCGCTGGTTATCTCTGCTGCTTTTATTATTCAGGCCCAAACGATGGCTTGGTATTCGAAATTAACTTCAAAGATTCTTAAGAAAAATGAGTCATCATTAACAATTTTGGAGGGAGAAAGAGCAAATGCCTAGACCAAGGAAAGAAAGATGTGTCGAATTGAGACCATGTATTGAGGCGATGGTGCCTGCAAGTGGAAAAGATTTTAATAAGAAAAGTGAGAGAAATGATTGTATTTGTTTAGAAATTGACGAATTCGAAGCCATAAGACTTGCTGATTACCTTAATATGTATCATGAAGAAGCTGCAAGACGAATGGGTGTATCTAGAGTCACATTTGGTCGGATCCTAAAAAGAGGAAGGTCAAAGATTGCAAAGGCTCTCATAGAAGGGTTGCCACTTATGCTCGAGAAGAATTAAAATCAGCAAATGAAGCCTAAATTTTTATTCATTTCAATTGCTTTAATCCTTTTGTTGGTTCCAGTCCAAGCATATGCTGATAACTTAACTGTTTTAGGGGTTGGTGATGTCTGTTTTTCAGGAAGGTTAAAAGCAATTGGAGATAAGAAAGGTTATGATTACTATTTTTCTTCTTTCGATAAAGTTATCAAGAATTCTGATCTGTCATTCCTTAATCTGGAAACATGTGTTTCAAATCTGAACAATCCAGACAAAAGAAAGAAATTTGTCTTTCGCTCAAGTCCCAACTGTCTTAATGCAATCAAGAATGCAGGATTTGATGGTGTGTCAGTTGCTAACAATCATACGCTGGATCATGGCAAAAATGGCTTTATTGATACGTTGAACAACCTTAAAAAAGCAGGGATCTCCTATTCTGGTGGCGGATATTCGATTAAAGATGCCGTCAAGCCAGCGATATTTAAGACAAAAGGTTTTGAGATTGCTTTTCTATCGTTTTCAGATGTAGTGCCGCCAGGTTTTGCTGCAACAGAAAAGTCTCCTGGAATTTCAAGCGCCAAGCAGGAAAGTAGAATGATGAAAGTTGTTCAAGAATGCTCAAGAAATTATGATTTAACGATTGTTTCAATCCATTGGGGAAAAGAGCTCAGCTATTATCCTACCGCAAGACAGGTAAGAATTGCGCATAATCTTGTAAAAAATGGCGCTGATATTGTAATGGGGCACCATCCCCATGTTGTACAACCAATAGAGGTATATGGTGGAAAGGTTATTATTTATTCGCTTGGCAATTTCGTTTTCAGCCCAGGAAGCGATTCTGGTCGCTACACAATGCTTGTTAAGGTTTCTTTTACAGACACTCTCAAATTAGCAAATATACAGATACTGCCAGCAAAGATTGTTTCTGGTAAGCCAGTTCCTGAAGGTGGCAAGTGGGTTAAAAATTTGGAAAAAATTCTGGAAAAGAAAAATTTAGACTTTAAAATATTCAAGAATTCGCTTCTTTATACATCAGAAAACAAGCTTGCAGATTCTTTAAAACCATTCATTCGTTTTGAGAAGCAGTATTTTGAAACATAGAGGTAGATTTATGATTTTTGATCACAGGAAAAAACATAAGCTCGTATCTGAAGAAAGAAAAAAAATTCTTCCACCGGAAGAAATAGTGGCCAATTCTTCAGTTGAGTTAGGGAGCAAAGTTGTTGATTATGGTTGTGGAAATGGATTTCTGACAATCCCCCTAGCAAAGGCTGTGGGTCCTTACGGAAGAGTTTATGCATTTGATATTTCAAAAGAAATGATTGAAGACCTTCTTAAGAGACTGCCAGATAATCTAAAAGGAAATGTTTATCCTGCTGTTTTATCAGGCTTCAGTGTTCCACTTAATGATCGGGTGGTTGATTTCTTCTTTGCTGTGAATGTGCTTCATGAAGTTGAAAACATAGATGCTGTCATTGAAGAAGCAGGAAGGGTGCTTAAGAAATCTGGAAATTTAGTTATTGTTGAATGGAAAAAAGAGCATTCACCCAAGGGACCACCGATTAGTGAAAGACTGGATGCTGAGTTTCTGAGGAAGAAAGTTTCCGAAAAGGGCTTTAAGGTTAAAGGATTTTATGAGTATATGTACCATTATCAATTGGTGAGTGTGCTTGAATAATCTGAGCTTTTTAAAGTATGCTGAAAAAATACGGGATCTAATTGAAACGTATCTCCAAAGTTACTCTACACTTGTAGATCCTGTCTCAGTTCTAATTATTAAACGCTTGACCGAGTTTACTCTTAGAGGAAAGATGATGAGAGGTTGCTTGCTTGTGCATTCCGCAGAAAAATTTGGTGCAACCTCTTTAAATGATGCATTTCAAGCGGCTGCTGCCGTTGAACTTCTCCATTCAGGCATCCTGATAACGGACGACATAATCGACAGGGATGAAATGCGCAGAGGACTTCCATCGATGCACTCTTTAATGAAAAATGATTTTCTGTCAGGCGCTGCTTTAAAGGATGTTAAGGGAGAAGATTTTGCCATGGCAGTTGCTCTGGTTGCCTCTTACATCGGTTTTTCTATGCTCGATGGTATTAAGAAAGGGGTACTTAAAATCATCGCAGACGCATTTGCTATTACGGGTCTGGCTGAAATAAAAGAACTTCTCATATCTGTTGAGAATGATTTTAGAGCAGAAGAAGTTGAAGATGTTTACAAGTTGAAAACAGGAATTTATAGCATCTGCATCCCGCTTGAAGCGGGAGCTTTGCTTGCTGGAAGACAGGAATTGATACCAAAAATAAAGAAATCAGGAACTCTCGCTGGAATTGCATTTCAAATAAAAGATGATCTAATAGAATTAAAATTTGGTGAAGAGATCACAGGAAAGCCTGTGTTTTCTGATTTGAGAGTTGGAAGAAAAAGTTATCCAGTCGTTATGCTATATAAGCTTGTAAATGAAGGCGAGAGAAGCAACATAGAAAGAATGTTTCAGCAAGGAGGAGTTAAGAAAGAGGAGGATATTTCTTATCTGATGTCTCTTTTTGAGAAATACAGGGTTCAAGAACTGATGGAAGAAAAGATGAAAGAGTTCAGCTATAAAGCAATTGAAAACGCAGAGGAAGACATTGCATTGAAAGAAATCATTTCAGAGATAGTCGAATTCAATCTACAAAGGAAGAAGTAGCTAAACTTCTACAAGGGGTCTTGCTTTTTTGCTTGCTTTTGCTTTAAGCATTAACTCATCAGCACGATTTATCAGTGAACGCTTGTTGTCGGATTTATTTACTATAGTGGCACCTATCGACGCTGAAACTGGAATGAAGGTTCCTTTGTATTTGAATGCTGATGCCTTAATCAGAGCATCTAACTTCTTACAAAAACTTTTAAGTTCTTTACGGTTTATTTTTTCGAGAAGAATAACAAACTCATCGCCACCATATCTAGCTGCTATATCATTTGGTTTGATGTTAGAAATAAGTGTTTCAGCAACGACTTTAAGAGCAGCGTCACCAAATATATGGCCATATTGATCGTTTATTAATTTAAAGTTGTCCAGGTCAAGAAAAACCAAGCCAAATGGCACATTGGTCTCTCTAAATTTTTTAAAAAATTTATTCAGGCTTATCTCAAACATTCTCCTGTTAGGTATTTTTGTAAGCTCGTCTAAGTAAGCCTTTCTTTCGAGTTCTCTGATTCTCTGTCTTATTTCTTTGAGACCAATTTCTTCTGAAAAATATTCAATTGCCCCAATGACTTCATTTTTTTCATTAAATACAGGATATACTTCGATATCTACTGGTATTCTGGCTCCAAACTTTGTTCTAAGATAGACCTTTGAATAGATAGGAACACCTTTTTTTATTGAATCGACAAGGGGGCAGAAACCCATACAAAGATTTTTACCATCTGCATCTGAGTGTTGAAGAATATTATCATTGCAGTAGTGATTTACAACTTCTTCACTTCTATAACCGGTTATTTCTTCTGCTTTTTTATTCCAAAGAAGAATCTTTCTTTCTTTATCAACAAAATAGACGGCTTCAGGTGAATTCTCTATAGCTACCAAAAAATATTTGAAGTAAGTATTGTCTATCTTTTTCAACACTTAGCAATTATATAAGAGAACGACAAAAAAGGAAAAAATAAATTTGACAGAAAGATTTAAAGTGCTAAACTGAATAGGTTGCCTGTAAAGTAAAGGCAAGAAGTAAGGCAGTGTGCAGTAGGGAGGAAGTAAGTTGGCAAGAGGTACAGTCAAGTGGTTTAATGCCACCAAGGGCTACGGCTTCATCACCCAGGATGGCGGTGAGGACATTTTTGTCCATTTCACAGCTATCCAGACTGACGGCTTCAAGACACTTGAAGAAGGTCAGGTTGTCGAATTTGAAGTCGTTGAAGGCAACGGTGGAAGAACCCAAGCAGCAAATGTAAAAGTGGTAGGCTAAAGAAAATTAGCTCGACTCAAAAACCCCCTTCGAAAGAAGGGGGTTTTTTTATTTGGACAATTAATTAAAATTTAATTGTTAAAATTTTAGAGGAGGTAAAAGTGAGCAAAAAAAGTACAAGCTTTGTTTTTATACTAATCATCCTCCTGATTGCAATGTTTGCTTTTTCTTCCTGCAACAACCCAAGCAAACAAAGCACAGGCAAGAACAACACAGAAAAAGAAAGCAATGAAGCCAAAGTAAAGAGTGATAAGCCAATTGTTCTTTTTGATCTTGCCCATCGAGAAGTTTTCTCTCCAAGCGACAGTGGAATGAGGGGGATGAAAAAGGCAGTAAGCCTGCTTAGAAGTCTTGGATTTGAAGTTATCGAAAATCAAGAGCCCTTTAATAAAGATGTATTGAGTTCTGTAAACACAGTTATGGTAGCAGGTGCGATGAGTGAATTTACAGAAGAAGAACTGAAAAATATAAAAACTTATGTCGAAAATGGTGGAAACCTAATATTAACAGTTCATGTGAATTTCTTTATGGCACCATTGCTTGAGGAGCTTGGATTTCAAATAACCGATTCTCCTGTCTCTCAAGAAGAAGATGCCTTTCACGGTAGCAATAAGGACTTCTTTGTTAGAGATATTGTTGAGCATCCTGTAACTGAAGGAATTGAATCTTTAGCCTTTATGGGAACTTATGGTCTTAAAGGCAAGGCATCGGATGTAAAAGAACTGGTTTTTTCAAGCAACAATGCCTGGTTGGATTCGAATGGCAACGAAATTAAGGACGAAAGCGACGTAATTGGTAAATTCTGTCTGGTGTGTGTAAGGGAGATAGGAAAGGGAAAGGTGGTTGTAATTGGAGATGATGCGATTTTCTCCAATATGCTTATAGGTAACGATGGTAATATGAGACTTTTAAAAAATATCGTTAAGTGGTTTATAGGAGAGAGAGGTGAAGGTGCAATTTGAAAGAGAAAAAGAAGTTTATTCTTTGCTTGAACTGCATAGACGGAAGAACACATGAGGCAATATTTGATTATCTTAAAAGAAATTATCCTGAAAGGTACATAGATTACATTACTGCACCTGGAATGGTTAGACATCTTTCAGACGAAAAAGAAAAATTCAATGGCTTCTTAAATGAAGCGATTGAGATTTCTATAAAGTTTCATAATCCTGAGGCGATAGTGATTGCTGCACATTCAGACTGCGCTGGAAATCCTGTTGAAGATGCAAAGCAAAAGCAAATGCTAAAAAAGGCAAAAGAAATGATTTCTTCAAAATATAATATTTCAGTAGAAGCGGTTTTTCTTGAAAATAACCAGAATTTGGTAAATGTTTAGATTTTTAATATGCAGAAACATTGGAGGGGTTTTGAATGATTAACTGGCATTTTATTAATTTACTGGCTTATGCTTTCATGGTTTTATTCAATTATCTTTCAATTTCTTTGCCGATTGGAGGCAAACTAGCTTCAGAAGTATCTGATAAATACCAGACCTTAATAACTCCCGATAATTTTACTTTCTCGATTTGGGCGTTGATATATGGCTCTTTGGCTTTTTATGTTCTTTACTCTTTTTTGGTTGGTTACAGTGGTGTCCTTAAAGATGATTTAATAAATAAGATTGCCATACCATTCTTTATAAGTTGTATATTTAACTCAATATGGCTCTTTGCATGGCAATATGAAAAAATTGCGCTATCGGTTTTTATAATTATAGGTCTTCTTCTATCACTCATTTACATAGCAGTTAAAGCCAATATAAATTTTTTCGAGAAAATTAATTTTTCGAAAGGTGTCGTTTTTATTCCTTTTTCTATTTATCTGGGATGGGTATCTGTCGCAACAATCGTTAATATATCTGCTTTTCTTGTATCCTTAGGTTTTAGAGGAGGCAGGTATGAGCATATATTTGCAGTTGTTATACTGTCAGTTGCAGGGCTTCTTTCTGTGCTTGCTATAGTTTTAAAGAACAATATTCCTTTTTCTCTCACAGTTGCTTGGGCATCATTTGGTATCTATTCAAAAGCTTCATCACTTTTGAATGAAAAGGGTCAGTTTGCTTATAAGAGTGTTAGTTACGCAGCGCTGGGCGTCCTAATTCTAAGCCTGATATTTTCTCTATATGGAATCGCAAGGTTTTTAAGGACAGGTGCTAACTTAGATGTTGTCAAGGAATGAGAATAAAAACATAGACCTCTTAGTTCAAATTCAGAAAAACGAGATTACAGAACATCAAATTTACTTAAATTTAGCGAAGCGTGAGAGCGATCCTCAAAAAAGAAAAATCCTTCTAAATATTGCTGACCAAGAAAAGAAGCATTACGAAGTCTTGTCAAAGATTACTGGAAAACATCCTGTACAAGACAATTTAAAGGTAAAGATCTATACTCTTCTCTCGTTGATTTTGGGTTACCAATTTGCCCTAAAGCATATGGAAAACGGAGAAGAAAAAGCTCAATCCATCTATTCTGAGTTATCCAAGTTTTACCCAGAACTTGTTACGATAGCAAAAGATGAAAAGGATCATGAAAATTCTCTTATTGAGTTGATAAATGAGGAAAGACTCGAGTATATGAGTTCAATGGTCCTTGGTCTTAATGACGGAGTGGTTGAATTGCTCGGAACGGTGGCTGGTTTAACTCTTGCTTTAAAATCTTCCAATCTTGTTGGAATCACCTCTCTTATTATGGGGATATCTGCGTGCTTATCAATGAGTTCTTCAGAATATCTCTCAACAAGCACAGAGGAGGAGAGAAATCCACTTACTGCAGCTTTTTATACCGCATTTACCTACCTGGCCGCTGTTATCACAGTAGTCTTCCCTTTCTTTTTTATTAGCAATCCCTATCTTGCTCTTTCAACAAGTATCGCGCTTGTATTTGGACTTTTAGCTTTTTTTAATTACTACGCTTCAGTTGTTAAAAAGGAAAGGTTTTCAAAAAGATTCTTTCAAATGCTTGTCATTGTAGTTGTGGTAACATCAATAAGTTTCTCAATTGGTTATCTGGCGCGAAAGATTATCGTCATACTTGGTTAAGGAGGCTCTGTTTGAGCAGAATCCACTCGCACAGCAGCCATGAGACAACAAGGAAAAAATTGTTGCTCACTATTGTCATTAATGTCGTTATAACGACCTCTCAGTTAATCGGTGGACTAGTTTCAATGAGCCTTTCTCTGCTATCTGATGCGCTTCACAATCTTTCTGATGTGTTCGCTGTTCTTGTAAGTTACTTTGGTTTCAGGTTGAGTGAATTCGAAAGTTCTGAGAAACGAACCTTTGGTTTAAAGCGTGCAGAAGTATTTGCAGCTCTTATTAATGCCATTGTCCTGGTTCTTCTTTCGTTTTTTCTTTTCAGAGAAGCCTTTAGTCGAATCTTGAATCCTATAAGGATAAACGAAAATGTTGTTGTGGGTGTGGGACTGATCGGTTTGATTGGAAACGTTATCTCTATGTATCTTCTTTATGAAAGAGAAGAAAAGTCTCTGAATATTTACTCAGCCTTTCTCCATATGGCAGCAGATGCGTTAAGTTCTATCGCGGTTATTTCAGGTGCTATCATAATGAAACTTACTGGCTTCTATTACATCGATCCTTTATTGACATTTTTTATTGGTGCTTATGTCCTTATAGGCAGCTATCGACTACTTTCAGAGTCAATAAAAATTTTAATGCAGGTTGTGCCTGAACATATCGACATCTACAAAGTGAAAAAGGCAATTGAAAGCATTGAGGGAATAAAAAATGTTCACCATATCCATCTCTGGTCTTTGACTGACAAAGACATTTTTTTTGAAGCTCATGTTGAATCTGTAGATGATATAAAACTAAGCGAGGCATGCAAGAAGATCGGCGAAATAGAAAACTTGCTTAAAGATAAATTTGGTATAAATCATATAACTGTACAGATGGAATTTGAGGCTTGCAAAGATAAATCCATTATAAAAAGCAGGAAAAAACTTTAACGTTCGCAATCGCAGTTTTTATTATTTTGTTCCTCACAGGAACAAATACCATCTATTCAGCCAAACTTTAGTTCCTCTGTAATGTTTAGAAGCTTTGAAAAGAGATCTTCTGAATTATTTGTTGATTCGTTTTCTTTATTCTTCAGTTCTTCCATAAAATCTATTATACAGTGGTAGATAGTCTTTTAAACTTTCAGATGCAAAATCTTAATCAGTTATTATCTTTTTTTAATTTGGTTTACTTGTTTAATTATCTTAAAGGATTTGTTTGAGTAGAAATTCTAAGGAAATATGTAGCATTTTTAATTTCGAAGCCGAGTAGAAAATCGAAATAATTTTTAACTTTTTATCAATCATATGCGGTTTGATTAACTAAGAAGGCTTTTGTAAATAAAAAAGAAAAATAGGCTTTTTTTGATATATTCGAATAATATATATGGTGAAATTCTTTAACATCAAAAAAGAAACTATCATTTGTATTCATAGCAATTAATTATCTATACCAGAAAGAGGTGAAAGATTTTAAGCGATGATACCAAAGACAATGTCAACTCAACATCCTGATAATGCTTCCACTCCTTTTTTTGCCGAATCCTCAGTTCTCGATGGATCTGATGAGGTTCAGGAAGCCTACTATGTATTCTCGCATTTGGGTATTGAAGAACAGATGTGGGACTGCGAGGGAAAAGAGATTGACAACTACGTTGTAAAGAAGCTTCTATCGAAATATCAACATTACTTCAAAGATAACGTTTTGGGGCAGCATAAGTTCTTAACCCTAAGAATACCAAACCCTTCTGTTGAAAAGGACGAGGCAAAATTTATGATTGAAACACTTGAGAGCATTCCAAGAAACTATGATACAGCAAGAGTGTTTTATAAAACCGATGTTGCTCCCATTTTTGAAGTTATTTTGCCAATGACAACAAGTGCTAACGAGATCTTGATGATTTATGAATACTATCGTCGTTTTGTTGCAGGAAAGGAAAATATCAGCATCTGTAAGGATGGAACAACACTTAAGGACTGGATTGGCGAAATAAATCCAAAAAAAATCAATGTTATTCCTCTTTTTGAAACTTTTGAAGCCATACTGGATTCAGCAAAAGTGGTTGAGGAGTTGCTCGGTGAAATTGACCAACCTTACTTTAGAGTTTTTCTGGCAAGGTCTGATCCAGCATTGAACTACGGTTTTGTTGCTGCAGTGATTATTTCTCATCTGGCTCTTAGAAGGCTACAAAGATTGGAAGCAAAAACTGATGTGCCCATATACCCAATCATCGGAATGGGTTCTGCTCCGTTCCGAGGCAATCTCAAACCTAAAACAGCTGTAGCGATATCAAGAGAATACTCTTACTGTCATACCTTTACAATTCAGTCAGCTTTTAAATATGACTATCCAGTCGTAGATGTCATAAAGGCGGTTGATTATCTGAACAAGCGAGAAAGGACTCAACTTGAGTATCTTGATGAGAAGGCATTGGAGAATCTTGCGAAAAAATCCCGTAGCGTTTATCAGGAAAATGTGAAAAAGATTGCCGATAAAGTGAATTTGTTTTCTCTTCATGTTCCAAAGAGAAGAATGAGAAAGCTTCATGTTGGTCTTTTTGGATATTCCAGAAAAACAGGTGACGTTGTCTTGCCAAGAGCAATAAGTTATTGTGCTGCCTGTTATTCTCTTGGTTTGCCTCCTGAATTGCTTGATATTGCTTTCTTGAAAGAGAACGAAATAGAGATGCTTTTTGACATTTCTCCATCTTCAAAGGATGCAATAATCGAGGCTTGCTCTTATTTCAATCCTGATTCAAGAAAGATTTTTGGAGAAATCGCTGACGAGGTCGCAAAATTTGCGAACAGATTTGAAATCAACACTTTTCATCGAGAAATCACTAGCGAAATTATAAGCCGCTTCTCTGAAGGTAACCTTGAAAACATTGGTTATCTTATTACCGAGGCTGGACTGCTAAGACGCTTCTTAGGATAGAAATTTTTTCAAGAATTTCTAATTTTTTGAGGATTTCTGCCGAAAAAATAAAAAAGGGAGTCTGGTGCTTCATGCTGAGGTGGGGCTTATAAGATCTTCCTGGTAAAATACGGCCGGCGGCAAGGCTGGGAAGAACGCTCCACCTCTCCCTCCTTCTCTTCATTCTTGTTTATCTGAAAATTGCTGTGATAATATCAACTTTATGTCAGAAAAAATAATCGATGCTAATAAACCGATAGGAGTATTTGATTCAGGTATTGGTGGTTTAACTGTCGTAAAAGAGATCAGGCGATTTCTTCCTCATGAGGATATTTTATATCTTGGTGATACTTTAAGATGCCCCTATGGACCAAGGCCTCTTCCTGAAGTAAGAAAATATGCCATAGAAATCTCAGAGTTTCTTTATAAAAAAGGAATCAAGGCACTTGTTGTTGCTTGCAATACAGCAAGTTCTGCAGCACTTGAGGATTTGAAAGAAAGGTATCCAGACATTCCTGTTCTTGGTGTTGTCGAACCAGGAGCAAGAGCAGCTTTACTCTATACTAAAAATAAAAGGGTTGGGGTCATTGGTACTGTTGGTACGATAGGCAGTGGTGCTTACGAAAAAGCATTAAAAACTATCGATCAAGAAGTGATTGTCATTTCAAAGGCAACACCAGAACTCGTTGATTACGTTGAGCGAGGGGAAATAAGTGGGCCAAGAATCGAGGCTGTCGTAAGAAATTATCTCAGTGATATGCTCAAATCAGGACTTGATACATTGATTTTAGGTTGCACACATTATCCATTGATTCAAGGTGTTATTGAAAAGGTCGTGGGAGCAGGTGTCAAGGTTGTAAGCTCGGCATCTGAAACAGCTCGAGAACTAAATGCCATTCTTTCAGACAGGAGACTTCTTAAAACAGAAGGAAATGGAAAATTGAAACTAATGGTAACTGATGGTTCAGAGATTTTTCTAAGCCTTGGTAGAGAATTCCTGGGACAGGAAGTCCGTGAAGTTTATACAATCAAACTTAAGGAGGTTGAAAGAGTTTGAACGTAGTTGCTTTGGGAACCTCAGGAACATATCCAAGATTTCAAAGAGCTTGCAGTGGTTTGCTTTTTGCTGATGATCCAACTTTTGTTCTCGTAGATATTGGAACTGGCGTTATGGCCAATCTTTTCAGATACGTAGATCCATTTAATTTGTCAGCGATAATACTAACACATTTGCATGCTGATCATGTGCTTGATATCTACCCTTTGCGCTACTATCTTCAGTACAATAACACGTCAGCAAAGCGGAGGATTCCTATATATGCAGGAGATGACGCCCTTAGTGTTCTCCATGGATTTAACCCTGGTGGTGATGATGGCAATTTCCTGGAAAAGGTTTTTGAGTTCAAGACCATTCAATCAAACAAAGAGGAAACAAATGATGAGAAATGCCTAATAATCGGTTCATTGCGATTTTATTTTGCAGAAACAAAACATATTGTAAGCACATATGCTTTAAGGTGTGAAACAAAAGAAGGAAAAAAAGTTGGTTATACATCTGATACGAGTTTTTCTGAAGATTTGGTTAAATTCTTTAAAGATGTTGATGTTTTAATCTGTGAAGCAGCTTACCAGGGTGAAAATGGCAAGGAAAACCTGCATATGTCTGCCAGGGAGGCTGGACGTTTTGCAAGTATGGCAAATGCCAAGAAACTTTTTCTAACACATATCTGGCCTGAACTTGATCCAACGGTTTCGAAGGTTGAAGCTGAAGAGGAATTTGGAGATGAAGTTATCATCCTGAAGGAACATATGATAATCGAGATCTAGCGGAGGAAATATCCTATGTATAAGAGAACTGACGGAAGAAACAATAATGAACTCAGAAAGGTTGAAATTATCAGAAACTTCAATATTTATGCTGAAGGTTCCTGCCTGGTGAAGTTTGGAAATACCTGGGTGGTCATAACAGCAACAGTTGAAGAGAGGGTGCCGAACTGGCTAAAGGGTTCTGGACAAGGCTGGATAACAGCAGAATACTCTATGCTACCACGCGCAAATATGGATAGAACACCAAGAGAATCTCATTCAGGAAGGCTGAGCGGAAGAACTATGGAAATTCAGAGACTTATTGGTCGTTCTTTAAGAGCTGCCTTCGATCTTTATGAATTAGGAGAGTTAACCATTATTGTTGATTGCGATGTTCTTCAGGCTGATGGAGGCACAAGAACAGCCTCAGTTACAGGCGGTTTTGTTGCAGTCTACGACGCTTTGAACTATCTGGTTCGCAACGGTAGACTGAAAAAAATTCCGGTTAATGAATTTCTTGCTGCTGTAAGTGTTGGTATTGTTGACGATGAGATGCTTCTTGATCTGAGTTTTGAGGAAGATTTTGACGCTGCAGTGGACTTTAATGTTGTAATGACAGAATCTGGAAAATTGGTGGAACTACAAGGAACTGCAGAAAAGAGATTATTTACAAGAAAAGAACTTGATAGCATTGTTGATCTTGCCTATTCAGGCATACAGCAACTTATAAAGATTCAAAAGCAGGTTCTCGGAGTCTGATGAATACAAACGACTTTCCTTGTAGAAGAAGATCAATCGTTGTTGCCACTAAAAACAAGGGGAAAGCCAGGGAAATTGCTCAGATACTATCAATTCCTCAAATTGATTTCATATCACTCACCGAAGTTACATCTGATGATTACAAGGTAGAGGAGATATTCAACACTTATTATGAAAATGCATTGCTAAAGGCAATTAAGGCTTCTGAAGCCACTGGTTTACCTTCAATCGCAGACGATTCTGGTTTGGAAGTTGACGCTTTGGATGGCGCGCCTGGCGTTATTTCTTCTTGCTTTTCAGGGGTTGAGGGTGACGATGAAAAAAACATTCAAAAGTTGCTTAACTTGCTTAAAGACGAGCCTGAAGCAAATAGAACTGCTCGTTTCAGATGCATTGCCGTTGCATACTTTCCTGATGAAGAGGTTATTCTCTCATCAGAGGGAGTTTGTGAGGGTAAAGTTATTTCTGAAAAAAGAGGAACTGGCGGTTTTGGTTACGATCCAGTATTCGTGCCCGAAGGATACGAGATTACCTTTGCTGAGATGGATCTTGCATTAAAGAACAAAATCAGCCACAGAGCCAAGGCGTTCAGATTGCTAAGAAGAAAACTAATCGATTTTCTTGAAATTTAGTTAGAAAATTTTGGATAAGAAAATTCAGGAAGTATTTCTATCCATATCATCCCAGGTTTAAAAACGACTTCATCTCCTGATTCTCTGTGGAATTTAAAGGGTTTGCCTATCTCCTTTTGCCAGTATCCTTTGGCAAGGTACTGACCAACGATAAACCAGGCTTTTCCTTTTCCTGAAATCTTTATATCAAGCCTTCCTTTATTATCTTTAACACCCATCTTTGTTTCTACTATTACGATATTTTTTACTTTAGGGGATTCATTTGTTAGTTCATCCACATACTTACCTTTTTTTGTATACCGTATAAAGGTATCGCTTTGAGCATCATAAATCCAGCTAACTGTATATGCAGCTGAACTAAAAGGTACGCTTATTTTAGATACAGTGGTTGTTGAAATTGGTGTTTCTTCTCCAAACATAAAAAAGGGTTCTTTTACAGGAGTTAAGTCGTAGCCTAAATTTTTTGCCTGGGTGAAAAATCTGTCGAACTGAGCATAAAGATTATGAGGTGCTCGTCTTGACCTATCGCGAAAGTAAGGATAGGAATATCTTATTTGATCAAGATCAATAGGTAGCCTGAAAAGTGCAGAAAGTGCTTCAGGAGATCCACCACAGTGAGATAAAAGTGCTTTGTAAGATAAAGCAAAATCCACGAAGTATATTCTTGCACTTCTGACTGGGCCAACGACTTTAGGGTGGTTATGAGCATAGAAAGCTTCAAGTCTAGTAATTCCTCCTTCAGCCAGAGTTTCAATAATCATACAGGCTGAATTTACTCCTCTGTGTGGCAGTGCAGCGTTGTGATTATCAATCATCACAGCGATAGGTTTAAATACCTGATTCTCATTGACTTGAACACCACATAAAGGGCAAAAAGCTTTTGGCAGATCCTCTATTGTTGTCTCTGTGGATTCGAGAACCTCTTTTTTGCTTTTCAAGTAAGGAAACGTGTTTTTGCTGATTAATGATATGTAATAAAAACCTGCAATTATAACTAAAAGAGATATAACGATTGCAATCTTTTGTGGTATGCCAATCTTCATAGCAAAGATAGTTTCAGCCCGGAAAAGAATTATGTCAATAGCAGTTGATTTATTTTCAATTGATTGATATTTTTGTTAATCGTATAATCTATTCTCGCATCTGTTTGTTTCTTGAACGGGGCGTGGCGCAGTTTGGTCAGCGCACCTGCCTTGGGAGCAGGGGGTCGGAGGTTCAAGTCCTCTCGCCCCGACCACCTAAGAGAAATGGTCTAAATGGTCTAAAAAGTGTGTTTATAAGAGTGTTTCTCTTGAGTTTTTAAAGTTTCTAAATAGTTGTTTAAAATTTGCTTATCTTAGCAACAACAGCTGGAAGAAACTTTCTTGCAGCACTTTCTCTGTCTCGGTCTTTCTTTGAGGAGATCAGAAGCTGCAATAAGGACAGCCTTAGTTATGAGTTCGCTCTTGATTGTTTCATAAGTTTTTCCATCTATCTCGACTGTTCTGCATTCTTTATCTCCACAGACACTGCAGCATTTGCTGCTTCCAGATTTCCCACCAAGCCAATGTTCAAGGCTTTTACCATTTATAGTTAACAAATTTGATTTGAGAGGATTCTTTTCAAAATCTTCTTTGGTAATTTCTTCTTTTATAAGTTCTAAATTGATATTAACTGCAGATAAAGACTCCTTGAGGGCTTTGTATGCGTCTTCCAACTCCTTTTCAGTTTCAGCACATCTCGGGCAGGTTTCGCCGTTTTCAACAAGTCTGAACCATCTAATGATTATTTTTTTCATTTTTATCCTTCCAATCTTAAAAATTTGGTTACGATAGAAGAAATTTTACTGCATTTTACTTATTATTCCCTAACTTTTTCTTACTTATCGATTTTTCAAAGAATATATTTGAAATTTCAGTGATTCTAATTTTGTTCACTTTGAAATATTTTGTCTATTATTTGTTTTCAAGTGTTCTTTATGTTTTTAATCATCAAGTTAGGGCATATTTTTTGCATTTAGCCATTTAAGTTAAAATCAAACTTAATGGGGAAGAGATTTGTTTTACTTTTGATCTTAATTATTGCTCTGTTTTTTGCTGTTTCAGTGGCTCTCGGTGCTGAAGACAAGATTCATCTTGTCAAACTTGAAGGTGTTATTGATCCTTCTTTAGCCTCATATTTTGAGCGCTCACTCAAAGAAGCAGAAAGGACAGATTCTCCAATTCTCGTTCTTTTAGATACTCCAGGTGGATTGGATACATCTATGAGGCAGATCATTAAAGATATCCTAAATTCTAAAGTACCTGTAATTGTTTATGTATATCCGTCTGGTGCAAGAGCAGCATCAGCAGGTTGCTTTATTGCGCTTTCTGCAAATATCGCAGCCATGGCGCCTGGAACAAATATAGGAGCAGCCCATCCTGTAAATCTATTTTCTGGTGAAAGCACTTCAGTTGTTGATGAGAAGGTTGTAAACGATGCAGCGGCCTATATTCGTAGCATCTGCGAAAAGAGAGGCAGGAACTCTGATTGGGCAGAAATGGCTGTAAGGAAGAATGCATCGGCAACAGAAAAGGAGGCTCTTCAATTAAATGTTATCGATGTTGTAGCTTCAAGCATAGACGAATTATTACAAGAGATCGATGGCACGGTGGTTGAAGTGTATCAAGGAAAAAAATATATCCTTAAGACGAAAAACTCACGTCTGATTCAGCATAATATGAATTTAATCGATAGAATTCTTCATACCTTATCCAATCCAACGATTGCCTACCTTCTGCTGATAATTGGCTTCTATGGATTGATCTATGAATTTGCAAATCCTGGCATTGGATTTGCAGGCATAGGAGGTACGATCCTAATCATTCTCAGCCTTTACGCTCTGCATATTTTATCTGCAAATATGGCAGCAATAGCACTGATAATACTTGGTGTTGTCCTCTTTGTTGCTGAAGCATTTACTCCAGGGTTTGGTCTTTTAGCAGGCGGGGGAATAGTGTCCTTTATTGTTGGTTCACTTTTCTTGTTTGAAAGGGGAGTAGCTTTTTCTTCTTCTTACTTAACTGCTGTTATCTCTGCTTCTTTAATTACTCTTATATTCATTAGTATTGTTGTTTCGGCCGCCATAAAGGCTCAAAGAAGAAGAGTCGTCACTGGAAAGGAGGGGATGAGGGGGCTTAAAGGTAAAGCCTATTCAGACTTAAAACCAGACGGCAGAGTTTTTGTAAGGGGAGAGATTTGGAAAGCAGAGAGTGTAGATGGAAATATTGAGAAAGGAGAAGAAATCGAAGTTGTGGAAGTCGAAGGTTTAAAATTGATTGTTAGGAGGCCTGAAAGGAAATGATAGGTTTATTTGAACTTATTTTTCCAGCAGTATTTCTAATTGTTGTTATATTATCTTCTGCTCTAAAAGTTGTCCGTGAGTATGAGCGAGCAGTTGTTTTTCGTCTTGGCCGGTTAATTGGTGCAAAGGGACCTGGCCTTATAATCCTTGTTCCGATAATCGATAAAATGGTAAAGATTGACCTTAGAACGGTTACGATGGATGTGCCACCTCAGGAAATTATTACAATGGACAATGTGCCAATTAAGGTTGATGCAGTGGTCTACTTTAGGGTTATAGATCCTGTAAAGGCAGTTACTGAAGTAATGAACTATTCGTATGCAACCAGCCAGCTCTCTCAAACAACTCTAAGAAGCGTCCTCGGACAGGTAGAACTCGATGATGTATTGGCAAAGCGTGAGGAAATTAACAAGCGTCTTCAGGAAATAATTGATGAGGAAACTGATCCATGGGGGATAAAAGTGACCACTGTCGAAGTTAAGGCAGTAGAACTTCCAGAAGGAATGAAAAGAGCAATGGCAAAGCAAGCAGAAGCTGAAAGAGAACGTAGGGCAAAAATCATAAGCGCTGAAGGCGAATTCCAGGCAGCAGAGAAACTTCTTCAAGCAGCCAAGAAAATCGCCGAGGAACCAATTGCACTTCAACTTCGTTATCTGCAGACTCTTACCGAGGTTGCGGCTGAGAAAAACTCAACTACTCTGTTTCCAGTACCTATTGATCTGTTTGAACCATTCCTGAAAAAGGACAACAGATAGCTATTGATTTAATCAGTCCTTGAAATGTTTCCAAAGGCTAATAAAATATATATTCTTGGTAACAAAAGGGCGGGAATAGCTCAGTGGTAGAGCATCAGCCTTCCAAGCTGAGGGTCGCGGGTTCGAATCCCGTTTCCCGCTCCATTTTTTTCTTTTTTAAGCAGCGATTGAATCTATGCCTTTTTAAGCTTAAAATTTGATTTTACGAATTAGCGCCCGTAGCTCAGCAGGACAGAGCATCGGACTTCTAATCCGAGGGTCGCAGGTTCGATTCCTGCCGGGCGCGCCAGAAAAAATACCACTTTTTAAATTTCTGACCTTACTAATTTCAATTATTTATTGATAATCTTCTGT
>JAOADC010000051.1 GCA_026417515.1 Actinomycetota bacterium
ACGATTTCAGGAGTCTTACTTAAATTTTTTCTGGAGAGGTCTGAATTAGGCATCGCTATCAATCTTAATATACCACTTTAAAAAAATAAGGGGCCAGGAGGAAAGACTTTTTAAATTCCTGACCCCATAAGGTAATTGTAATTTAGACTCTGCTTACTCTGATAAGACCGGAGGTTGGTATTATATCAACTCCCCGTTTTTCGTACTCGTCCAATATCAAGTTGAGCCCTATGGAATCTGAAGCGATATGGCCAGCAATTATTACATTTACATGGTTCTTCTCTGCTATTTCGCGAATCTCATCAACCATATGCATACATACTATGGTTCCAACACCGGCTTGACCCAGTTTTTCGACCGCTTCCTTCGGACCTTCAGTGCCTCCTGTCATATCAACCATTACTTTTCCAGCACGACGATTTTCTGATCCAACGATAACTACTGGACCTGCACCCAACTTTTTGGAATGCTTGTATTCTGGGACAGTAAGAAGCAGATCAATTACATCCTTAACAGTATCTGGTTTCTCTTCATCTATTTTATTCTGGAGAAATGTTGTAACGCAGTTATCAGCTGCTGTATGTATACTCATAAAAGCAAATCCCAGGAGTTTAGCTGCGTCCAGAGTTCTTTCGTGGTTAATTGGAAGGAATCTTCTATATACCTCCTGTGCTCTCTTGCCTATTAAACTATCGCCCACATTTATAGGTACCCCAAACTTGTGCCAGACATCAGCTTGAAGGTACATTACCTGATGTAGATTTACAAGCCCGCCACCTTCCGGATGGTGCGAAACAAGTGCATCGATTTTCTTTCCGCTCTTTGTAAGAGATTCTGCTAAGAGGACTTCACCAACTTCAAGGTCGATACCTGTAAGTATCCTGTTAACTTCGAGGTCTCTATCACCTAAAAGAATCCTTGTATCTGTATATGGATTCTCAAGGCTTTCAAGATCAAAATATTCCTTTTCTTCTTCGCTCATTTTTTCAAACTTCTCTTTGAGTTTCTTCAGTTGCTTCTCAATTTCTTCTTTGCCTCGAGGATCGTTCTCAATTCCTTTCCTCACTGCAATTTCAAGCATTTCTGAAAACTTCAACCCCTATCACCTCTTCGATACAGATTTTGAATCAGCATCGTAAAATCTAAAGTTGTCGCCGTCAATTAATGGCACTCCGATTCTTCTACTTCTTACAATTCTAACAGGAAAGTATGCATCTTGAATAAAAAAAATTCCATTTTGTATATTGGCTAATTTTGCGTTGTATCTTAAGTTGATATCAAAGGCCTGTGTGAGCCTAGCAGGTCCTGACAAAAGAAGATCCAAAGATTTTGTTTTTCTTCTTTGCATCATTAAATCTATTCCTGCTAAAGGTTCTGCTGCCCTTATAAGAACAGCGCCTGCTATACCTTTCTTTTCAGTCACAACATTAAGCATAAAATGCATTCCATAACAGAGATAAACATAGATGGTACCAGGTTCTTCAAACATCACTTTACTTCTTTTTGTAGGACCTCTATGTGCGTGACTGGCTGGATCACCAGGTCCAAAATAAGCTTCAGTTTCAACTATCCTTGCTGCAAGATATCCATCTCTTTCTTTTTTAACAAGAATCTTTCCCAATAGGTCTATAGCAACTTCTTCAGTGTGACGGGCAAAGAATGTTAGTTCAATAGGTTTTCCGAGAATACTATAATTCTCTACAAGTTTAAAAGCATCTGAACTCAATACCCTATTTCTATCCATTTACTATCTCTTCAATCCTATCCTTTAAATAGGTTGCATTTTCAACAGCATAAGCGGAAAAGTCATTATTGAAGAAAACAAAAACGTCTCCTGATTTTAAAAACTGAATTATTAATTTTATCCACTCATCGAGTTCTTCTTCAGAATATCTTGAATCATATAGGGTTTCTGGACCATGAAACCTGAAATAAGAAAAGTCAGCAGTTCTTTTGAGATACAGAGGATAGCGTTTTGAATGTGAACAAACAAGCGCGATATTATGTTTTTTAAGGATCTTAATATTTTCATCATTGAAGGCATATTTGTTTCTAAATTCAACAGCATGTCTTATGTCTCCTTCGAGTTTTTTAATTTCACTAAAGAAGGAGTCAAGGAATTCAGTCTCTGGTGCAAAAGATGGAGGAAACTGCCAGAGCACACATCCTGCCTTTTCTTTAAGCAACTTAATTCTTTCAAAGAATCCTTTAGCGTTATCCTCAAGGTTCTTTAATCGATCAAAATGAGTAATTACTCTTGGAGCTTTAAGCGAATATCGAAAGTTTTCAGGTGTAACTTCATACCAATTCTTAAATGTATCTGTTCTGGGAATTCTATAAAAAGTGATGTTCAGTTCAACTGCATTGAAGTTTTTTGCGTAGTATTTTAAGAATTCAGAAGACGGTGTACCTTCAGGATAGAACCTTCCTTTCCAATGGTTGTAACTGAATCCGCTTGTTCCAATGTATGGATTACCCTTTATTATTTGTTTTTCCATTCTTAAATTTTATTTTAGATAATGCTTTTTCTGCTTCTTCCTCTAACAGATGCTTCTCGATTCTTAAACCATAGCGATACTGCTCATATCTCTGAAGGAACCCATTAAGATCAGGAGCATAAGGAGTTCTTCCAAACCATTCTCTAAGTGTCTCACCTTTTTCTCTTCTGTAACCTTGTTTCTCTAAAAAGGCAAAAACCTTATAAATATTGCTTTTACTGCTTGTTTTTGAAATCCTTAGAAAAATAAAGATTAGGATAATCATCACAGCAGGAATCAATAAATATCGACTGAGTGTGTTCCATTTGATTGAGTAACTTCTATCTCTAACTCCTTGCGATCCTTCGAAAATCCTTTCGATAATTCCTAAGAGCATTTCCGACCAGGAATTCCTATTCTTGCCTGGATCTTCAAAACCAGGCGTCGGGTCAACTGATATCCAGCCCATTCCATTAATGTAAACCTCTGCCCATGCATGACCATGCTTTTCCTTTATCTCGTAATAACCTGTGAACGGATTGAAATCACCTTCTGTGTATCCTGTTACTAGCCTTGAAGGAATTCCAATTGCCCTACAGAGAACCACGAAGGCAGAAGCAAAATGCTCACAATAGCCTCTTTTTGCTTCAAAAAGAAAGAAATCAACAGAATCACGGTTTTCAGGAAAATGTGGAATTGAAAGATCGTATTTATATTTCTCCTGTAGATATTTCTCAATCAAAAGCATTTTTTCATAGTCGTCATTTGCGCCTCTGGTGATCCTCCTGGCAAGGATAATTACTCTTTCTGGCAACTTCTTTGGAAGGCTTAAATAAATATTTTTAACAGCACCTTTTCTTTTTAGAACCACAGGCGCTTCCTTTTTAAGTTTTTCGTAGATCTTTTGGTAGTCTGTTTTTACAATGGATTCAACGGTATAGACAGTTTCTTCAGGAATGATAAATGGGGCTTTCATACAAAATGCCTCAGAAATCCAGTATTGGCTAAACGGTAGATACACTGTACTTGGTGCGTAAGGTGATAGCAAGAAATTTGAAAATTCTTTTTTTACTGTAAATATACTTATAACCCTGACTTCGCTATCAGAAAAAAAGTAGGGCTCTTTTTTAAGAACCGGTGTCCCATATTCCTCGGCAAAATCCCTGAAGTTCTTCAAGCCTTCAGTTTTCCAACCCTTACCATCATAAACAGTGTAAACTTCAGCACGGTATAAGATTGGCAAAGTTGTCTTTACCAAAAATACAATCTCGTCGCTTAAAGTACCTCTAACATTTAAATTTAGATAATCACTGACTCCAAAGTAAGAACCATTGACCACCTTTGCTTGGCCTTTTTTTGCGTAATAAGCATTGATGAGACCACCTCTGAAGTTTGCAAAAGGTCTAATTGATTCACTCATCTTTCTTGGAATTGCTGTCAGGAATGCTCCCTTAGGCTTTGGAACTGCGAGAAAGAAAATAATTGAAACAAAAAGGACAAATACAAATCTATAAATAAACGGTAAGGCATTCTTAAGAGAAATCTTTGGTTCAATTCCGTGCATTGAATAACCATCAAAGTGGTTCCATAAACCTGTTAAAAAAACAACACTGAGCACGTAAAAACTAAATAGATTGTTTAAAGAATAAGTTGAAGCAACTGAAACAAGTACCAGTGAAATTATTACCTGGAAGAAGAGATCCTTTCTTTCAGGAAGGTCAAAAGTATGCAGAACACCCAGACCAACCAACAGATGAATCAAGGGCAAACGGGAATCAGTTCCAGATAATCTGAGATCAAAAAAGTAGAAAAGCATAAGAAGCAGAAGCATCAAACTTAAAAAACCTTTAAGCGCATAATTAGGCTTGTTTCTTGTCCTGTAAGCAAAATACGAACCAAAAACAGAAACGGAAATTAAAAGAAGAACCAAAGACCAGTTCATCAATTCAACCTGAATAAGAGAAACAAGAGAAACTGCAAAGGCAAGCGCAGAAAGAATTCTTGTAATCTTTGAGTTTTCTATGTTCTTTGGTGTATTTATCTTTACAAATTTTTCTGCGACTTTTCTTAGAAAAGCCATCTTCTTTTTCCCTCAATAGACAAAACTCTAATAACTCTTGAAAAACAATTTGGCGCCTGTTTTTCCCCTACAAGAATGAGGACCGTATCAGAAAAAGAACATAGATAGGTGAAATCTTCTGGATCTGATGTAATAATTACAAATAACCTCGAATTATAGTTTTCATTGAATGATAATCCCTCAAAGTTTTCTTCTGGTTTTAAACCTGCGAGGATGTCATTAAATTCTACTGCGTTCCCGGAAAAGACACTTGGATTTCCATCCACGAAACAAGCCATATTAACAACAAAGCCAATATCTATAAGCGATTCAATTACAGTCCTTGAAACTGAAAGAAGATCTTCGAAATAATCCAGTTCTTCTTTTCTCCTGTTATCAACTATAACAACCGCTCTCTTTTCAAATGTTTCTACTTCATCTCTCACCAAGATCTTTTTATAAAGAGCTGTTTTTTTCCAATGGACTTTTTTTAAGGCATCTCCCTGTTGATACTCTCTTATTCCTGAATATTCTTCGCCGCTCTTTTTCTGTACACCTGCTTCAATCATTCCACCTGCTATGAACTCTCTTGCTAACAGTATTTGCTCTCGATCAATCTCTGGCCAGACAATCATTCTTTGCTTTTGAGGAATCTTTTTGTTCGCAACAAAAAAGCCAGCTGGTAAGTAAGTTTTTACGTTAAAACCTGAAAAATCGTAGATACCACGATTTAGAGTTGCTTGAAATTGCAGCAATCCTTCTTCTCCAAAAGCTTGATATCTATCTCCCCATTCTTCATCTATAAGAAAGGCAGGTGGCATATTCTTAAAAGAATAAACCACATTAAAAGGTATTTTTGATTCCGATCTAACGGGAAGGACCCTTTCAATGGTTGCGTGTCTTAAGATCCTTCTTGAATGGAAGAAAGAGAAAAGAATCTCGAATATTAAATAAAAAGAAATAAGGTAAATCCAACCTGATTGTAGGTTGGCTGCAATCAAAAAAAGAACTAAAGATAAGGCAATAAAGACGTATGTTTTCTTGGTGGGCATATTAATCCACCGGCGGTTCTATTTTTTCCAACAGAAAGCGAATGAATTTTTCCTTTTCTGAAAGAAGACTTGGAACTCCTCTGATTACAAGCCTATGTCGAATTACAAAAGGAATAACAGCCTTCACATCGTCAGGTATTACAAATTCCCTTCCCTCCAGGAATGCGTGGGCTTTACAAATACTTGTTGCAACAATTGACGCCCTCGTCGATGCACCCAAGACAATTGAGTCTTCTTTTCTTGTTGCGCTAACAATCCTCACGATATACTCGATTATCTCATCGGAAACAAAAACTTTCTTGATTTGATTTTTAATTTCAAGAATATCTTCAACATCAAGGATAGGTTGAACCAGCTCGTAAGGTTTTCCTTGGAAACTCGCCTTAACTATCTCTGCTTCTTCGTTGCCAGCTGGATATCCCAGACTTAAAGAAATACCGAATCTATCAAGCTGACTTTCAGGTAGAGGATAGGTTCCATGGTGTTCGTGAGGATTTTGAGTCGCAATAACAAAGAAGGGTTCAGGAAGTTTGAATGTTTTTCCTTCGACAGTTACCTGTCTTTCTTCCATTGCTTCAAGAAGCGCAGATTGGGTTCTCGGCGTGGTTCGATTCAATTCATCTGCAAGAAGCACATTAGTAAAAATGGGCCCCGGAACAAATTCGAATTCCTCCTTGGACATTCTGTAAACAAACGAACCTGTAATATCTAACGGAAGAACATCTGGTGTGAGCTGGATTCGAGAAAATTTTAATGAAAGAACTCCAGCTAAAGACCTTGCAAGAGAAGTCTTTCCTAAGCCTGGTGGATCTTCGATGAGCACATGATTGTCTGATAAAAGAGAGCAAAGAATCAGTTTTATTTGAGTTGATTTTCCGATGATGACTGAGTTAAGTGATTCTATTGCTTTTTCAAGTTTTTCTCTGGACATCTCTAAATTCATTATATTCATTATCGGTAATAGTTACCCTTGCTTGAGTTTAAAAAAGAAAACCCGACTGGGGAGGGGCGACCCAGCCGGGCAGAGGGGGTAGAGGACTTTGACAGGGGGTGGTCTGTCAAAAGTCTATTATTATTATAGGAAATATGTTTAATTGGTCAAATATTTATTAAATATTTTTTCGCTAATTTTTAATTAGTTATTGACATCACTAATTTTACATACCTAAAATATGGCTTAGTTACAATATTCACTAAGCCCAGGAAAGGGGGTGGTATCGATAATGGGCAAGATAATTCAATCCTATTCAAGAACATCTTTGGGGGTGAAATCTTTGAGTAAAAGAAGCTTCTTATTTCTAGTGGCTGTTTTTGTTCTGATTGCTGCTTCAACTGCCCTTGCGGCTGATATTAAACCTAAGGTTTACAACAAGCAATCTCAGCACAGTGATTTCAGCTACTACTCAAATGGTCAAGATAGGGGCTACGATTTCAGCGGATTTACAACTTCTACCCACATCTACGGAACCTGGAACAATCCATACAAAGCTGGCATAGATGCCTATAACTACAACGATGCTCAAGGGTACACACAACTTGGTCAGGGCGGAGTTCTTTTTGTCTGGGGTGAAAGTATCCTTCCAATGCTACAACAGATGGGTTACTCAAGCGAACAGGCAAAGATGTACTTCCCCCTCTCTCTCCAAGCTGGCACAAAGTTTAGTTACACTGATCCGAACAAAGCAACAATGCAAAACGTCGGACAGGGTCCGCACGGCGGCTACACGACAACCACTCACAAATGTCGAGAGTGCCATGCCGTGCACCGTGCATCTGGTAAGTTCAAGCTTCTGCGTGCCGACTCGAGAGTCGAAGCTTGCGATTGGTGCCACGGACAAGGTGCTGGCTCTGGCTACAACATCCAGATGGACAATGATGATAGCCTGACACAGGAGTACAATGTTGGACACACACTTGGCTTTGGCAACAAAGATGGAGATTATAAGGCTCCAGACGACACCTATCCAGCATACACACCTAAGTACTACATGGGTGGCTTTTCTTGTATTGATTGCCACAGCCCTCACGGCAATCCACAGAGACTCCTTGGATTTATGGATCAAGGAAGAATGTTCAATCCACAGGCTAATCTTCCATTCTCACGTGGAGATAACGGAAACTCTGTCTTCTACAAGTTAGGCGTCCAGGTATCTGGTTTTATTTCCAACCCTGGCGAAAACGATGAAAACACTGAAATGATGCGTGTGCCCTGGCCTCTTAACGTAAGAAGACCTGCCTACGAAGTAACAATGACTATAGATCTTGGTATGGGACCAATGCAGGTTGCAGTATTCAATGTCTGGCAGGCTGCAGCTGATGGAGTTTCCTGGTTGGCAAGAAGACCAATTGTTCCTGGTGGGCGCTATCTGTTGATTGAAAACCCAGATGTGGAAATTGTGAATGGACAGGAAATTCCAGATTATTCTCTTGCAAAGGTAAACTTCCCCGGCGATGGAAATCAGTATCCAGTCAATAAGTCAGCAACCAGTTGGGACTTCCCATATGGTACAGTATCAGAAGATGACCTTTTAGGTGATAATGTTGGAAACTTTGTAAATCCATTATGCGCTGCAGTAACAATTAGCCAGTTCTGTCAGGACTGCCACGATGGTAACGCTGGTCTTCATACGCAGCCTACCCCTCTTTTCAGCGAAGATAGAGCCGCTCGTGGAGAGAAGGGAGCAAGCGCGTACGACATAGGCTACGGACACGATACAAATCCAAGACACTGTGGTCGTCAGATGAAGTTTAATCCAGAAGATGCTAATGCTGAATCTGGAACTGGCAACTTTGGACCACATTGTAGAAACTGCCACAGAGGCGCTTCCTCTTGCGATCGCTGCCACGAAAATGGATTGATTGGAACAACAGATACTGCACTTGCAGCCTACAATGTTGAAGAAAACTATCCTGAGTTTGTTTCAAGCACCTTTGGATCCAATGCTTCTACCTTCCCAGCAAGCTGGCCACTCTATGGAGGACTCTCAAACATTGGATTCCCTGCTGGATTCCCAATCTCCTGGCTTGAGGCTTTTGGATTCGATGGTGCACACTACAACAAGACAACTCATATACGTACTGCAAACGAACGCTGGTATCATGAAAGAACAGTTGCCTGGGCATCTGATTGGCGCACAAACGCAACCCAATTAAGCCCTATGTGTTCTGACGATGGTTTCAGTTTCCCACATAGAACAATGGGTTATATGATGCTCAAGGACGAGTTATTCGGTCTTGATTTTGATGGAACTCCAGTTGGCGTTGGACAGATAAGAGATGGAATTCCTTCAACAATTTTAAGCGATGGAAGCACCACTCAAGTTGCTACAAGCACCTTACCTTCTCAACTATATCAGAAACCTGCACAGGATCTCGATTCTGTATGTCTCGATTGCCACAATCCTACCATCTGGAATGCTACTTCCTATGACAACCACTTTGACAGCTGGTCAAGATCTGATGATAACTATAACGACGAACTTCTCTTGAGGGGACTTCCATAAGTCTGGAAATAAAAAAGCCCAGCCTTCTATGGCTGGGCTTTTTTATTTTTTAATCATCGTCTTATTAAGTTTACAAGATCTTCTATTTCTATGAATTCGTCAGAAACATCTATCAGTTCTTCAGAAGCCTTATAGCCGTTTGTTTGGGCTTCGCGAGATAATGTCGTTACAACGATGATTCTCACTCCATAGTTTTGAAGTTCTTTTATGACTGGTACGAAATCTCCATCACCAGAAACAAGAACGATTTCATCAACATGGCTGGCTATTCTCAGCATATCGAGAACTATTTCGATATCAAGGTTAGCTTTAAACATTGCTTCTTCGGTAAGATAATCCTTGTAAACCCTTACAGGCTTTGTAACAACGTGGTAGCCGCTTCTGCTTAAAAATCTTAAAAAGTCAAGTTCCTTCTTTCTTTTTGAAATTAGGTTTGCATAGATATCTCGTTCTTTGGTATTTAAAGAGTTTTCTGTTGTTGAATTGTTTAAATCTTCATCGCCGCTGTTCTCTTTTAAACGTATAAAGGCTTTTATGGATTCCTCAGTCCAGATGCCGCTGTAATAGTAAGCTCTGAGAAGATATCTGTCCTTGCTAAGAACTTCAAGTAATTTGTTGAAGTCTACTTTTAGCTTTAACGCTTTATAGGTTGCATACTTAAAGTTGCTTCCATCAATAAAAATTGCTCTCTTTATTTTTCCATCAACCATATCTTTTCATCCTTTCAATTCTTCTCTTTTTAATCTCATCTTTAAGTTCATTTAAAGAAAATGTATTTAGAATATCGCTTTTTTCCAACCACCCTCGTCTTGCTGTTGTAACACCATATTTAATTAAAGGTAGATGGGAGACTGAATGAGAATCTGTGCCAATGATAAACTTTACACCATATCTTTTGGCTAGCCTTATAAGCCTTGGTGGTAGGTCTAGCCTGTCTGGAAAAGAATTAATTTCAAAAAGAGTTCCTGTTTTTGCAGCCTCTTCAAAAACTCGCTCAAAGTCTATGTCTGCTTCAGGTCTCTTTAATAGAAGTCTAGTTGTCGGATGGCCAATAGCATCTACGTAAGGATTTTGCATTACCTTAATAAGTCTTTCAGTTATCTTGTCTCTATCTGACGAAAGTCCCCAGTGGAGTGAAGCGATGCAGAAGTCAAATTCTTTAAGCACAGATTCTTCATAGTCAACCTGACCGTCTTTATCGATGTTCAGTTCAATTCCTTTCAGTAAAACGATTTTACCTGCATACTTCTCATTAATTTCATCAATGGCTTCATTTCTTGCTTTGAGCTGCTCTAACGTTAAACCTCTTGCAACCATCAGTCTTTTTGCGTGGTCAGTAACTGATATATATTCGTATCCCATATGTTCAGCAATGTAGGCAAGGTCTTCTAAGCTTGCTGAACTGTCTGACCAGTCAGAGTGAATATGTAGGTCTCCTTTAATGTCTTTAGAACACAAAAGTTTTGGTAGTGTTCCATTCTTTGCTGCTTCAATTTCTCCCCAATCTTCTCTTAGCTCAGGTGGTATGTAATGAAGACCCAGAAATTCGTAGAGTTCTTCTTCAGAAGAAAAGGTTAGAAGTTTTCCATTTTTTAAGAAAATCCCCTCGTGCGTAAGGCGATTTCCAGAACTCTTGGCAATCTGTCTCAATCGTATGTTGTGTTCTTTAGATCCAGTTAAATGCAAAAGTGCTGCGCCTTTTTTCTCTTCAGTTGTAATCAAAAAGTCAAACTGGACGCCTTTGTCATCAATTACTCGAGTTATTTCCTCGCCTTCCACCACGCTGGATGTATTTCCAGTTCTCTTAATAAAATGGCTCAGAGCTTTTCCTGAATCAGCACCAAATATTAAGAAATCCAGATCCCCTACGGTTTCTTTTCCTCTTCTTAGGGAACCTGCAATCATCAGATTCACTTCAGGATGATATTTACCGAAAAACTCTCTAATTCTATAAGATAATTCTTCTGCCTCATTTAATAGCATTCTTTCATAAGAGAGTTCTTTGTTTGAGAGTGCTGCTCTCAGTTTCGAAAGGGTTTTTGAACTTATTCCCCTTGCTTCCTTTATCTTTCCAGTAAAAAGTGCTTCCTTAAGATCTGATATGTTTGAAATTCCGAACTGGTCAAAAAGAATTTTGGCTGTTTTTGGTCCTATGTGAGGAATTTTTAAGAGCTCGACAATCTCTATCGGTATTTTCTTTTGGATCTCCTCAAGAAGAGGTAGCCTTCCTTCTTCAACATATTTTTGTATCTGTTGAGAAATGCTTTTTCCTATGCCTGGTAGTGCTTCTAACTCACCTTTGCGAACAAGACTACGAATATCTTCAGGAATTGCCCTTATTGATTGAGCAGCTTTTAGATACGCCTTGGCTTTAAATGGATTTTCTCCAGTTATTTCCAATAATTCGCTTAAAGTCTCAAGTTTCTTAGCAAGTTCTTCGTTTGTCATCAGATATTACTATAAGCGCTGCCAAACAATCTTTCAAAAATCTTTCTCTGCTTATCTTCCTCTTCTTTTATCCAGTTTTCTTCCCTTACAACAATTTCTTCTGCAATCTTGATTTGAGTCAGCACAGAGGATCTTGAAGTTCCACCTACAGAAGTTTTTTTCTCAAGAGATAATTCAATGTTAAAAATTTCATAATAGTCATCTTCAAATATAGGAGAGATTGATTTCAATTCGTCCAATTCAATTTCAGATAACTTCTTTCCACTCTCTTCGCTATGCTTAACAACTCTACCTACTATCTCGTGTGCCTTGCGGAAGGGAACACCCTTCCTGACAAGATAATCTGCAATATCTGTTGCCAGTAGATATTCGTCAGAGGCTGCCTCTTTCATTCTCTCCACATCAAAATGCAAAGTTCTTATGACATCTGAAAAAATTCTAAGAACGGTACACATATTCTCAGAAATCTCGCAAGCAAAAACCCTATCTTCTTGTAAATCCCTGTTATAGGTTAGAGGTAGTGATTTTAGAACAGTTGCAACCTGGACCCACGCACCAATTACCCTTCCTGAAAATGCTCTAATTAGCTCAAGCGAATCAGGGTTCTTCTTCTGTGGCATAAGTGAAGAACCTGTGCTATATTTCTCTCCCACTTCTACAAAACCAAATTCTTTTGTGTTCCAGCAAATAATTTCTTCAGAAAACCTCGATATGTGAAGTATAAGATTGACAGCCTGTGATAGGAAATGTAGAACGAAGTCCCTGTCTGAAACAGCATCCATAGAGTTTTGAGAAGGATCTTTAAAACCAAGCATTTCAGAAATGAGTTTTCTATTTAAGCCAAAACTGTTGCCTGCCAGAGCACCTGATCCAAGTGGACAAAAGTCCATCTTCTTTCTGGCGCTAACAAATCTGTCGAAATCTCTCTTAAGCATAAAAAACCAACTCAGTAGATGGTGAGCTAAACGAACAGGTTGCGCCCTTTGCATATGGGTATAACCTGGAATTACATCATCGATATGAATTCTTGCTTTTTCAAGAATACTGTGATGGATGCTCAGAATGCCTGAATTGATTTCTAAAATTTTTCTTTTCAAAAAAAGTCTTAAATCAGTGGCAATCTGTTCGTTTCTGGAGCGACCTGTATGCACTTTAAGCGCAGATTCACCTATGAGTTCAAAAAGCGATCTTTCAACAGCGCTGTGAATATCTTCGTCTTCTCTGCTCCAGAATGGTCTTCCAGCACTAGTGTTTAAATACATATTTCTTAAAGCATCAATGATTGTCCTTTTTTCTTCATCCGTTAAAATCCCTGCATCGTTTAGAGCATATACATAGGCAGCATTTTGCAGGATCTCTTCACGCCAGAGGTACGAATCAGTTGCAATCGAAGATGAAAACTCTAAGAATGCTTTATCTGGTTCTTCTGAAAAACGACCTCCCCAGAGTTTCAATGCTAATCTTCCTTACGGTTAACCTTTGAAAATATTTTTAATGGTAGTCCCCAGAGATTTACGAATCCACGAGCATCCTCGTGGCTGAATTGATCCTTTTCTTCGTATGTTGCAAGCTCTTCCAGGTATAAAGAGTGAGGAGAACTTCTTTTTACTGGTATTGCTTTCCCTTTATAAAGTTTTAAGGTAACCTCCCCTGTAACGGGTTTCTGTGTTCTTTCTACAAAGGCAAACAGCGATTCAAGAAGTGGTGAATACCATTTTCCGTAATATATAAGTTCTGATATGTCCTGTTCCACTTTTTTCTTATAGTGAAAAGTATCTCTTTCAAGTGTCAAGGACTCAAGATCTTCGTGAGCGACAAGTATAACCTCAGCTGCTGGGACCTCATATATTTCTCTTGATTTGATGCCCACCAGACGACTTTCAATCATATCAACTCTTCCAATACCATGCCGACCTGCAATCTCAGTCAACCTTTCAATAATTTGCCTTAATTCGAGTTTCTCACCATTTAAAGAGGTTGGTAAGCCTTCGGAAAATCCTATGGTTATGTACTCAGGTTCATCCGGTGCTAAATGATGTGAGCAGGTCAGTTTATAGGCATCTTCTGGTGGTTCGTTCATTAGATTCTCCAGCGGACCACATTCAACAGATCTTCCCCATATGTTTTCATCAATGCTATAGGGACTTTTCTTGGTAACAGGGATTGGAATCTCGTTCTTCTGTGCATACTCAATGGCTCTGTCTCTTGTTAGTTTCCAGTCTCTTACAGGTGCCATAACCTGAATATCTGGATCAAGAGCAGCAACTGAAACTTCAAATCTAACCTGATCATTGCCTTTTCCAGTACTTCCGTGGGCTACCAAATCTGCACCCACTTCTCTTGCCACTCTGACAAGATGCTTTGCAATCAATGGTCTCGAAAGGGCAGTAAAAAGAGGATACTTACCTTCATACTTAGCATTGGATCTTATGGAAGGAGATACAAATTCATTTAAGAACTCTTCCACGGCATCAACTACATAGGCTTTCTGTGCACCGACCCTTATTGCCTTATCTGCAAGAGGCTGCAGGTCTTCGCCCTGTCCCAAATCGACCAAAACAGCATAAACTTCATAGCCTTGAGATGCAAGCATATGGCAAATGACAGAAGTATCAAGACCTCCTGAATAAGCAAGAACTACCTTCTTCAAGGAATAACTCCTCCTTTTTTAAATCAAGAATATATGATTTTATCAGATTTTAGCCTGCAAGCTGTCTTATTCTTCTTGCTATCTCCTTGGCTTCTGCCTCGCCAGTAGCGACAACCAAGAATGTGTCATCGCCTGCTATTGTTCCTACGACTTCTTCCCACCTCGCTGCATCGACCGCTTGTGCAACGCTGCTTGCGCCACCAGGAGTTGTTTTGACCACCACAAGATTTGCGCTTTCTCTTGCCCATAAAACAAGATCTTCGCACATACGTCTTAAATGTCTGTCTTCAGCCAGAATATAAACAGAACGTCCATCCTCTCCTGATACCTTCTCAAGTCCAAGTTGAGAAACGTCTCTCGAAACTGTGGCCTGAGTTACCTTAAATCCTAACTTCTGCAGTTCCTCTACTAATTCGCCCTGTGTCCTTATGGTCTTTGTTCTTACTAACCTTCTTATGGCTTCATGTCTTTCGTTTTTCTTGCCCATTATCTCACCTCTTTCCAAAGATAGAAAAATACAGCTGCAGCAGTGTGCAGCCTATTTTCAGCCTGGTCGAAAACTATTGACCTCTCAGATTCAAAAACATCTTCAGTGACTTCCTCGCCTTTGTGTGCAGGAAGACAATGCATAAAGTAGGCATCTTCTGATTCAGCCATCAATTCTTGATTCACTTGCCAGCCTTTGAATGCTTTCTTCCTCTCTTTTTCTTCCATATCAAAACCCATACTTACCCAGGTATCAGTATATATCGCGTCTGCGTTCTTAACCGCTTCTTTTGGGTCTTCAAAAATAGAAATCTTTTTGCCGCCGATCATCTCTGCTTGTTTTACCACGTTAAAATCAGGTTCATAACCAGGTGGGGTAGAAATCCTAATGTTAAATCCAAATATCGATGAAGCAATAATAAGAGAATGGCAAACGTTGTTTCCATCGCCAACGTAAGCAAGGGTAAAGTCAAGACCGCCTGTTTTTTCGTAAAGAGTAAAAACATCTGCTATAGCCTGCAAAGGATGATGCTTGTCAGAAAGGGCATTTACAACAGGGACAGAAGCGTATACAGACATCTCTGAGAGTGTTTGGTGTTCATATACTCTTGCGCAGATAGCATCTACATACCTTGATAAAACCCTTGTTGTGTCCTTTATATCCTCACCTCTTGATAGTTGCATATCGTTTGAGCTAAGCACCACAGGATGGGCTCCTAGTAAAGAGATGGCAACCTCTAATGATACCCTTGTTCTTGTAGATGGTTTTTCAAAAATGAGTGCTGCTTTCATCCCTTCACAAGTACGCAAAAGCGAATTCTCTTTCCTCTCTTTAAACTCTTTTGAAAGTTCTAAGATTCTTAATGCTTCCTCTTTATTTAGTTCAGTCAGATCTAAAAGATGCTTAACCAAGAATCTCCTCCAGTGCTTCCCCTAAAATTAACGCAGCCTCTTCAAAATGTTCTTCTTTTGCAATAAAAGGAGGCAAGAATCTTAATGTATTATCACCACACCTTGAAGCGAGTAATCCCCTTTCAGCTAACCTTGAAACTAAAGCTTCAGCTATTGGTTGCGAAAACTCCACAGCAACCATTAATCCTTCTCCCCTAATTTCCTTAACTTTATCATTATTATGCAAATTTTTAAATAATTCTTGCATAAATAACCTTCCATTTTTCAAATTTCTTTCAGCGTAATTCTCTCTTTCCATAATATCAAGCACCTTCGTTGCAACAGCAGTACAGAGGGCGTTCCCACCGTATGTGCTACCGTGATCCCCTGCCTTAAGGAGTGAGGCAAGTTCTTCTTTTATCCAGGTTCCCCCAATAGGCAATCCATTGGCAAGACCCTTTGCAATAGCAACTACATCTGGAAACATCTGTCTCTTCTGGCCTGCAAGAAATGTTTCGCCTGTCCTCCATAGGCCTGTTTGAACTTCATCTACTATGAAGAGTGCACCCACTTTCTTGCAGAGGTTGTAGGCATATCTAAGGAAATTATCTTCAATCATTCTAACACCTTTTTCTCCCTGGATTACCTCGACAATAAGCGCTGAAGTCGCTTCGTCAACCGTTCTTTCAAGTTCCTCAAAATCCCCAGGGCAAATATGTGTAAAATCAGGTAGCATACTGCCAAAACCTGATTTAATCTTTTCCTGACCGGTTGCTGACATAGAACCAAAGGTTCGACCATGAAAGGATCCATAAAGAGTTACGATCTTTCTCTTGCCGCTGACCTGTCCGTAACGTCTTGCTATCTTAATTGCAGCTTCAATAGATTCTGTTCCACTATTCGAAAAGAACCACTTTCCTTCACCTACATATTGGCTCAGCTTTTCGGCAAGACGTATCTGTGGATAACTGTAAAAAAGGTTTGAACAGGTATACAAATGTTTACTCTGTTCATATAACGCCGAATTGATTTCCTCGTTTGAATGGCCAAGAGGTGTAACTCCTACGCCAGTTATAAAATCCAAATACCTTTTGCCCTGTTCATCGTAAAGGAAAACCCCTTCTCCCTTCACAAAGACGATCTTCTGGCGTGAAAATACTGGCCAATAAAATTTTGCCTCGTTTTCAAATATGCTTTTACTCAATCCAAATCACTTCCCGTTATCATTGTTCCAACACCGCTATCAGTGAAAAGTTCAAGAATCAACGAATGTTGAACTGTTCCGTTTAAAATGTGGGCGTATCTGACAAAATTTGATAGAGATTCCAAGCAAGCCTCCAATTTAGGTTTCATGCCACCCTCTATCTTTCCAAGTCTAATTAAATTGCGAACTTCTTTAGATGAAAGTCTGGAAGCAAGTTTCCCATCCACTATGACACCGTCAACGTCAGTTAAGAAAATGATTTTTTCTGCCTCTATTGCTGAAGCAATTTTTGCTGCAGCATCGTCTGCATTTACATTTAGCGATTCTCCTTCTTCTCCAAGAGCAGTTGTTGCAATTACTGGAAGAAATCCGTCATCAAGTAAAGATTGAATGATTTCAGTTCTTACTGATACAACTGAACCAACATAACCAAGTTTTTTGTTAAGCTTTCGAGCTTCAAGAAGGCCTGCATCCTCTCCTGAGAGACCTATGGCTGAAATACCCTGTTTTTTTAAAAGGACAACCAGCTCCTTGTTTATCTTTCCGGTGAGCACCATTCTTACAACTTCCATAGTTTTTTCATCAGTGACTCGAAGTCCGTCAACGAAAGCAGGTCTAATTCCAAGCAGTTCTAGGTATTGATTTATCTGAGGACCTCCTCCATGGACAAGGACGACCCTGATGCCAACGAGAGAAAGCAGTGCAATATCCTTAACTACTGATTGTTGCAGTTCGCTATCTATCATAGCTTTTCCGCCGTACTTTATAACAATGGTTTTTCCGTGAAACTTCTGAATATAAGGCAGTGCTTCTACAAGTATTCTTGCTTTCTCTAGCCCTGAGAATTCAGCCAATATTTTGAACCTCCTTAACTTGTATATGAAGAATTGATCTCGACATACTTTTCGCTAAGGTCGCAGGAAAAGAAGTAAGATTCATGTTTTCCAAGATTAGCATCAATCACTATCTCGATAGAATCTCCTTTTAAATAGTCGCTGAGTTCCTTCCTGTTAAAATCAACAGGCTCGCCTTTAAAAACAGGATAATCGCCAATAAAGATTCTTAATCTGTCTTCTTCAATATAAGAATTGCTGTCGCCAACGCAAGCAAATATTCTGCCCCAGTTTGGATCTGAACCATAGACAGCTGTCTTAACAAGTGGTGAAAGTGCAACTCTTTTTGCAACATTTTCAGCGTCCTTTTTACTAGCAAATCCTTTGGTTATTACCTTAATTATTTTGGTTGCGCCTTCTCCATCTCTTAATATTTTCATAGAAAGTTCGTAAAGAAGGTTCACAAGAAGGATCTCGAATTCCTTTGCCATACTTTTATCCACTTTAATCTTTCCGGTGGAAAAAAGAAAAATGGCATCATTGGTGCTTTGTTCGCCATCCACAGCAATTTTGTTGAATGTCTTTTGAACTGCATTTAAAAGTGCTTTCTTTAAAAAGTAAGGTGAAAAATCTGCATCGGTCATCACGAATGTAAGTGTCGTTGCCAGAGAAGGTCCAATCATTCCTGCACCTTTTGTAATTCCTGCTAGACAATATTCTTTGCTTCCTTTGACAGAGTAAAATTTTGGAAAACTATCAGTAGTCATAATTGAGCGAGCTGCAAGTTCTAAATCATCGTGCTTATTAAGGGATTCAAGTGCCTTTTTTATCTTTTCAAGGGGAAGATAAGAACCAATTACACCGGTTGAAGCAGGAATTAGCGGATAAGGCAAATCTAAAACTTTTTTTCCAAAGTCTAAAATTTCCTGTGCATCACTAATTCCCCTCTTACCTGTTGCAGCATTTGCAAAACCTGTATTTATTAGAGCACCTGAAAATATTCTGTATTTCTTAAGCATTTCTTCAGCCAGGCGAACTGGAGCGGCTCTTAATTTGTTAGTTGTGAGAACACCTGTAGCAGAACAACCCTCTTCCGCAACTATGATGAGTATGTCTGGCCTATCTTCAGAATAGAATCCTGCATTCCCTGAGTAGAATTTAAAACCCCGTGGAATTTCTATTTTCAATCCTAGCCCCCTGTGTTATTGAATTAAATGCAAATTATAAGTTTTTTATGAAAAATGGCAAATTTTTATTCATTAATTTAAGGATAGAGGGGACTCATTTCTTCTAACCCAGAAGTCTCTTTGAAATCAAACATAATATTCATATTATGGACAGCATTTGCTGATGCACCAGATGTTAGATTATCCAAAGCAACAAACACAACTCCACTGTTATTAGACGTTTCAAATCCAATCTGAACATAATTTGTTGCCCTTACATTTTTTATTTCAGGTAAATTCCTATAAATTACTTTGACAAAAGGAGAGTCAGAGTAGAAGTTGCTATATATTTCGAAGAGCTTTTCATTTGAAATTTCCTCTGAAGTAGTAAAGTAGGTGCTCACGAGGATACCCCTATCAATAGCAACCAAATGGGGAACAAACATAAGGTTGATAGAAAATCCGGCAAAATTGCTAATTTCCTGGATGATTTCAGGTACGTGCCGATGGTGAAGTGGTGCATAAGGTTTTAAATTTTCATTCATATGCGGGAAGTGAAGGTCGTCCCTAAGACTCATACCCGCACCGCTCACTCCTGTTTTTGCATCAACAACTACACAGTCTTTGTTTTTTATTAAACCTGAATCAAGCAATGGATACAAAGAAAGCAAGGTGGCTCTCGCGAGACATCCTGGATTGGCAACGATCGCAGCATTTCTTATATTAGCCTTGAATATCTCAGGCATTCCATAGACGGCAACTTGAAGCAAATCTTTATGGTTGTGTTTAACACCATAAGTATTTTCATAAACGGATGCTTCTTTTAATCTATAGTCTGCTGAAAGATCGATTACTCTCTTGCCTTCTCTATAAAGCAAAGAAACAACATCCTGAGCTTTTCCATGGGGGACACAGACAAAGTAGACATCAGCGTTATGAGATTCTGAGAAAAAATCCTTTACCTCTAAATCAAATTTAAGATTAAGCATAGGATGAAGATTACTTAGAAAAACTCCTCTTGACTGCGATCCAAAAACCTCAAATATTTGAACATTGGGGTGGTACTTAAGTATTCGTAGAAGTTCTCGTCCCGTGTAGCCAGAAACACCTACAATGCCGACTTTAATTTTTTCAGGCATTAAGAAACATCTGCCCTTCTTATATCGGCACCAAATTTTTCTTTTACAATAGACATTGCTGCCTCAAAACTATCTCTTACCTCAGATTCTTCAAGCGTGCGGTCTGGGGAACGAAATACTAACCGAATTGCCATGCTCTTTTTGCCCTTTTCAATTCCCTTGCCTTTATAGACATCAAAGACTTCAACAGATTCTAAATATTTAAGGTTAAGTGAAATGATTGCATCCCTGATGTCACTGTAAAGTATTTCATCAGGAATAATAAAAGAAAAGTCATAGACTATGGCAGGATATAAAGGAACGGGTTGATATTTCTTTGATTCAAGAATTGAACTTTTTAGAATTTCAGGGATTATTTCCATTACGTATACCTGAATATCTATATCAAGTGCTCTTAAAACTTCAGATTTTACTGCACCAAGGTAGCCGACTGGCCTGCCCTTTGAAGTTATAATAGCGCTCTTGTCGCCTTCTAAGAAATTCAGATTTATTCCATCAAAGGAAGCATCACTATCAAGTGGGTTGAACTCAAGATTTTCTGCACCAAAAACTGATTCAGCCAGCCCTTTAAGGTCATAAAGGTCAGCATTCAATGGACCGCCCCACCACTGCTTTTCTAAAGAGTTACCGCAAACAGCAGCTGCAAATACTGTTTTCTCTTCAGGAAGGATGCCGTCGGAATTCTTAAAAACTCTTCCTAACTCAAAGATTCGAACATTTCTCACCGATCTGGTGAAGTTGTTCCTTATTACATATATCAAGTTTAGTGCAAGCCTTGGAGATAAAATTGAAAGATCATTGCTTAAAGGGTTTACAACTTTTACCAGTTTTTCTTCCTCTCTGCCAGAGAATCCAGAGATCTCTACAATCTTTGAACCGAGCAATGGATTGGTTATAACCTCTGTAAAACCTAACCTTAAAGCTCTCTCCCTTATATCTCTAAGAACTTTTAAATCTTCCTCATATCCACCTATGTGATTGTTTGAAGGAAGGGTCGATTCAATACGATCATATCCATAGATACGAGCAATTTCTTCAATCGCGTCGATTTCACGTTCTATATCTGGCCTGAAAGTTGGCACTGTTAATCTATATCCTTCATTTATCTCTTCAACCTTAAATCCAAGATTTTCAAAGGTTCTTTTTACAAATTCCTTTGAAAATTCCATTCCAACGAGCTTTTCTATACGGTTGTGCCTGACATTTATTTGAACCTGCCCTGCCTTTTTCTTGTAAATATCAACTTCACCTTTAGCCACATTGCCACCGCAGATATCACGCATTAGATATGCTGCCCTCTTGGCAGCAAAAACCGTACCTTCAGGATCAACTTTCTTTTCGAATCTGGTTGAAGCCTCGGTATTAAGACCAAGAATCCTTGAAGTTCTCATTATGCTTTTTGAATCAAAATGAGCGCTTTCTATAATCACGTCAGTCGTATCTTCTTTTACCTCAGAATTTTCTGCCCCCATTATACCTGCAAGAGCAATAGGTTTTTCACTATCTGCAATCAGCAGCATTCCCTCTCTCAAAGTCCTTAAAACTCCATCGAGAGTGGTTATTTTTTCATCCTTACCTGACGCACGAACAATTATCTTCCCATCCTTAACGAATCTTAAGTCAAAGGCATGAAGTGGCTGACCTGTTTCCAACATCACGTAATTAGTGACATCGACAATTGCAGATATTGGTCTTATACCACTATGAAGAAGTCTCCATCTCATCCAGAAAGGTGAGCGTTTATTTATAACTCCCAAAACAGCTTTTGCAGTGTACCGTGGACATAAATTCTCATCTTCAACTTCAACCTTAACAATATCACCTATCTGTGGACCGTTCTCTGTCAGATGAAAATCAGGAAATTTGGCCTTAGAATTAAAGAGAGCTGCTACCTCTCGAGCAATACCAACAACTGAAAATGCATCAGGTCGATTCGAAGGAAGTTCAAATTCAAATAGGTAGTCAGATTTTATGCCTAAAGCCTCTTCCAGAGGAACTCCGATAGGAATATCGCCACTTATTTCTTCGCTTAAAATAAGAATTCCGCTTTCATCATCGCCTAATTCAAGTTCTGCCTCTGAACAGAGCATACCTCTTGAAAGGAAACCACGAATCTTTCTTGCTTCAAGCCTTATCTCACCATTCTTTAATGTGGAGCCTTCAGGCGCAAAAGGAACAATCTGACCAGGAGCAATATTTTTCGCGCCACAGACGACCTCTATAGTACCTTTGCCAGAATCGATCAAAGCAATTTGAAGTTTTTCAGCATTTGGATGAGGCTTGACTTCTAATATTTTTGCAGTAATAACTCCTTTAAAGGATGGGACGATCTTTTCAATGCTTTCAACTGATATACCTGCATAATTCAATCTCTCAGCCAGAATTTCAGGTTGAATATCTATATCAACATATTCTTTAAGCCAAGAGTAAAGGACCTTCAACTTTTCTCCCTCTAAAACTGCTCTAGAAATTTTAGGTTATTCTCGAAAAATAACCTGATATCAGGTATTCCATATTTAAGCATTGCCAATCTTTCGACTCCCATGCCAAACGCAAATCCTGTATATTTTTCAGAATCGTACCCTACTTCTTCAAGCACGTTTGGATGCACCATTCCTGCACCAAGAACTTCAAGCCAACCAGTGTCTTTGCAGACCCTACAACCATCTCCACCACATATGATGCAGCTTACATCAACTTCAGCGCTTGGTTCTGTAAATGGGAAATAGGAAGCCCTGAAACGCACACGAGCATTTTGGCTGAATAGATTGCGCAAGAAAAGTTCAAGAGTTCCTTTAAGGTCTGAGAAAGATATCCCTTCAGCGACAGCTAGACCTTCAATTTGATGAAAAACAGGAGAATGGGTTGCATCAGGCACATCTCTTCGATAGCACCTACCAGGAGCAACGATGAACAAAGGTGGTTTCTTTCTCAGCATGGTTCTTATTTGAACTGGTGAAGTGTGTGTTCGAAGCAAAGCAATTTTTCGTGTTGCCTCTCTTAACTCGTCTTCAGTTCCTTCAAGTTCAAACAAAGTTGATTCTGATAGATAGAGCGTATCATGCATCGACCTTGCTGGGTGATAGGGCGGAATGTTAAGGGCTGTAAAATTATAGTAATCGATTTCTGCTTCTGGACCACTTACCACCTCGTATCCAAGCCCGATAAAAAACTCGCAGATTTCATTTATTAACTTCTGAATTGGATGCTCGCTTGAAACATAGTACTTTTTGCCTGGAAGAGAAAAATCAACGATTTCTTTTTTTTCTTTGGTATGCGATAGTTGACTCTCTTTTTCTCTTATCTTCTCTTCTAACTCTTTTTTAACAGCATTTGCTTTTTCTCCTACAATCTTTCTTTCTTCAGGAGATAATTCTTTAAGCTGCCTCAGAATAAGATTTAATTCTGCTTTTCTTCCTAAATAGGTAACTCTTAATTTTTCCAGGTCAGAAATAGAAGCAACGTTACCTATCTCTTCAGAAGCAGCCTTTTTAATTTCATCAATGCTTCTAATTAGTTCTTCAAGTAATGACAAGGATACCCCCTTGTTTATTGAACTAGGCGGTTTTTAACATTTCTTTGGCTTTTTCAACAAGTGATGAGAATGCTTCCTTATCATTTACAGCAAGATCAGCAAGCATCTTGCGGTCGATTTCAACGTTGGCAAGTTTTAATCCATGGATGAAATTTGAGTAAGAAAGTCCATATTCTCTGGCTGCAGCATTGATTCTAACTATCCAGAGTTTTCTAAAGTCGCGTTTCTTTTGTTTTCTATCTCTGTATGCATAGGAAAGCGATTTTAAAAGTTGCTCTTTTGCCTTTCTGTAGCTTCTCGATTTCTGACCGTAGTATCCAGAAGCCATCTCTAGAACTTTTTTTCTTTTCTTGCGAGCATGAACAGCTCTCTTTATTCTTGCCATTTCTTATACACCTCCGAAGTTTCTGAAAAAACTATAAACCTAACAGCCTTTTAACTGACCTTATCTTGCTTTCGTGAACTTCATCAACTTTTCTCAAGCGTCTTTTTCTTTTCATTTCCTTTTTAGAAAGAAGATGGCTATGGCCGGTTTTTGCTCTCAAAATTTTTCCTGACTTTGTAATCTTAAAGCGTTTCGCCGCTGCCCTTTTTGTCTTCATCTTAGGCACCTTTATTCAACTCCTTTCAAAACTAGTTGTTATCTTCTGTAATCTGCTCTTCTTTTTCTGCTTTCTCAGTCTGCTTCTTTGAAGCATCCTTACGTGGAGCAAGCATCATTACCATAAATCTCCCCTCAAGACGTGGCTTTGCTTCAACGCTTGAAAGTTCTGAAAGTTCAGAAGCTATTCTTTCAAGCAATTTAGCAGCCAGGTCCTGATGAACAATCTCTCTTCCCCTGAACCTTAAAGTAAACTTTACCTTCTGGCCTTTTGAAAGAAACTCTTTAGCATGTTTTAGTTTTACCTGTAAATCGTGCTCGCCAATTTTTGGCCTGATTTTCAACTCTTTTATAACCACAGATTGTTGATGCTTCTTTGCCTTCTTTAACTTCTGCTCCTGCTCATACCGCCAGCGACCATAATCCATTATCCTGCAAACAGGTGGTTTAGCATTCGGAGCGACCTCCACAAGATCAAGGCCATACTCATTTTGCGCCAAATCAAGGGCTTTATTTATGCTCATTACCCCCAACTTGTTTCCATCAGGATCGATTACAAGAACCTCGCTTGCCCTGATCCGCTCATTTACCCTTAAACTGAACTGTATAAATCCCACCTCCCAAAATCAAAAAAGGTGGCGAAAGCCACCTTTTCACTGAAATCTACCATGCAAGCTGGTTTATGCGCCGCATGGTGGAAAGCTTATGGCTTTCGCTTAAAAACATACCGACATCTTTATTAAATTTTTGCAAAGTATACCAAAAAAGTGCTGGTTCTCAAAATCAAAATTTATCTTATCAGTCTTTCCTTTACTTCCTTATTAAGCATTTCTATGAAATCTTCCAAACTGAATGGACCGAGGTCGCCTTCTTTCCTGTGTCTTACAGCAACTGAACCGTTTTCTGCTTCCCTATCACCAATGACAAGCATATATGGAACTTTCATTTTCTGGTGATTCCGTATTTTCTTGTTAATTGATTCTGGACGAACATCGAGTTCAACCCTGAATCCTCTGCTTGATAACTCCTGATAAACCTTGCTTGCATAATCAAAATGACGATCAGCAATAGGTAGAACAGCAACCTGCACAGGTGCAATCCAGGCAGGAAAAGCACCACCATAATGTTCGATGAGTGCACCCATAAATCGTTCAATGCTACCCATAATTGCTCTATGTATCATCACTGGACGATGGTGCTGATTGTCAGCACCCCAGTATACGAGGTCGAACCTTTCAGGAATGTTAAAATCCACCTGAATGGTAGTTGCTTGCCACTCTCTGTTGAGCACATCTTTTAGTTTGATGTCAATCTTAGGACCGTAAAAAACTCCTTCACCAGGATCAATCTTGTATTCTATTCCCTTATCCTCAAGTGCTTTTCTTAGTGCACCTTCTGCTTTTTCCCAGATCTCCAATGAACCTACAAATTTTTCTGGTCGAGTTGATAGGTTTACACTAAAGTCATCAAAACCAAACGAGTTGAGCACATAGAAAGAGAAATCTAAGATGTTTTCCACTTCTTCCTCTATTTGGTCTGGTGTACAGAAAATATGAGCATCGTCTTGAGTAAATCCTCTTACTCTTAATAGACCGTGTAAAACACCTGAACGTTCGTACCGATAAACAGTCCCGAGTTCGTAAAATCTTAAAGGCATTTCTTTATACGATCTTGGTTTCGATTTGTAAACAAGAATATGCCCAGGACAGTTCATCGGCTTTACTGCATACTCTTTCTCGTCTATTTCAAGGTAGAACATATTATCGCGATAATAATCTGAATGGCCTGATATCCTCCAAAGATCACCCTTCAACACATGAGGAGTTACCAATGGCTGGTAGCCCCTTTTCTTGCATTCATCTTTAATGAAGTTTTCAATAATTTCTCTAACAATAGCGCCTTTTGGATGATAAAAAACTAGTCCCGGACCCGCCTCTTCATGAAAGGAAAAGAGTTCTAATTCTCTTCCAAGAACCCTGTGATCACGCTTCTGAGCCTCTTCTAAAAACCTCAGGTACTGGTTTAAACTTTCTCTGTCTGGAAAAGCTGTTCCATAAATTCTCTGTAGCATTGGATTTTTTTCATCGCCCCTCCAGTAAGCGCCTGCAGAAGAGATAAGTTTAAAAGCCTTAATATAGCCAGTATGAGGAACATGAGGTCCTCTGCACAGATCTACAAAATCACCTGTTTTATAGATCGTTATGGAATCATCTTCGATCTCATCTATTAACTCTAACTTATATATCTCACCTAAAGACTCAAAAAGTTTCCTTGCCTCAGATTTGCTCAGAACCACTCTTTCAAATCTTTGCTTCTCGCTGGTAATTTTTTCCATTTCTTTTTCTAATTTAGTTAGGTCTTCAGGTGTAAATGGATTTTTTACATCGAAGTCGTAATAAAAACCATTTTCGATAGCCGGTCCTATACCCAGGCGAGCATCTGGAAACAATCTTTTTACAGCAGCTGCAAGAACATGGGAGGCAGAATGTCTGAGAATTTCAAGACCTTCTTCTGTGTCTAAAAAAATTGGCTCATAAGATTTGCCTTCTTCTGCTGGCATACCTAAATCTATTAATTTATGATTTTCCATTCTTGCCGCTAGCACTCTTTTTAACTGACTTTCGTTAAGAATTCTTTTAAAGACATCGTAAACCGAATCACCGTCCTGGAAATCTACGAGACTGCCGTTTATCAGGCACTGCATATTGCCCTCCTTAAAAAGTTAGTAAAATTTGCTTTTATCCGTTAATAAAAGAGATATTAGCAGAAAAATCTTTAAAAATGATTATGAACATAAGAATAAGTTAAAAAGTTACTCTTTCTTTAACCAGATCTCTTGAACAATCTCCTGACAAGAAAGTAAAGGCCATAGGTTACTAAGAGGACACCGGCTATAGGAATGAGAGCAACCATAACAGCCAGTGTCTTTCGAGTGCTTCTTTGAAGCACCAAAATCAATTCTTTCAGTGTTCTGCTCCACCAATTTCTCTCGCCTTTAACCAGTTCTGGGCTTTGAATAACAACAGTAAGTAAGCTGAGTTCAACTCTTTCCTCTATCTCTTTCAGCCTCTTTTCAAGCTGGGCGACTTCCTTCCTTAAAGACCTTGATCGGTCCCTGATTTTTAAAATTTCGTTAACATCTTTTGCCTTGCTGAGAAGCGATTCAACTGCTTGTAACTCTTCTTTTGCGACCTTCAGCTCAGCTTCAAGATCCAGAAACTCCTCTGTCACATCTTGTTTTGTCAGGTTATAAGTTATGAATTCGTATCTCTTACGAAGATTATCTACAAGTGACTCATACTTTTCTTCAGGCACTGCCAGCGTTACAACAGCATTTGGATAATCTCCACCAGTTATCTGTTCAGAAACAACTGTACTACCAAAACTCTTGGCTGTCTGAATTATTTCGCTGGTTGCTTTTTTTACTTCACTATTCAAGATTTCCAGATATCCAGTTTTTATCACCTTCTGACCAAGAACGGAATCACTGACGGCTTTCTGTCCTGTTGATACTTCAACGCCTTTGGAGGGAACACTTGAAGTGCGAGATCCATAATCCATCGTCTTTTCTACTGGATAATCAATGCCCGAACCATCAGAAATTATATCTAAGTTTATAAAGACATCTTGCAAAACTACAAAAACAAAGACTGAAATTAAGGCCACAATCAAATATATGGCAATTTTCCGCATTTTTGCCACCTCCGACCTAAACCCATATTAACATAATGAGATAATAAATATGACTATTAAGTCAGGTGAAAAGATGATAGAGATAACCCTTGTCGGCTCTATAGGATGCAAAGGAACATCAGAAACTGAAAAACTGATACTTGAAGTAATTGAAGAATTAGGAATTAAAGATAGAGTCTCCTTCAAGAAAGTAATCTATACTGGCATTGAAAGTGAATTCAATCCACCGATCTTCGGTAGTCCAACAGTTCTTATTAATGGAAAGGATATTATTTACGAAAGAGATGATCTTCCGATTACCACCGCCTGACGCGTCTACTCAAATCCTGCTGGTCAAGCAAGGACTCCTTCAAAAGAGATAGTAGTTAAAAAAATAAGAGCCATTTTGGAAAATCTCTGATCTTGCAAATAATGGGTCTGATACGCAAGCAAACGAAAGCGGGTAACAATTTAAACTTACCACAATTAATATGAAACTGATGCTTCAATAAAGTTTCTGTTGGATATTAAGGATTAAATATGCTAACCTCCTTTTGTTTCTAAAAAACTGTCAATCATCAGTCAAACACTTTTAAGAATCAGTTGAAACTCATCCTTAGAGTTTTTTAAGAAAAATTACTTCAATCCTTTTCAGGAAAGATCTTTTTTGAAATTTTTCTCCTACCATATCCTATAATCATTGCCATGCCAGAGTTTCAATTTTTCAAAGAACTTCCACCAGAAGTTGTTTTGTTTATCCTTTCAATGCTACCTCTTTGGGAGTTAAGAGGCTCCATACCTCTAGGTATACATGCTTTCTCAATGACAGCTTTTTCGTCTTTCTTTTGGTCCTTCTTAGGAAATTTCACAGCTGGAGTGCTGCTTGTCTATCTTCTCGAACCTGCCGTCAAATATGTTGTTACGAAGGTTAAATTCCTTAACAATTTTTACGAAAAAGTTGCTGAAAGAGCGAAGAGAAAGCATGCCAAGAAAGTCGAACTGTATGCTGAGATGGCTATATTTATAATTGTTGCCTTACCTTTGCCCGGAACCGGCGCCTGGACAGGTGCTTTGGTTTCAAGAATATTTCGGTTAAACAAAAAAGCATCAATATTAAGTATAGGTTTAGGTCTAATCGTTTGCGGTCTCATTGTTCTTGGCCTCTCCTCCTCTATCTCACTTGTAAAACTTTAAACAACGGCAATTTGTTATAATTTCCTCATGAAACTTAAAGGTACAAACAAAAACCCAAAAAGAATAGGTTTAATGGGTGGTACTTTTAATCCAATACACATTGGACACCTTGTGACTGCTGAAGAAGCTTTTTTTCAATTCAACCTTGACGAAATTATATTCGTTCCTTCAGGCAAGCCTCCACACAAAACAGATCGTGATATTGCTTCAGCTGAAGACCGCTATCTTATGGCGGTGATTGCTACTGCGTCAAATCCTCACTTTACCGTCTCAAGAATCGAGATTGACAGAGTAGGTCCTTCATACACTGTCGACACCCTTCGAGAAATGAAAAGGATTTATGGAGTAGACACTGAACTCTTCTTCATCACTGGCGCAGATGCAATCATCGAAATCCTTACCTGGAAAGATCCAGAGATTATTGCTGATCTTTGTCAATTTATTGCTGCCACGCGCCCTGGATACTCGCTCAGAAAGTTTGAAGAATTGCACCTCGTTGGAAACAGGAAACTTCCTAAAGTCCATTTTATGGAAATTCCGGCACTGGCAATCTCATCTACTGATATTCGTTTGAGGGTTAAAGAAGGTAGACCAGTAAAATATCTTGTTCCAGAAGGTGTAGATCAGTACCTGAAAAAGAGAGGTCTCTATAAAGAGCATGAATAATGAATAGCATTAAAAAAAGAAGTATCATTTCTAAAAAAGTGCCTTACTCTGAAAAGAGAACGGTTAAAAAATATCTCGTTCCAAGGGTTGTCCAACTTAAGAGAAGAAGAGCAAAAGAAAGATTTCTTTTCTTTGCATCTTTTCTGGCTTTTTTGCTTTTGATCTATTCAATTTCATATCTAAACGTAAACTTTAAAGTTGCTAGAACGGCTTCACCAACACCAACTGAAAAACCTCTTGTCCAGAATGAAAATAAAGCCCAGGATTCATTGGATAAGTCGCCATTTTTTGTTTACGCCCAAGAAAAAGGCAAGATTTCAACTTCTGCCATATGCGCATACGATAAGCGGTTAAAATCTCTAGCAATCATTTTGATCGATAAGAGTATTTATGTTCCAGTTCTTGGACTCGGCGTAATTGATGCAAAATCACTGAGCACAAAGTTCTTGCCAGAGTATATCGCTTCAATTAAGAATTTCTTTGAATTTGAACTTAAAGGACCTTATGTTGTAAACTCTCAATCTCTCGATACCAATAGACTTAGACAAAGTCCAAACACTTTGATTAGCGAACTTCTCAAACTCAATTCATTGAAAATTGACAAAATATCATCTGTAAAATCTGTTGAAATAGTGCCAGCACCAACAAGGCTTTCCAGAGTTGCAAACGGCACAGTGGTTGTTCTCGATGCATCAAAACTAAATGAAGCAGCTTCAATTATGTTTTCAGATAACTTTCCCAAGAGAAATCCTAAAGGAACGGTCATCATTCTCAATGGTAGTGGTCTTCCTGCATCTGGAGCACAAGCTGCTGTTATTTTGATTAATGCTGGATATCGTGTGAATGCCATAAGAAATGCAGAAAGGTTTGACTATTTGGTAACTGAAATCCAATCTTCAGAGGAAACCATCGCTTCTGAAATTCAAGCACTCTTAAAATGCGGAGAGAAAAAGGTTCTAAAAGGAGCTGAAGGTGTTGCTGATGCCGTTATTGTCATTGGAAGAGATTTCTCAACAAACAACTGATTACGATTTTTTAATAAGTTGTCACTTTGTTGTTTAAAATCAATATGAAGGGAGTGATATTGCTGCACCTAAGTAACGAAGTTGAAAAGATTGCGCAGGCCATAATTGAAAAGAAGGCCGAAGGAGTCCTTGCAATTTATGTGGGAAAGTTGATAGGAATTACAGATTACTTTTTAATCGCAACTGTGAACAATCCTATTCAGGCTGAAGCTGTCGTAGAAGCAGTTGAAGAAACTTCAGAAAAGTTAGGTTTGCCAATCATTGGTATTTCAGGAAACAAGGATTCGAGCTGGATTCTTATCGACTGTGGTGATGTGGTTGTTCACTTATTTACAGAAGAAGGACGTAATCATTATCGTCTCGAATCTCTGTGGAGAGACTGTCCAACTTTTGAATTCGATTCAAGAACTGGAGAACCAAGGATTGTAGAACAGATTAAAGAAGGATAATTCCTTTGATTGTTTTTTTGAATTGTGGAGAAGTCAGTCTTTATCTATAAAGGCTGCTTCTTTCTATTTTTTTAAAAACGGGCTTTAAACCAAACCATATTTGAGTCTGCTCGGATTTTGATATAATATACTTTCGCGAAAGTCTTAAATCTAGGGGATGTAGCTCAGCTGGGAGAGCGCCTCCTTGGCGTGGAGGAGGTCACGGGTTCAAGTCCCGTCATCTCCACCAAATCAAACTTTTTTTCAATTCGAATAAGTATATGATTAAGCAGATTTTTTTGGCAGAGCTAAATCTATTTTTAAAATTTTATTCCCTCATTGTTTACTGATATTTTTTAGAGCTCAGCCTTATCCAGATATAGAGTCAAATTACTCTTTTAATTATTGAATACAAAGCATATCGTATTCGCAATCGGATTGTTTTTTTAAATTTGAGGCCAGCAATCGTAGCTTAAAGATTTTTAATGTCAAAAGTGGGTTAATTTTGTAAATTTGAATTGATATTCAAAAATAGCAAAAAAGAATAATAGGTTTCTTATTGACTCTTTCTTTTTTTAATTTTTTGCCTAATCTTAGAATTTAAAATTACGTGGTTGGGCAGTCGTTAGAAACATCAAGTGTACATAGCATATTTCTACGCTTAATCTTAGAAATTTTTACGTTTTTGAAGGATTCCTTAGATACTTCAATAGAAAAAACATGCTCGAAAAAAATCTAATATAGGTTGTTTTGCCTGATTTTTATTCCATAAGCCATCAATAGTTTTTCCTTTTCTGAAAAATCTTTGCAAGTTTGATTCAGTAAATTCCAAAATTCTTCTCGATGATTATGGATTTTTAAATGACAAAGCTCATGAGATACTACATACCTTATTAGGTCCAATGGTAAAAATCTCATAAGGGTATTAAAGATCAACTTTCCATCCTTGCTACAACTGCCCCATCTTTTTTTCATTTTTCTGAAACGAATTGATTTGGGTTTAACATCCAAGATTTTGCTAAGTTCCTCAATATAATTGTGGACAATTTCCTTTATATTTTTGTGATCAAATAGTTCGCACTGCTGTGAAAGATTCTCTAACTCTTTATAAATTTCGGTTTTTTGCTTTATCCATTTTTTATACTTATGAATCAGTTCCGCAGGATCAATAGTTGTTTCATTAGGCAAAATGATAAATATACCTTCTTCTTTAACTTCCAGTCTTGCGTATTTAACTTTGCGTCTTATAACTATATAGTCCTTATGGGTTTTCATAAATAAACTCAAAAATCTCCTTATGCAATCTGTCGAATTCTTCATAACTAAGCCCATATTTGCCTCTTATGTCAATCAAAAATTCTCTTATTTCCTTGGAAACTTCTTGAACCTTCGCTGGATTCTTATTCCAATCTCGGTACAATTTACTTTCAATCCTTTTACATAGACTCTTTGAAAGCTCCATCAATTCGTGTGTTTCTTGCTTTATTATGCTTTCTAGAAAAAGTTTTATTGCAAATTCCTTATCGTTTAACCCATATTTTTTCCTTTCATCTTCTTTATCGTTAATAAAGGAAATTAAACTATCAACCTCAATTCCGAGTTGTTCGTTACTAATTTCATCTTCCTGCCATTTTTTGACTAATAATCTAACTCTTTCAGCAATACTCTTATATACTGGGTTTTTATCTCCTATTAAAATTACGATTCTGTGTAAAGCCATAAGAGTGCCGATAGTTTTCTGATTTTCTGTTAAATCGGATTTCCTTAATTTCTTAATGTAATTTAGATCAATTATTGTTGGTTTTTTCTGTTGAAACACCTCGGTAGGTTCTATCAGCTCATGAACAACTTTTATTGTTTTGTTAAAGATCTTCTCTGCTTTTTCGGTGACATCTGGCTTAAATAACTTTTTATAGTATTCGTAAAGGCAACTAAGCCATTTATAATCTGGTAAATATCTAATCATTTTTTCGTCACTGCTCAAAAATTCAAACCATTTTCTTAGTTCTAAATAAGAGTTTTCAAACCTTTCTCTTACTTCAGGTTTTTTTATAATTTCTAGCCCTCTGTCAAATGCATCTTTTTCGAATTTTCCTATTAAATCCCCAAAAATTTCTCTTAACTCTTTTAGAGAGTTATTAAAAATATCAAATGCCTCATCTTTATTAATCAGCGATTTTTTAATTAGTTTTTGATCTTCCTTCAAATAAACTTTCAATGCTTTTAACCAGTTCTTAAAAATACCCACATAATCAACAACCAAGCCCGAGGCTTTCCCATCGAATGGCCTGTTTACTCGAGCGACTGTTTGAAGCAAACGATGATTTTTTAGCAACTTATAAAGATACAATACACCCAACTTCGGCTCATCAAAGCCAGTTATAAGCATGTCAGCAACAATTAGAATTTTTGGATACTCATCTTTCTTAAATTCTTCTACCAATTTCTTATTTATCTCATTTGTATCGTTTATTCCAAAACGCTCAACCAATTCCTCCCTAAAAGCTTGAATTTCTGCTGGTTCTTTAGGATTGCTTGGACTATATGTCATAACAACTTCGCTATATTTAGGAGGTAAAAAATTGTCTATGATCCTTTTAAACCTTACACAAGCAAGCCTACTTCCAGCAACTATAAAACCTTTGAATTTACCATCAAAGTTCTGCTTAAAATGTTCAGCAATATCTTCGCAAATCGTTTCAATATTCTTTTCGTTTTCGAGAAAAACCGTAATTTCGTTTATTCTCCGCTTTACATTATCTCTAATTGCTTTTAACTCTAACTCATCTGATATATCTTCAACTTCGATCGTTTCCCTTAGATACCATTCTAAATCAACATCTTTAAGACTTACCTCTTCTTTTCTTCTCTCATAAACTATAGGTAAAACAAAACCGTCTTTTTCTGCTTGATCGATAAAGTATTTATCTAAATACCATTCCTTCTCATCACTGTAAATGTAACCAAATTCCTTATAGGTGTTTCTATCAGAATAAAATATTGGAGTTCCCGTAAAGCCGAAAAAGAATCCGTTATTTAAAATATTTTTCATCTTGGCTGCTAATGTCCCATATTGAGTCCTATGAACCTCATCCAAAAAGCATATAACATTTTTCCTTTTATTGATTCCTTCTTTCTTTTCTAACTCATCTAACAAGAAAGATTCTTCCATGTTAAATTTATGAATTAAGGTCAAAAATATGCCTCGCTTGCCTCTATAATCATCGTGTTCAATTATATTTTTGAGATGTTCAATATTTTCTATTCTTTCAAAACTAATTCCACCCAGGTCAAGGGAGCTTAGCTCATCGCTAAATTGTCTTTCCAGTTCCTGTCTGTCAACAATAAAAAATATAGTTGGATTTTCCAATAATTCATCAAAATAAAGCTTAAAGGCTGAAAAAATCATTGTTAGAGTTTTTCCCGATCCCTGCCAGTGCCAAATCAAGCCTTTGTTTTTCTCAGATTTTCCCAGAAGATTTTCGATTACTCGCCGGTAAATTTTATTAGCTGCTCGAAATTGCATATATCTTGCTACAACTTTCTTTCTATCTCCTCTAAATTCGCGTAGAAATAAGAAATTTCTAAGGATATCAAGTAGGTTTTCAGGTTGTAATAATTCAAAAATTTCTTCATTTATGTTTAAATCATTTCCCTCGCCTGCTTCCTTATCTTCTTTAACAGATCTCCAAATAAACTGGTCGACATCATCCAACCATGGAACAATAGGAAAATATTTGACTCTTTCAGAAAAACCAATACCTATTTGAATATATTTGTAAAGCTCAGGAGCAACTTTTTCATATCGTTTAATTTGTCGATATGCATCGAAATAATTAGTTTTTCCAGTATAAGGATTCTTGCATTCGATATTTACTAAAGGTATTCCATTAACGAATAGGACAATATCGAGTCGAATATTATCTCTTCCAACAAAAGTATATTGGTTCGTAAAAATAAAATCGTTTGAGTTTAAATTCTTGTAATCAAATAGTTGAATAAACTTTACTATTCTTTCTTTTTCAGTCTTAATCGGCACACCAAATTTTATGTAATTCAAAATTTCTCTATGGCCATTCTGGTCTGAGCTGGCACTTTGTAGCTTTAATATAACCTGCTTTAAATCTTCTTCTGTTAAATTTACATCCTTATTTATTTCTATTAGCTTTCTTTTTAGGTCAGAAATTAAAAGTGGTTCGTCAAAACTAAATCTCTCTAAATGCTCTGGCTGGATGTACTTCCAACCACATTCCTTTAGCTTTTCTATTACATAAAATTCAACTATCTCTTTTTCCAAATGCTTCATTTTTTCTCTTCTTTAAGACACTAAAATGTTTATTTTTTAATTTATTATAAATTGGATGTAAGTCCCCGCTTGTAGGCTTCCGGAAAGTTACTCGCTAATAGAATGTGAATATTTTTTTATCGGTTTAATAAACCTTAAGCAAACATAGGATCTCTTCAATTATCTTCCCCTTAAAGATGTATTTCTTCAACATCTATCTCCTGTTTCATAATCTTATTTAACATTGTTTTAAAGAGCTCCTCATAAAGTGCTTTTTTCTTCTGTTCAACTTCAATTTTTTGATCAATGGTTTGAAGTATTTCAGCAATTTCACACTGTTCAAAAAGAGGTGGAAGAGGAATTTTTTCGTTCAAAATATCATCGTCGCTTATGGCTGGGTAACCCGTCCCCGATTGAAAACTACTAATGCGAACAATAAAGTAATTTGTTAATAAGTAATAGAACAAATAATTTGGCTTGAGAAGTTCTTTTTTCGTTCTTATCACGCAGAAGGCAGTGGAACAGAATTCACCATGTAACTCAGCCGGAATCAAGGCCACTCTTTTTAAATAAGGTCTTACGGTAGCAAATATAATGTCATCCGTCTCTATGATTTTTCTTGCTCTGCTCGGCGCTTTCCTCCCTTCAAAAACCTTATAAGCAATGATTTTGAAATTTTCGTTATCAATGCTCGATACGTCCAAGTATTTGATTAATTTATACGGCTCTTTAGAAGGGTCCTTTTGCTGCGTTTTTAAGCAAACCTCTCCTAGCTTCACAACCTTCCAATCTTCAGGAATTAAACCGATCTCTGTTTTCTTTAATTTTTTGCCAATCAGCTTCTCAATCTCCTCTTTCTCTAACTCGCCAGTTCGAGAACTCAACAACTCTTTAACCCTCAACCCTGCAATCCCGTAATGAAACAGCAAGCTCATCATTGCCTTTTTTAGCTCCTTAGTCTTCTCAATGATTTTGTCCTGAATCTCAATCGCTTCTTGAATCGTATCCAAAACACCGACAATCTTCCGCTGCACTTCAACAGGAGGTAAAGGAATCTCAATATTTAAAAATTCTTTTTTCTGTAAATGCCTCAACCCTGAGCCTCTAAAATAGATTTCATCAATATATCTTATTTTCCCCAAAATCTGATAATAAATATATTTTGTTAATGCATTTTTGATTTTTATTGCCCAGGTATCTGTTGAATAACTTGCTTTACCACAATAATATTTCACACCAGCGTAACCACCGGTCGATAAGAACAAGTTCTCTCCATCTACAAGAAATTCACTATGCCTTAAAACATTGCCTCCGCTCGTAAAAAAAGGATAACCTAATGTGTGATTATCTGCATCTTCAACTTTGAAAGGAGATTTCTTATTTTCTTGAAAAATTTCTTTCAGCTTTTTAGTTGGCCAAGGAGATTTCATGGCTTATCCCTCCACGGGTAAAAGTTTGGGTTATTAATTAGAAATCTCCTAAGAAACTCTAGACATTCATCGTTATATTTTCTTAGTACTATCTTGCCTTCAGAGTTTTTGTAATTATAGTTATACTTAGGATCCTCTTTTAATTGAAGCACTTTTAATAATTTGACTATAAAAGCAAGGTTCTTATTCAATAACCTAGCCAAATCTTTTGCTTGGTAAGGATAAGCAATGTTCGGATCTACCTGTTCTTTTTCGATAACAACCGGAACTCCCTTTTTCCGATCTTTCATTGGCTTTATCTTCATTGGCAAAGCTGATTCAGAAGCTTCTAATATACTCGCGGGATATTGCGCCACAATTATATTCATTCTCTCGAACACTTTTCGAATTTCCTCTTTTACAATTTGATCAAAGTCTGACTTATCTAAAAGTTCATTTTTTGATGAGTGTCTTATCCATATCTGCCCTTCATAAAATTCAGCAACTTTATTTCCCTTCTTGTTTCTGTAAATACCTTTCTTAATAAAAATATGTGGTCTCAAATCAGAACGAGGCACTTTAATTTCAACCCCATTACCCTTTTTAACACATTCTATACCTCTTAGTTTTGGTGCTATATAAGAGTTCACTTTGTTATCCAAATTCGCCGGGTCAAACTCTGAAAAATCCACGTTTATGCTTTTATACAAAATGCGCCCACCTGACCTATTGGACATCGCAACAATTGTTTTAATTAATTTGAGCCATTCTTTCTCGGAACCAAAGAACTGCGACTTTTCCTCAAAAGTTTCTTTTTCTCCCAATCTTCTCTCTCGCGGTCGCGATCTCATGGTTCCACCTCTTGGCTTGATAATCCGCAATGCGCTCAGCTTATAATCTTCTTCAATTTCTCCTCTATTTTTCTTCTCTCTACTTCAAGCTTTTCCAACTCAATCCTTATCTCGTTTATTGGTCTATAATCTTCCTCTTCAATTTTTATTACAAACCTTGAAGGGCTTAAATTGAAATCAGCCTCCTCTATCTCTTTTAAACTGATAATCTTGCTAAATCCCTCGACTTCCTTAAACTCTCTGTAAACATCGACAATCTTCTTAATATTTTCCTCTCCTAAACTATTCTGCTTTTTCCCGGGTTGATATTCCTTACTGGAATTGATGAGCAAAACTTTTTCTTTCTTTTCTTCAGGTTTATTTTTATGGAAAACAATAATTACTGCAGGAGCTCCTGTGTTGTAAAAAAGTTTTTCAGGAAGCAAAATAACCGATTCAACTAAATCATCTTCTACTATTTTCTGTCTTATTAACTTTTCTCGTCCACCTCTCGAAACTGAACCGGTATCAATAACTACCGCTGCCTTCTCTTGTGCTGAAGCTAACATATGCTGAATCCATATCCAATCAGCTGATTGTTTGGTGGCAAAACCATATTTATATCTTTCTTGCCAATATTCTCCTTTTTTTAAAGTATCTTCATCATAACCATCTTGATTCCAAGGAGGATTTGCAATTACATAATCAAATCTTTTAAATGAATTTCCTTCCTTGAATTTCGGGAAAAGCAAAGTATCTCCTAGCTCTAGCTGGAAATTTCTAATATCATGTAATAGCATATTCATTTTTGCTAAAGCTAATGTTTTTGGATTTGGTTCCTGTCCATACAAGAGAAGAGTATTTGCTTCTTCTTTACCATAGATTTCTTCAATGTATTTGTAGGCTATTATGAGCATTCCAGCCGAGCCAAGTGCTGGATCATATATTGAACTTTTTGGTTTTGGATCAAGGATTTCAACCATCAATCTTATAACTTCACGCGGAGTGTATACCTCACCTTCCTTCGCCTTTGTAGGGGCAAAGTATTTTAGTATCCACTCATATGCATCTCCCAAAATATCACCGGAAATCTCCTTGAAAGAAAATTTGCTGAAAAGCTCAATTAATTGATTTAAGATTGCGGAATTTTCTGGATTACTTGTAAATTGATGGAAGTCGAATTGAGCAAAAATATCATGATAGTTGGGATTTAGTTCCGCTAACTTTTTCATTGCAATAGAAAATTTTTCAGTAATTCTTTGTGGATCTTTCCTTATATTGTTCCATAGAAATTCCTTAGGAAAATTGAAAACATGATATGGAGCTGATTCAGCTTCCTTAACTGCCTCAACCTCATTCCAGCCCTTAGACAAGAGTTTCGTTTTGACTTCTTCGAACTCGCTCTCCCATTTATCTGAATAAGCCTTATAAAACAGTAGAAGCAAAATAAAGGTATAATCAACTCGCGTTCTTATGATATCTGCTGCTTGTTTCAATAGATTTATCAATTGATCTTTCGTAGAAATGTGATTGGTCTGTAAATTTAGAAAGGTTTTTAATGTATAGATCTTCTCTCTTCTATCTTTTGGATTTTGAGTAACCCTTAACAATCCAGCTTTTTTAATTTCCGAAAGAATTACCTTAACTTGTTCTTCAGAGTGCTTATATTCTTTATTCAGTAAATCAAAAGCTTGGTCGAACGTGAAAGCTTGACTCCCAAAGTAATCGAGCATTCTTAAATATCTGTTTTTTATCCAGTTAGGCAATTTGTCCAATGTTTACTACCCCCTTTGATAGGTAATGTAATATGTTATCACATTACCTATTTTAAATAAATTCAAATCTATGTCAATACAATTTTGTTTCAAATTATGATCGAGTTTTTAGTGCGATTTGTTCGATAAGTAATTTTTTGATCATGAATCAACAAACCCATATCACGCCTCTAAAAGCTATCTAACTTATCTAATCATCCTCGAAAAACTTGACCCTGAAAAACCACTCTTTGATTATAAAATCTAAGTATGACAGGAAACGAATTTTAAATTTACCTATAAGCAAAATTTGCAAAAAAACATCAATTAATATCAAAATGTAAAAATTTTAACTGAATATTCAGGTTTTACTATTCATTTTCTTGGGATCTAGAGCTAAATTCAAAAAATCCAGTCTAAAAGATTAAGACAAAATTCTTATGAAAAGGAGAGCGCCTCCTTGGCGTGGAGGAGGTCACGGGTTCAAGTCCCGTCATCTCCTCCATCAATCAAAAGTATCTAACTTTACTTAGAACTTATTAATCAATTTCCCACTTTATGCTTAGGCTTTAAACTATGAATATTGGATTCTTCTTTTAGAGCAATTCTTTTGAAATCCTTAAATTTACTTCAGGTTTTTTGACATCTTATCTGTACTCTGTTAATTTAGATTTGAGGGGGTTTGATTATGAAAAGGCTTTACCGTTCAAGAAAAGATAGGATGATTGCTGGGGTTTGTGGCGGACTTGGGGAGTATTTTCAGGTCGATCCAACACTTATAAGAGTAGCATTTGCAGCACTCACTCTCTTTAACGGTGCAGGGCTCATACTCTACATCATTCTTGCAATTGTAATACCGAATAGTCCAGAAGAATTAGAAGAACCTCCAAAAAAGATCGTAGAGCAAGAATCGACCACAAGCCAGAAATCAGCAGAAACTGTTTCAAGTTCAACTTCACAAGAACTGAAAGAACATCAATTATCCACTCCCAGAAGTATATTTGGATTAGCTCTCATATTGTTGGGATTTTACTTTCTTCTTCAGCAGATTTTCCCTTTCCACATCATTCGTTGGGATCTCATATGGCCAATCGTATTAGTCATAGTAGGTGCTTCAATTATTTTTAAACGATAGAAATTGAACTTCAATGAAGAATAAGGACTTCAAAAACAATGAGGATGATATTAATAGCGGTAAAGAGAAGAATTCTCTGCCATCTTCGTCGAAGAAAAAAGGTAAAAACAAAGATTCACCATTTTTTAATCCGGCAAATTTGCTTTTGGGAATAACCTTAATTCTTTTTGGGTTGAGCAGTTTTGGAAAGGTGACTGGATATTTTTATTTTGATTTAAGCCTTTTAAGAATCTGGCCTGTATTTATTGTTGTTCTTGGTCTCGATATCTTTTATCAAAATTCTTTCCCTGTAAAACTGTTCTCTTATTTCGTGCTCATTTTGTCTTTAGCCTTAATCACGGCATTCACAGTCGAAGATACTTACAATATTAGAATTTTTCAGGAATTTCTGAGCAAAACAAGCGTTCCTGTCGATAGTAGAGCGAGCAGGATAAGACTAAAAGTATATCTTCCTGCAAGCAGCCTCAAAATTGTAAGCCAGAATAAACCAGTCATAGAATTTTCATCTCAACCAAGCAATAGGTTACTGGCTATAAGTTCTTCAATTGATGAGTCTTCAAAAATTCAAGAAGTAAAGATTGAAGAAAACAGTGAGAGGGTTTTTGCAGTCAACGCTTTAAATTCAGACATTGTTTTGCCTGATAATCCTACTTATCTAATCTTTATAAAAACAGCCTTTTCAGATTTGAGCCTTAATTTTAAAAAAATTGAACTTGAGAAACTTGAAATCGTGTCTCAAGCATCAAAAGTTAAAATCGACCTTAATTACAAGAATCACATTCAAGAAATTATTCTTAGAGGCAGTGCAAATTACTTTGAAATA
>JAOADC010000015.1 GCA_026417515.1 Actinomycetota bacterium
AATTTTCCTGGTACTTCAGAAAAACTTACTTTGAAACCTGATTTTTTAAGGACACTTTCAAGATAAAGAAGCATCTTTTCTTCGTTTCCAGAAGGGCTTGAAATTTTCATTAAATCTTCAAGATATTTAATCAGCGACATAATTTTTCTCACGCTTTTTTCATCTATTTTATTTAAGCCACTGGCATAATTTAACTATTGTTACTTTTGTTTGATTGATTTTTCATTATTTAAAGCGACTTATAAGGGGGTGATAACTCTGGACCTAAGCCAAACCAGTAGTGATAAAAGAGTTCTTATGGTGGAGAATCTAACTAAAAGTTATGGTTCCCTTAAAGCGCTTAAAGGTATAAGTTTTGAAGCGTTCAGGGGAGAGGTTTTTGCGTTGATAGGACCAAATGGGGCTGGAAAAACAACATCATTAAGAATAATCAGCACAATTCTTACGCCAGATGATGGAGATGTTTATGTAGCCAATAATTCGGTTCGCTATAAGCCTGAGATTGTGAGGAGCTTAATAACCTATCTGCCAGAAGATGCTGGTGCATATAAAAATATGACAGGAATTGGCTACCTCAAATTTATGGCTTCACTGTATTTTGATAGCAAAAAAGATGCTAGAGAAGCAGTTGAGCTTGGAGTCGAAATAGCAGGCCTGGGAGACAGGTTGAGTAGCAAAATAGCCACATATAGCAAGGGTATGGCTAGAAAATTACTTTTAGCGCGTGCGCTTATGGTTCGCCCCGTGCTTGCAATTCTTGATGAACCAACAAGTGGACTTGATGTTATGAACTCAATTGAAGTTAGAAAGATCATCAAAAACTTTGCACGCAGTGGAATGACAGTCCTTCTTTCCAGCCACAATATGTTGGAAGTTGAGTATTTATCTGATAGGGTTGCCATAATCGATAAAGGGGAAATTTTAGAGACTGGCACACCAAAAGAGTTGAAGGATAAATACAATGCATCCAATCTGGAAGAAGTATTTGAGGTGGTGTCGAAAAATTGAGAAAGTTTCTAACGCTAACAATAAAGGAAATAAGAGAACTTCTCACACCTCAGATGATTTTACCGCTCATAATAACTGTTTTCATCTTTATGTTTATAGGTCAATTGATTGGTTCGCAGGCAAAGACAACAGGTCAAGAAAAAACACGCGTTGCATTTATAGATAAAGACAGATCGCAGATTTCAGAGTTCGTAAAAAAGGCTCTTGAAAAGCAGAATTTTAAAGTTATCGAATACAATGCAGACGTCAACAAAGCAATACTGCTTGAAAGAAAGAAACAAGGCAGCCTATTGGTTTTTATTCCTGAGAATTTTTCAGAGAACATTGAAATTGGAAAGAATGGCGAAGTCAAGATATACATTTTCTTACCTTCATTTTCTTTTGCTGGCGTTCAGAAAGCCTCAAAAATCAAAGCAGTAATCCAAGGAATTAACGAGGTAATTTCAAACAATCTAATAAAATCTTCAACAGTTCAAAGGGGCCTCAAAACAGATTTCTTAAAAAATCCCGTGAGGTTTAAGGAATATGTTCAGATTGGCAATAAGCAAGCACAGGGTAGCTCAGAGTTAATAATATCGTTTGTTTCAAATCAGAGTGCATTTATACCAATTATTATGACTGTTGTCATAATAATATCATCTCAATCTGTTGCTACAGCAATTGCTGCTGAAAAGGAAAACAAGACGCTTGAAACTCTTCTTGCCTCGCCTGTAAGTAGGTCGGCAATTGCACTTTCAAAGATGTTTGCAAGTGGTTTGGTGGCTTTGCTTGTTGCTATCTTTTACATCTTTGGATTTCGATACTATATGAACTCAATTATGGAATCAGATATGAATGCCCGCTTTGGGGCTGAAATGTCAAGGATTATTGAACAACTAAACCTCAAACTTTCAGCATCTGATTATGTTTTACTTGGACTTATGATCTTCTTGTCCGTTATGGTCGCGCTTGCAATTTCTATAATTCTTGGTAGTTTTACAGACAATGTAAAGTCTGTTCAAGCCGTCATAACTCCTATAATGATCCTTGTTCTGATACCTTATCTCCTTACTCTTTTCGTAGATCTGACTTCACTTCCAAAATGGGCCTACTTGCTTGTCTATCTGATTCCATTCACACATACATTACAAGCTGTTCAGAATTTATTCTTCTCCAGATATGAGCTTATTCTCATAGGTATGGGCTATCAGTTAGTTCTGTTTCTCGCGCTACTTTATGTAATAAGGATGATGTTTCATTCTGACAGAATACTTACAACAAGGATAAAAATGGGAAAAATAAAAATAGGAGTATGAAAATAAATGAAACGGAAGGTTGCTAGCTTCTATAAAAAAAGAATGGTCATTTTTGAGAAGAAAAATTCGTCAAATATTAGGATTGAGGTAAGCCATCACTTAGTAAAGATGGTGCTTCCGAGTGGCATCGATTATAAAGAGTTGGTAAGAAAACATATGCGGTGGCTTAAGGATAAGATCAATGTCCAGAAAGAAGCTTTTGAAATTTCAAAATCCCTAAAATTAACTCCCAAAAGTGAAGAAGTTTTTTTAGGTATGGTAAAGGAGATTGTCCTGGACTACTCTGAAAAACTCGATGTTCCTGTGAAATCAATTCGATTGAGATATATGAAAACGAAATGGGGCAGTTGGTCAACAAAAAACATTCTTACTTTGAACAAATTCTTAAGATTTTTGCCAGAAAAATTAATCAGATATGTGATTCTGCATGAACTAACTCATTTCTTCGAGCCATTTCACACTGAAGAATTTTATAATTTGCTTGAAAGGCATATTGAAAATGTGCCACAGCTTGAGAAAATGCTAAGTGCGTACTGGATAAAGTTAGAAAGAAGTGGAGTGGTAAGAAAATTTATCAGTTAACTCCAAATATAACGGATAAATTGGTACTCTTGAAATAAAATAACTTGTGATACAATTTACTCAGTGAAAAAATAACTTTGGATACCTTGAAAATATAAATGGCTTTTTCCGGCAGCGCCACATTTAGCAGGCGACTACCTTAGCCAGGTAGTGGGGGTGCGACAAGAGGGGGTAGGCCGCGATAAACATTTTTTGATTTGCGGCGTAAAAAAAATTTGGTTGTCTACTGCGTGGCGCTGCCTTTTTTATTTTTTTATATAGATTTCACCTGTTAAAAGTCCTAATGCAAAATTCCTTCTTGCAATAAGTTCAATTCTTGAATCCTTCTTTATAAATGGAAGAACTGAAATCATTGTTCTTAGATTTTGTTTAGGCTCAAACAAAGAAAGTATTTTAGAAAAGATTTTCCATTTAGTAGTGAAGTTTCCAAAAAAATCAATAACTACTAAAAAACCACTCTTTTTTGTAATATTTATCAATTTATCGAGAGCCTTCCATGCTCTTTCCGGATCCATTTCATGCAGGAACAACACAGAAATTGTCAGATCAAATGATTCAAAGTAATTCTCTAAGCTAAAAACCTCCTTTTGAATGTAAGTAACCTTCCTTCCAATATTTTTCTTTTCAGCCAAATCTAACATCTTTTTTGACTTATCGATACAGTAGATATCCCAATTCAGTGGCAGGAAGGGAATCAGCGAGCCTGTGCCGCATCCAACATCTGCAACAATAATTTTTTTACTTCCTAAATCAGTTGCTCTTAATATGAAATCTGCAATGTTTCTTCTTAAACGTTTTTCACCACCAGCAAAAAAGAGCGCTATCTTAAGAAAAGCATCGTAGTAATCTGCAAGATTGTCGAAATCATGCTGACTTTCTAATTCACTCATTTTTTCATTGCTTTAAATTAATCTCGTTTATATCAATTTCTGCTTTCTCAGCACTGTTTATAATCAGATCTCTAATGGATTTATGGCAGGGGGTTATTAGAATTTGCTTTATGGAGCCACTTTTTATCATCCCTGCTAAAAGATCCATACTGTTTGCTAGCCTGTTCTCATCGAAGTCAGAAAAAGATTCGTCAAAAATAAAGGGAAAATCAGCGTTAGGAAAAAATGCAAATGCAAGAGAAATCCTCAAGGAGAGATAAAGTTGGTCTATAGCGCCACGTGAAAGACTTGAGGATTTAAGTATGACATCATTTTTTGCGTCATGTGCAAGGATATCTATTTTTCCATCTTTGTCTGATTGAAGCCTTATCTCCTTGTATTTATCCTGGGTGATATGACTAAAAAATCTTGATGCCTTTTCAGACGTTTTTGAAACCATACTATGTATATATTCTGCCCTTGCTGGTTCAAACGCATTAATGGCTATATCAAGCGCTGAAGAATAAAGTTTTGCCTTCTCAAGTTTGCCTTCGAGTTTCTCCAATTCTGCCTCAAGGTCAATTATTTTTTCGCTATCAGGCAACTTGGAAAGCTTTCCTTCTATGTTTGAGATAGTTATCTTCACATCCGTTAATTCTGTTCCTAATTTTTCTTTAGCATCAAGAATTCTTTTTCGTATATCTGTCAATTTTGAAATAGCATTATCAACTTCAAAAATGTCTATTGAGAGAAGATCATCAAGAACTCTATTTAACTCTTCGATTAAGGATTTGCCTTGCAAATGCTTTACTGCTGTTTCAAGAAAATCTTCAGAAGAATTGGTTGCTCTTGCTGCTTTCATTTGAAATTCGTTTATTTTCTTATCAATATCTTTCTCTGTCTTTCCATCAGCTTCTTTAGATAATATTTTGATTTCTCTTGTGCTTAAATTTTCCAATCTTTTCATAGATTCATTTATTCCTTCAATTGTGCTGCTTAATCCTTTCGATGCTTCTTGCAACTTTGAAAAAAACTCTTTTTTCAATTCTTTGTTTTTTAGAAAAGTTGCTAATTCAACCAGGATGGATGCTTCTGAATCCTCTTTAATATTTTCTAAAGCCTCAATTAACCTTTTAAATTCATCTAATTTCAGAATTTTCGATTCTTCTTCAACCTGTTTGTATCTTTCGATATCTATTTCTAAATCTTTAGATTGCTTTTGAAAATCGTTAATAAAAGAGATAACTTTACGAGCGTCAAAAGAGTTTTTAAAAGTTTCGTGGAATTCTTGAATAGCGCTTATGAATTCATAAGAATCTTCGTTACTGTTCAGAGTATAATTTGAAAGTTCCTTCAAGATTTTCTTTTCTTGATCAGCGTATCTGGCAAGTTCTTCTTCCAACTGACGGCGTCTTGCAGCAATCACTTCCAAAGATGTTTCTATTTCAATTCTGTATCTATTTTTTATATCTTCTTCAAAATGAGACAGTGTCGTTAAAAGGCTTTTGTAATCTTTATCCGATAAAAAGGAACCGCCAATTTTTGCAAGATGTGGTTCTGCTTCTAAAAGAAGAGATTTTCTGTAAGCTTTTAGCTCATCTGATCTCTGCTTTATTTTATAAATATCTTTTAAAGAATTAACACCGTAGACCTTTAGCAAATCGTTCAATTGGTTCTGTGCAGTAATTAAACCTTCTTCCTCTTTTGGGTTAATATAAACTGAAAGATCTATGTCATCATGATGTAAATACAGGCTATCATAGAACTCAAACTCACTTTTTTCTTCACCTGCTTCGATACCATCGATCATTAGTTTTGCTTTATCTTTATTGATTTTCTTCAAAATTGCTTTTGCGGGCCTTCTTTTCTTTAAGACTTTTATTTCCGCTTCGATTTTTTGTGCTTTTAAGAAATCTTCCTCTATTGTTTCAGGAATATTTTTAAGTTCGTTTTCAATTTCTACAAGCGAAGCAAAAATGTCTTTTAACTTTTGAACTGATTTCATCTTAGGAATGTCATCAAAAATAGTGTCCGGAATTTTTGAGATTTCCTTTTTGTGCTCTGCAATAGATTCTTGGACTTTTTTTAATTCTTCATTGAGTTCCTTAAATCTCCTGAAACGTTCTAATATTGAAGCAAGTTTTTCCTCAAATCTTAGAGCCATACTTAAAAAGTGATAGTGGCTTAAAGCACTAATTGCTTTGTTTTTGATTCGTAAGACCTCTCTCATATTGTTAAACCTTGACTCAAAATCATAGTATTCTTTTGCCCTTTCAAGACTTTTAAGTGCTCTATCTATTTCTGCTTCAATGTTTTTAGCAGCATCCAGAGACTCTTGTATTTTGTTCTTTTTTTCGTCAAGTTCTTCTACTAGTTTTTTAAGATTCTTAAATTCTTCTAAGTTACTCCTTAATTCATGGATCTCGTTATTCTTTTCTTGTATTTTCTTTTCAAGTTTGAGCATTTTGCCTGGATACTTAGCAGCTCTTGAGCGACCTTTATTCATTTCCGTGAAGAAATCTTTTAACAACTCTATGGCTTTATCTGGTGAAAACTTAAACTCAGTAAGCTGTTTTTGAAGTAAAAACTTAAGCACTTCGTGAGGTTTTTCAATTTCCACTCGTTCTTGCGAGACGATAAACAGATTTTCAAACTGCTTCTGTAAATCATCCTTTTTGAAAGCACCTTGCGGTAGGCCAATTGCATTAAGAATTACAGCAAGAATCTCATCTTGGTGTCTAAATAATGTAGTATCGCTTCCTTTCAGAATTTGCTTGTTTTCTTCATAGTTACGTTCGAGCATCCAATCTTTATTAGAATCGTTAAAAACAAGCTTTATAAAAGGTTTGTGCTTGTTTTTATAAGACAGTGAAGAGATTTTTTCGGATGTAGAGGTCGCTGATGTAAATAGCGCAAGAACAATTGCTTCTACTACTGAACTTTTTCCAGCTTCATTTTCTCCATAAATCAAATTTAAGCCTGGTTCAAAATTTAAAACTGCTTTTTGAATGCCTTTGAAATTCTCTAATTCCAGTTTTTTAATAATCATTTCTTAATCACTCCACATCAAACTGTGAGAGTTCAAAAGGTTCCTCTGCATCGAGCGCCTTTATAGCAAAATGTTTTGCATATTTGACTTCGTCGCTATTTTTCGAAGCACCCTTACTTTCTGCAATCTCTTCTATGGCTTTTATAAGAAAATGTCTGAAATCTGTCTCAGGAAACTCGTAGACTTCAAAAGGTTTTTCATCTTGTGTAACACGGATTTCAAGAACGTTATTAAAAGACATCGCAAGATTACTAATTTCATCAAGAGATTCAGATCCTTCATAGTGCAGGTTGATAAAGAAGAATAGTTCCTTTTCTAATCTATTAAGTTGTTCTCCAACAGTTTTTAAATCTGATGCTGAAATGAATTCAGTTCTTATAAAACTTATGTCATTTAACAGTGTTACTGTAGTGTTGATCTGAAAATCATCCTTTTTAATGACTGTAAAAACTAAACCACTGTTAATGTCTTCTGGTTTTTCTGAGAAATCGATATTGGAGAGAGAACCTGAATATGCACCAACTATTCTATTTTTTGATTTGATTAACTTGTAGGAATGCCAGTGTCCCAAGGCAACATAATCCAATTTTTCCATATCTGAGATAGATACCTGATCAAATATTTCGTCGAAGCCTGGCAAAGCTTCGACCACAGAACCATGAACTACAGCAATGTTAAAGTCAGCATTTGGGTCTATGTTAAGGTCTTTCAAGAGTTTATTTGAAGTGGCTCTGGTTTGATGTGGAGATAGATAAACACAAACTTCATCCAAATTTTGAGTTGAGAATCTTACTACCTGATTTTCTTTCTTATTAGCAACAAACACGTTCTTAAAATTATGGTTCAAACCAGAAAGTGGCTCCCTTTCGTAGGGGGATATTCCAGAAAGTCGGTCATGGCCACCTGGTAATATTACAAAAAAGCATTCTTTAAGGCTGTTTGCTGAATCAGAAAGAATTTTATAAACTTCTTGTTCCAACTTTGGCATTGGCTCACTTCTATCAAAAATGTCTCCTGCTATTGCCACCAAATCAGGCTTCATTTCAAGAACCTTTTGAAATGCTTTTTCAAAAGAAAACATTAGAGATTGTCTTGCCAGCTTTCTTTTTTCTGGATCGGTCTTAATAATATTTTTAAAACTCTTACCAAGATGGACATCCGAGAAGTGGATTATTCGCAGTTCTTTTTCCATTAAAAAACACCACCAAACAGTGTGGTTGTTTAATGTATATTAAATAGTATATGTCTCGACAGGACACATTAACGAAAAGCAGAGATAAAAAATATAGATTTGCTTTAAGGATGGTTATTTTTGCAGCCATAGGTGTCTTGTTGGTCTCAGCCCTGTATATTTACTACCTCTTTTTAAATCCTTCAATTAAGAGCAAAGAGGATAGAGATATTATTTATTACACTGCTGTCCTTAAAAAGAATCCTGAGGATCCTGATGCTTATGTAAATCTTGCTGCTGCTTACGCTCAAAAACAGGAGTATGACAGATCTCAGAAACTCTTGACTGAAGGTATGAAAAAATTTCCAAAGGATTTTAGATTTCCAATTGAAATCGCAAAAAACTATTACAAGATCGGTAGTCTATCTCAGTCTGAAAAATATGCAAAGAAAGCGTTGGATATTCGCAACGATCTTTCAATTGCTTATTATTTGCTTGGTAAAATAAGGTATCGCCAGAGAAGAATTGATGAAGCTCAAACCTATTTTTCCAGAGCAATCAAATACGATCCATATAATGCAGATTACTATTATGAGTTAGGAAAAATTTATGAGGAGAAAGGCTATAGGAAACAGGCTATTGATCTTTACAAGAAAGCGCTTGAGTATGGGCCTGACCTTCAGAAAGTGAGGGATTCTCTGGAAAGGTTAAATGAAAATGCTGAAAGATAGAAATCTCTTTCTTCTCTGGGGACTTTTCTTCTTCTTGATTGCTGTTTTCATCATCCTGGTTTACCAGTTTTATGTAATTGCTTTCGAACCAAAAAAAAATCTTAAAACATCTACTGAACTCATTCCTGTTACTTCGATTTATGGTTTTGGAAGAACTGCTGGAGATTTATTCAATAAGCCACACGATGTATGTGTTGATTCGCAAGGAAATTTCATCGTCTCAGACACAAGAAACGGCAGAGTGGTTAGAATAACACCAAGTGGTAAGCTATTAAAGATTTACAAAGACACTGCTTTAAGAAGGCCGTTGGGTGTTTCTGCTTCAGGAAGTGGCAGAGTTTATGTGGCAGATAGGTTTTCTCAAGCCCTAGTAATATTTAATTCAAATGGTACTGTCTACAAGCGTCTTGCAGTTGATTCTCCTCTAAAACCCTTCTGTTTGAACAACAAGGTTTACCTCGCCACGCGTTCTTCGATCGCTGTCTTGAGCGACCAGGGGGATTTCCTTTTTCATTTTGGCAGGTATGGAAGAGAAGAATCTGAATTTGCGTTTCCTAACGGATTGTGCGTTACTGATTCAAATATCTATGTCTCAGACTCAAACAATCTAAGAGTTCAATGTTTTACTTTAAGAGGAGAGTTGGTTTGGATAACCGGCAAGCCTCCAGAGAGTCTTGACGATACAAGAAGAGTTTTTTCTCTACCTGCAGGCATTACTGTTGATAAAAAGAATAGGCTCTATGTGGTTGACGCTTTTTCCGATTCAATTGTAATAATCGATAGCAGGACTGGAAAGATCATTAAAAGAATTGGTGGAGAGAGAGGAACTAAAGATGGGGAGTTCAACCAACCTTCAGGTATAGATTATGTGGAAGATGACCTTTTTGTTGTTGCAGATAAATATAATGATAGGATTCAAATGATACGTATATCAGTTGAATCAGAAAAAAAGAAAAACGATAAAGAATCAAGAAATCCTTTTATGTTACTGCTTATCATTGCTTTACCCCTGCTAGCGTTAACATTGATTATTGGTCTAATAAGGGCTTATAGACGAAGAAGGGAGCCTGAAAACATAGATAAACTTTAAGCTATTCATAACAGGGTTTATAATTCTTAATAAAGATGAAAAGAAGAACAATTGTCCTATATTTTTTTTGGCTGATAGTGCTTGTTTTTCTTAAAACCACTGTGGTTTATGCTGAATCCTACCTGGAGCCAACATCTACAGTGAATCCACATGGTGGATATACAACCAGCACTAACAAGTGTAAGTACTGTCATGCTGTTCATCTTGCCAGCGGTTCATATATGCTAACGAGAGCAAATACCGTTCTTGAGACCTGCGATTATTGCCATGGTGATGGATCAGGTGCTGGAACTATTGTAGTCACCAATTTCGAAGGACACACTATGAACAAGAATACTGTTTTTCTTGGCACAGCTCCAGGTTATATTGATGGTGATAAATTCGTTTCCACTCCTGAGTCTCCTTTCACCTGTATGACCTGTCATTCTGTGCATGGTAATCCTGAACAGGTGGTGGTCCTTGCAGATTTGAACAAGAACTATCTTCTTCTCAGAAATCCAGATTCTACCGACACTTCTTATGGTCCAACAAATACTCTTTCTGAGTGGTGTGCAGACTGCCATCCATTGATGCTAGGTTCAAACGAGACAACGAAAACTGCAGATGGAAATATGTTTTTTTCTCACGCATCTAGTTCAACTGCTGTAACAACTTATGTGGTTTCAGCAGAGGATGGCTTGAATTTTGGACCGAGCTGCCACCAGTGTCATTCTTCAAGCCTTTTTCCTCACGGACAGGGTGGTTCAGGAAGAGATATGCTTAAAGATAGTTTTGATGGTATAAACCTTGATAGCGTCTGCATAGACTGCCATCCTGAAAACTCATTACCCTAAATCTGATTTAGAAATCTTTAACGTTAACGCTCGGCGAAGGCTCTTTATCTTCAATAACTGGATTGGGCCCCTTTATGGTGGTTTTTGGAAAATCACTTAAATCTTCTTTGAATTTTGGAGGATTTCCAACAGGCGTGTGACAATATCCACAATCGTTTTGTGCTTTAACACCATCATGGCAGTATCCACACTTTTTCATTATTCTGAGCGGCTCTGAAGGAAGTTTTTCGATCTTAAATGAGTGGCATTCAGAGCAATCTAAGAACATAGAAAAAATTTCTCTATGGCTGACCTTTATATATTTAGAAATTCTTGTCTCGTAAAGGATGGATGAATGACAGGACAAGCAGTTTGCTGAAGAAACGCAACAAGTATCATTTTGGTTGCCAGTTCCTGAGAAGTTGATTCTTGCAATCTTTGAAGTTAACTTAAAAAAGCTTTCAATTCTACCTGAATATCCAATTTTTATATGGCAGTCCCTACAGTCCACGCTTAAATGTACCTGTTCTAAATATGCATCGTGATTGCCTGTTTTTTTGTGGCACTGTAAACAACTATTGGATGACATTAAGTAAATAGTTGGAATATAAAGAAATACAACCATCAAACCAACAGATACGCCAAATAGAATTGAATTTTTCCTCAACTGTTCTTCTGCTGTTGATGTTGAACCTACTTTTCGATAGGTAGAGATGTAGTAGTAAATTATGATAGCGAGCGTAAAGATTGAAAGAATAGAAAGAAGAAGAGGTATTTCTTTTGCATGAAGTTCTGGGTGGCGGAAAATATCAAGTAAATTTTTAAAGTTTAATAAATCTTTCAGACTTTTTATCAGATCAGTGAATTCTATCATTTTGTTTTAGCCCTTTTTTCAAATTCATCTATGAAATCGCTGAGATGGCAGTTTGAGCAGCTGCTTAGAGAGTGGCACCTTGAACAGATTGAAGACCAATCCTTCACTGCCTGCTTTCCATGGATTTCTTTCCATTCTCCAGTATGAGGCATTTCAATACCATGGCAGTTATTGCATTTAGTTATAAGATGACATGTCCGACACTCTGAGATATTCTTCTTGGCTAATTTTCCGTGGACTTGCTTGAAGCCACTCTTGTGGGGGTAAGTAGGGTGGCATCTCTGGCAGAAATCAACTTTATGGCAGGGATTGCATGTGTTTGGAAGATTGTATCCGTGTGTCTTATAGAAGTTCGATGAATGCTCTATTCCAAGGGCTCTTGTGAATGCAGTAAGAGAAAGTTTTCTCGAGTGACAGGGTTTACAACCTTCTTCCGTAACTTTGGGATTATGGCAATTCAAACATTTCTCCATTGTACTCCTTGTGGTGGCAAATACTGCGTGAACTGAATTTTCGTGACATTCAATACATTTTGTTATTTGAATGAAATCGGAATGTCTTACCGCCACTGTTTTTGATTTAATTGTTTTCTTGATTTCATCGTGACATCTAAGACATTTCGAATTCGGCAAACACTCAAAGGAACTTCCTAATCTATATCTTTCGAAACTTAAAAACATTCTCAGTTGTTTCATTTTGAATACTAACTTACCTGAAAAACCACTATCTGTATGGCAATCAATGCATTCCAGTTTGTTATGAGGTTGGCTTAGGTTATTAATCGAGTGGCATGCGATACAGGTTTCACTTTTATCTGATATATAGGTAATTCCAAAAATAAGAACAATTAGCAGCATTATGCTTCCAAGAGCTCTTATGCTTTTCAATTGAATTCTTGGGGAGAGAAGGGAATAAATTCGAAATGCAAAATATAAAGAGAAGGAGAAGGCGAGGGCTGCTAATAGAAGGAAAAGGATGGCAAACTCTGAGCTTACCTTCATGCTCATTTGCTTTGAACCTGATTTTCTTCTTTTGATTCAATAAGCAAACAGGCTGATGAACCCTGAATAATCGTTTTACATTCAAATCCTTCATCTATAAGTGTTTTTTCCACTGAATTTATGAATTCTTTTCTTAATGTTGTTCCATAGAAGAAGAGTGCCAGTTCCTTCTTCTGGTCTGATTCTATACGTGAGTATCTAAAAAGGATTCCTTCTTTTGTTGCTTTTTTCTGTATTTTAGATACAAGGGTCATTTCTTTCTCATTCAAACCTTCTTCCTGGCGGTGCCTGAAATTAACAATTGTAGTTATGCTTCCGAATGGAACCTGTATTAAAGCACCAGAGGCATCCAGAAGTGTTATGAACCTTGAACTTATATTAAAGACGATTCCTTTGCTATCTCCTATGATTACAAAATCACCGAGATCAAGCTGACCTTCGATGAGAATCAAAAAACCACCTATCAGGTCTTTAACTAAACTCTGGGCACCGAAACTCAGCGCAAGACCTGCTATTCCAGCAGAAAGAACTAGTGTTTTTATGTCCAATCCGAATATATCGAGTAGTGTAAAGATTAGCCACAAAAGAAGTAAGAGTTTAACCACAGAAAAGAACAACTTTTCAATTGTGTTTACTCTTTGTTTGATTCTTCTATCTGAGATTGCCCCTTTAAAATACCTGTTAATATAACTGGTGAACAATCTTTTTATGCCTAGGTAGGCAAGAGCAGCGATGATAATTGACAACGCTACCTTCAGTACATTTTCAGATTGAATATAGTGTAAAATTTGCTCAAACACGCGCATCACCTATGAAAAAGTTACTATGGTATTTGATTTTAACGAAAAAGAATTGTTCGATGTAATAATAATTGGAGAAGGAATAGCTGGCCTTGCGACAGCATACTATCTGCCTGATAAATTAAAAGTTCTGGTTTTAAGTAAGGCTTCACAAGACATCTCAAACACATGGATGGCTCAGGGTGGCATTGCTGCTTCAATTTCAAAATTTGATTCTCCTGAGAGTCACTTCAATGATACTGTTGCTGCCGGAGATGGTCTTTGCGATGAAACAGTAGTTAGGGTTGTAGTCCAAGAAGGCAGAGAAAGAATTGTAGAGATGATTCAACTTGGAGTTCCTTTTGAAAGGATAGATGACGAATTCAGCCTCGCAAGAGAAGGAGGCCATAGTTTTGCCAGAATCCTTCATTATGGTGATCAGACAGGAAAAGCAATAGCAAGCACGCTCAAAAGTTATCTTGTCTCTAATAGAAGGGTAAAGTTTTTAGAAGGATTTTTCTTTGAGCAGATCATAAAAAGCAATGGAAAAGCAGCAGGGATAACAGGCTATTTCTTGGATAATAATAAACGTTTTACGTTCCTTGCTCCAAATGTTGTTATAGCCACAGGTGGTGCCTGCCATATCTATAAGAGCACGACAAATCCTTTTACTGCAACTGGAGATGGTATCGCTGCTGGATTCAGAGCTGGAGCTTATATTTCTGATATGGAGTTCGTGCAGTTTCATCCGACTGTTTTAAAGGACGAGAGAAGCCCTATGCTTTTAATAACTGAAGCTGCAAGGGGGATGGGAGCTCGTCTTCTGACACCTGAAAAAGAACCCTTTATGGAGGGATATCATATTATGGAGGATCTGGCTCCCAGATTTGTTGTGGTCAGAAGAATGGCAGAGTTGATGCTTGATAAAGGTTATGATTACTTCTTGCTCGATATGAGACATTTTTCAGATGAGGACGTTAAGAATATCTCCTTTATAGCCTCTGAACTTAGGAAAAGAGGTTACGATTTAAAGAATGATTTGATTCCTGTCATTCCAGCAGCACATTACTTCATCGGTGGCTTAAAAACTGACCTCTATGGAAGAACAAATGTTCCAGGAATCTATGCCTGCGGGGAGGCTTCGTGTTCTGGTCTTCATGGTGCGAATCGTCTTGCTTCAAATTCTTTGCTTGAAGGTCTTGTTTTTGGTAAGAGAATAGCCGACAGTATTTCTGCCAGCGGACTTTCAGGCTTTAAAAGTGCAGTTAAAGATTTGGAGATTACAGCAAGACCTGAGTTTAGAGGGAAATGCGATGATGTTTTTAAAGAAATAAACGTTCTTAAAGAGAAAATGGATGCAAGAGCAGGTATTGCAAGGGTTGAAGAAGGACTGAAGGAGATTCTTAGTTTTATTGAAAAATACTACTATGACGCTCTTGAGTTCTGCGGAACAAACAAGTGTGAATCTGAATTTTACAATATGGTTTTAATATCGAAGTGGGTGGTAACCATGGCTTTGAATCGCAAAGAAAGTCGTGGGGTCCATCTAAGGTTGGATTATCCACAAAAAAATGACGACGAATTCAAATTTCATCAATCAATCAGGAGGTCATATGCAGATAACTGAGTTTGAATGGAAGTATTTCTGCTTAAAAGCGATGCACGAAGATAAGGTACACCTTGATGCAACATCTTTAAATTTAATAGATAGTGATACATCTATCGTTGCTGAATTGATTTCAGAAGGAGAAGGAATTCTCTGTGGGATAGAAGGTGCAAGAACCTGTTTTTCATTGTTGGATGAGAATGTTGCTTTTGAATTTAAAAGAAGAGATGGTGATAGTATAAATAGAAGTGAAGTTGTAGCAAGGGTTAGTGGTAAAGCAAGGGCTATCCTTGGTGCTGAAAGAACTGCTCTTAACCTTCTTTATCACCTTTCAGGAATTGCCACTCACACAAAGAAATTCGTTGAAAGGGCGGAAAAATTTGGTATCGAAGTTTACGACACAAGAAAAACAATACCTCTCTTGAGAAAATTCGAAAAATATGCTGCTTCAGTGGGCGGTGCAAAGAATCATAGACTTGATTTAAGTCAAGCAATATTTATCAAGGATAATCATAAGTTTGTCTTAGGCGGTATACGTCAGGTAGTTAAAAAATACATAGAAATAAGAAATCAAATAAAGAATCTACCTTTGATTGTTGAGGTAGAGAGTTTAAGCGAGATCGAAGAAGTTCTCGTTTTAAAACCTGATGTGATTATTTTAGATAATTTTTCACTTGATGAATTGAAATCAGCGTGGAAAAAATATGGTCAGGTTGTAACTCTTGAAGCATCTGGTGGAGTTAGTTTCGATTCGCTTGAACTTCTGGCAAACGCCGGAGTAAAAAGGGTTTCCACTTCGTCAATAATTTTGGAAGCGAAACCATTGCCCTTTAATCTAGAGGTAAAAGAGGTGATAAAAAGTTAGAAAAGCAAACCCACTGCTGGTGGTTGAAGAACTATTAAAGAATTACGGAAGATTTGTATCTGGCGAATTCTTATCTAAAGAAATTGGTGTTAGCCGTGCGGCTATCAAAAAGATAATCGCGAGCCTTAAAAAAAATGGTTATGGCATAGAAGCAAAAACTGGACTTGGCTACAAACTCTCTAAATTGCCTAACTATCCAGAAGAACTTGCTGTAAAAGCCTTCCTTAAATTAAAAGGTTTTTCTGATTTCGAATACAGGTATTTTGACATAATTGACAGCACTCAAGACGAGGCTGCAAGATTCCTGGCACGCAATCGATTTAAACTGAACGATGGTAAGTGCGTTATTTTTGCCGCAGGAGAACAGACCAAAGGTAGAGGAAGATTTCATAGAGAATGGTATTCATCACAAGGTGGATTATGGATGACAATTATCTGGAACGATTTTATAGAACTTGAAAATTTGCCATTTTACTCTCTTATGGTGCCAATCAATATTGCCACCTTTTTAAAGGATGCTTTTAATTTAGATGCAAAACTTAAATGGCCTAACGATGTTGTAGTTAGAGATAAGAAAATAGCTGGGGTGCTTCTTTCGGCTCGAATAGAAGTTGATGTTGCTTCACACCTTGTAATAGGCATAGGCATAAATGCAAACAATCGAATTCCAAAAAAAATAAATAAAATCGCTGTCTCGATAAAAGATTTGACTGGCAGGGACGCAAACCTTCTTGATCTGATGATTGACCTGCTATCGAGACTTTTTAAAGAAATGGAATATGTCAATCCTCAAATTATTGTTGAAAAGGCAAATAACCTATTATGGAAAAAAGGTGAATTTGCTGAGGTTTCGGACCATCACGGAAACAAATTTAAGGCAAAGATAAAAAGGATAGGAAAAAGAGGGGAGCTTATCTGCGAAGTAAATGGTGAAGAGAGAAGATTCTTTGCAGCAGAGGTAGATTATCCTTAAACGTCCGACTGCCATGCAGGAAATCTATTGACATAATTCTTGAAAATCTCTATATTAGTTAACTATGAATAATGTAGTGGTTAACAATAGAAGTTCATCAGACAGTCTTACTAAAATTGCCTGGGTATCATTTTTTACTGCCCTACTTATCTTATTGTCTAAGATTTCCATTCCGATTCCATTTTCTCCGGTTCCTTTTACCCTACAGGTACTTGGCGTGTTGATAATTGGTTTACTTATGAAGCCTTCGTACTCCTTCCTAATAATTTCCATCTACCTACTGGCAGGTTCTTTTGGTCTTCCTGTCTTTGCTAAAGGGGGAGGTTTATCCTATCTTCTTGGTCCAACAGGAGGGTTTCTTTTCGGATTTTTAATATCTGCACCTCTGATTGGTTTTTTAAGAGACCGCTCAAGAACTCTTACCGGCGTAATAGTTGCTGTCTTTTTTGGTATATTTATTATTTATCTTCTTGGTTCCCTATATCTTATGTTCTTAACAAAAAAGGGTTTTTTAGCAGTTCTTAAATTCGCTGTTTTACCTTTTATTCCATTTGATTTAATAAAGGCTTTCATTGCTGTAGCAATTTATAAGGGTTATCACAGCCGCTTCAAAAATCTATAATCTAATCTATGATTCTCTGTGTTGATGTAGGAAATTCTGAAACCACAATCGGTCTTTTTGAAGACGGTTCCTTAAAATATGTCTTTAGATTTGAAACTAAACTCAACGAAACAGAAGATGAAGTCGCTGCCGACTTAAATAGCCTTCTTTTACTTGTTAGATTGGACTTTTCCTGCATCAAAGGAATTTGTCTTTCTTCTGTTGTTCCGTCTGTTACAAGATCATTTCTTAATATGGCAAGCAAATATTTTAGAGGGATTAGAGTAGTTAACATAGAACCAGGCATCAGAACTGGAATGCCAATTCTCTACGAAAATCCGAAGGAAATAGGTGCAGACAGGATTGCAAACGCTGTTGGATGTATAGAAAGATATGGCTCACCAGCAATTGTGGTCGACTTTGGAACTGCAACAACATTTGATGTCATTTCTGAGAAGGGAGAATATCTTGGTGGTTTGATATATCCAGGAATAATTACATCACAGCGCGCACTTTTTGAGAGAGCTGCGAAATTAAGCCAGGTAGAACTTAAGAAACCAGGAAGGCTTATTGGCAGGAACACCACTGAAAGCATTCAGGCTGGCATTGTTTATGGTACAGCAGCGCTGGTGGATGAGTTAGTAAGAAGAATAAGGGATGAGATGGCATTAAATTCAAAGGTCATAGCAACAGGGGGACTTTCTTTCATCGTAAGAAACGTGTCGAAAGAAATCGAAATTTTTGATCCAGATCTAACTCTTTATGGTTTACTGAAAATTTTCCAATTGAATTCTCAATAATTTTCAAGTTTTCTCTTTTTGAATTAAAATCATTTGTGAACAAAATTGTGTACAAGGATTTAAAATGGAATTCATACGTGTTGGCGATAAGGTTTTAAGTCTTGAAAAGCTTGAGAACAAAATAAAGAAAATTCTCAAAATGAGAGCTCAGGGCTCAACACAAGCCGAAGTTGCTGAAATTTTAGGTGTGGACCGTTCCTTCATATCGCATCTGGAAGGGCTTGGCGAGGTCAGAAAAGGGTTTAAAGTCGGGCTCATAGCTTTTCCAGTAAAGAACAAGCAGGAAGTTGAGAGACTGGCTGAGGAATTGGGTGTAGATGTCTATCTTGTTATGTCGCAGGAAGAAAGAGAAAAGAAAGTTGAATCTCAGGATGGCGCCTATGTTTTCAATGAAGTAATGGAAATTCTTACTAACCTTGTGGATTGCGATGCAATAATAGTTGTTGCAAGCGATCTTAGGATAAAGCAGGCTGAAAAGATATTCGGTGAGCAGAAAGTTTTTGGAGTAAACCTTGGGAAGAGTCCTATAAGAACCGACATAAGTGTGGATATTGCAGAACTAAGAAAGCTCATAGAAAATCTCGTGTTAAAGGGAGAGGAAAAAGGTGAAGCACGTCGTAAGCGTAAGTTTAGGTTCTTCAAAAAGAAATCATTCAGTTGAAACAGAGATACTAGGTGTACCTATAAGGATTGAAAGAATAGGCACAGACGGGAGTTTTACCAAAGCAATTTCTCTCTTGAAACAATTAGATGGAAGAGTGGATGCTATTGGTCTTGGTGGTATCGACCTCTATCTTCATTGTGATGATAAAAGATTTGTCATTCGAGATGCAAGAAAACTGGCAAATGCAGTAAGGATAACACCTCTGGTAGATGGCAGTGGTTTAAAACTTACCTTAGAATACCTGGCAATTAAAAAAATGGTGGAGAAAGGGCTTGATCTTAAGAACAAAAAAGTACTTATGGTCAGTGCCATCGATAGATGGGGAATGGCTAAAGCTTTCTATGAATTAGGCGTTCAGGTTGCATACGGAGATTTAGTTTTTGGTCTTGGAATACCAATTCTTATAAGAAACTTCGAGACCTTTAAAAAGATTGCAACCAAACTTGCTCCTATAGTTGTAAAGATGCCCTTTAAAATGCTTTATCCGACTGGTAAAGAGCAGGAGAAGGAACCTGATCCAAAATTTAAGAAGTACTATGAAGAAGCTGATGTGATTGCTGGTGACTTTCTCTTTATACGTAAATATATGCCCAGAGAAATGGATGGTAAATGGATAATAACGAATACAACAACCAAGGACGATATTGAGGATCTTAAGTCTCGTGGTGTTGAATTGGTAGTTACAACCACTCCTGTCTACGAAGGAAGAAGTTTCGGAACAAATGTAATGGAAGCTGCCTTCATTGCTATTCTTGAGAAGATGCCAGAAGAGGTGTCTGAAAAAGACTACTTTGATCTCCTAGAAAAAATGAACTATTCACCTGAAATTATTAAACTCAAATAAATCTCAGTCCTTTTATTGATTAATTCTTCGTTATCTGCTTACAATCTTTTATTTAAACGAGATGGAGGCGATAAAATTGCTTAAAATCGCTATTCCAAAAGGTAGTTTGGAAGAAAAGACCATAGAACTTTTCAAAGACGCCGACTTAAGTATTTTAAGAGAATCAAGGAATTATTTTGGCAAGGTTGAAGATCCAAGAATAAGCCAGGTGCGTTTTTTAAGACCTCAAGAAATTCCTGTTTACGTTTCTGAGGGATACTTCGATCTTGGAATATCAGGTTATGATTGTATTGTAGAAACAGAAGCAGATGTTCAGATTCTAGCTGACCTACCTTTTTCAAGGGCGACATCAAAGCCTGTGAAAATGGTTGTTGCGGTTCCAGAGGATTCAAATATAAATAAGCCAGAAGACATACCTGATGGATCAAGGGTCACTACGGAATTTCCAAACATCACAAGAAAGTACTTTGAGAAAATTGGTAAGAGCGTCAAAGTTTACTATTCGCATGGCGCAACAGAAGCCAAGGTTCCAGATATTATGGATGTTGTCGTTGACCTTACAGAGACAGGAGAGACGTTGAGAAGGAATCGATTAAAAATAATTGACGTCATTCTCGAGTCAACGACAAAACTCTTTGCCAACAAGGAAAGCCTTAAAGATTCATCTAAGAGGAAGGCAATAGAAGAAATCAAGACGCTTTTATTGGGCGTCATAGAAGCGAGAGGGCGAGTTCTCCTTTCGATGAATGTTCACAAAGACAATCTTGAAAGGGTAATTTCTGTTCTTCCTGCTATGAAAAATCCAACTGTAAACCAGCTCCATGAATCAGATTATTTTGAAATAGTTACAGTGGCTGAGAAAGCAAATGTAAATATACTCCTTCCCATGCTAAAAGAGATGGGAGCAGAAGACATTCTTGAAATACCAATCACAAAGATTATTAAATAAGCAGGCAGGTGGAAAGTTGAAAGGAAGAGCAACCAAAGTAGCCAGAATTGCATTCATTGCCGGGCTTTATGCAGCACTTACCATTTACCTTCAGCCTATTTCCTATGGACCGCTTCAGGTTCGCATTTCAGAAGCATTGACTATACTTCCAATATTTTTTGTTGAGGCTGTACCCGGTCTCTTTTTAGGATGCTTAATTGCCAACATATTCGGTCCCTTTGGAATTTACGATATTGTATTTGGTTCACTACTAACTCTAACTGCTGCCTTTCTTACTTACAGATTCAGAAAAAAAACTGTTCTTGCTTTTATGTCGCCGGTAGTCATAAATGCGCTGGGTGTCTCTGCTTACCTTACTTTTCTAACGAATGTTCCATATTTTATTTTGGTAGCCCAGATAGCAGTTGGTGAATTTATAGCTGTTGTTGGCATTGGTTCTTTGCTTTACGCCACCCTTCTAAGGCTTGAAAAAAGCCAGGCATTGCAAACACTATAAAAAAGCGGGTGAAATGATGTTTGATGAGCACAACGAAATAACAGATCCGATTCTTGTACGGTTAAGAAACCTCGATAAACTGAGAGAGAAGGGCATAGAGCCTTACAAAAAGAAGTTTGTTCGAACACACCTGATAAGTGAAGTAAGAAAAGACTATGAAAATATTGAACCAGGGACTGAAACAGGAGTCAGAGTCTCTTGCGCAGGTCGAATACTTGCTTTAAGAACTCATGGAAAAGCGACTTTTGCTGATCTCAAAGATGGTTCTCAAAAAATTCAACTTTTTGCTTCTTTAAATCAACTTGGAGAAGAAGAATATGAACTTTTTACGAATCTTGATATCGGAGACATCATTGGAGTCGAGGGAACAGTCTTCAAGACAAGAAAAGGCGAACTATCCATAAAATTAGAAAAATTTGAAATACTTTCTAAGTCACTTCGACCACTTCCTGAGAAATGGCATGGATTAAAGGATGTGGAGATTCGTTTTCGTCAGAGATATGTTGACCTGATAATGAATGAAGATGTAAAACAGGTTTTTTATACAAGAAGTCGAATCATATCTCTCATAAGAAAGTTTCTTGATGAGAAGGGTTTTATAGAAGTCGATACCCCTATGCTCCATCCAATACCTGGTGGCGCTACCGCAAGGCCATTTATAACACATCATAATGCCCTTGATATGGACCTTTACTTAAGAATTGCACCTGAGCTTTATTTGAAGCGTTTGGTGGTCGGAGGCTTTGAAAAGGTCTATGAATTAAACAGAAACTTCAGAAACGAAGGTATTTCAGTGAAACACAATCCAGAATTTACGATGCTTGAACTCTATCAGGCTTATGCAGATTATCTTGATATGATGGATTTGATTGAAGAGCTGGTAACCTATGTAGTCCAAGAAGTTAAGGGCACGCTTGAATTTGAATATCAGGGAATAAGACTTAATTTTAATAGGCCGTGGAGAAGGCTTACTATGGTTGAGGCAATAAAAGAAATTGCTTGTGAAAATGTTTCTTTTGAAACAGACATCGAGACTCTAAGACAGGTGGCTAAGAAATACGGTGCCGATGTAAAACCCTACTATGGAAAAGGAAAACTGATAACAGAAATTTTTGAAAAGGCAGTTGAATCAAAGATTGCAGGACCGATGATTATTTATGATTATCCGGTTGAAGTTTCTCCTCTTGCTCGCAAGAAAGAAGATAATCCAGATGTTGTTGAAAGATTCGAGGTAATTGTTGCAGGTAGAGAAATTGTAAATGCCTTTTCAGAGTTAAACGATCCCATCGATCAGGCAAAGAGATTTTATGAGCAGGTAAAATTGGCTGAAGCAGGTGAAGAAGAAACTCAGAGGTTTGATTATGATTATGTGCGTGCTCTTGAATACGGACTTCCACCAACAGGTGGGGCAGGATTAGGTATCGATAGGCTGGTTATGCTTCTTACAGACAGGTATTCCATCCGTGAGGTCCTTCTCTTTCCTCATCTGAGACCAGAAGAGCCTGAAGAGGATCCGGTTATTGAAAGAGCAAAAAACGACGATGAAATTAGATAATTTGAATTATTAATTATTTTTCTCTTTTTGACGAAAATTCTACTGTGAAGGTGCAGTTTAGGGGTCAATTGACATTAATGACCTAACCTGTGAAAATAGATATTGTATAAGATTTCTTGATAGGAGCCAAAACTAAGCCATGTCCGAAAGATTTTTCGAAAAGTTTACCGAAAGAGCAAGAAAAGCAATGGTTTATGCTCAAGAAGAAGCGCGCTTGCTTAACCACGCTTATGTGGGCACTGAACACATCCTCCTTGGAATATTGCGTGACGAAGAAGGCATAGCTGCACAAGCTTTGCTTGCACTTAATATATCTCTTGAAGATGTAAGGGAGCAGATTGAAGAACTTATGGGAAGAGGAGAGACTTCGGTCTCTGACAACAGGCAGATTCCCTTTACACCAAGGGCAAAGCGCGTTCTTGAGCATGCACTGAGAGAAAGCCTTCAGCTTGGACATAATTACATTGGAACAGAACATATTCTCCTTGGAATATTAAGAGAAGGAGAGGGAGTTGCTGCTAAGGTTTTAGAAAGTCTCGGTGCTGACCTTGAAAAAGTTAGAAACGAAGTAATAAGAATTCTTTCTGGTTATCATGAACATTCTTCCTATGAGTTTACAAGGGAACCAAGCATTTACACACGCAAATCAGGATACTTGGACGAATTTGGAAGAAATCTAACAGCGGCAGCAAGATCAGGAAAGCTTGATCCAGTTATAGGTCGAGAAAAAGAAATCCAGAGAGTTATGCAGATCCTTTCAAGAAGAACAAAGAACAATCCTGTATTAATAGGAGACCCGGGAGTTGGAAAGACTGCTATTGTCGAAGGGCTTGCACAAAAAATTGCTGCTGGAAAAGTGCCGGAAAACCTTAAAAACAAGCAAATATATACACTTGATTTAGGAGCATTGGTTGCAGGATCAAAGTACAGGGGCGAATTTGAGGAGAGGTTAAAGAAAGTTCTCAAGGAAATCAGGGAACGCGGTGATGTAATCATCTTCATCGACGAAGTTCATACCCTTGTTGGCGCAGGTGCTGCTGAAGGTGCTATCGATGCTGCCAGTATCTTAAAACCTGCATTGGCAAGGGGCGAGGTTCAAACAATAGGTGCCACAACACTTGAAGAATATCGAAAATATATAGAAAAAGATGCAGCCCTTGAACGAAGATTTCAACCTATTCAGGTACGAGAGCCCAGTGTCGAAGAAACAATTGAGATACTTAAGGGTTTAAGAAAGAGATACGAAGAACACCACAAAGTTATTATTACTGATGAAGCAATTGTTGCAGCCGCAAGACTCAGCGAAAGATACATAAGTGATAGATACCTACCAGATAAGGCAATTGATCTGATTGATGAAGCCTCTTCGCGCGAAAGAATCAACCTGCTGAAAACTCCTCCAGAAGTTGAAGAATTAGAAAAGGAAATAGCAAGGGTTAAGAGCAAGAAAGAGGAAGCAATCGCAAGGCAGGATTTTGAAAAGGCTGCAAAACTTCGAGATAAGGAGAGATCCCTGCTTCTTAAGAAGAGACACCTTGAAGAGAGATGGCAAAAAGAAAGAGAAAGTATTGTACCAAAAATAGGAGAAGAAGAGATTGCAGAAATTGTTTCTGCCTGGACTGGTATTCCAGTTTTCAAACTAACACAGGAAGAGACTGAAAAACTTAAAAATATGGAGAAAAATCTCCACAAAAGAATAATCGGACAGGAAGAAGCGGTCTCTTCAGTTTCTCGAGCCATTAGAAGAGCAAGGAGCGGAATCAAGGATCCAAAAAGACCAATAGGTTCCTTCATCTTCCTTGGACCGTCAGGAGTTGGCAAGACAGAACTTGCAAAGGCTCTGGCTGAATACCTATTTGGTTCTGAAGATTCTATTATTCAGCTCGATATGAGTGAATATATGGAGAAGCACTCTGTTTCCAGATTGGTTGGATCTCCTCCTGGCTATGTTGGCTATGAAGAAGGTGGACAGCTTACTGAAGCGGTAAGAAGAAAACCTTTCTCAGTTGTGCTCTTCGATGAGATTGAAAAAGCACATCCTGATATTTTCAACGTTCTGTTGCAGATACTTGAGGACGGAAGACTTACTGATGCACAGGGAAGAACAGTAGATTTCAGAAATACAATTATTATTATGACTTCAAACATTGGAATGAAAGAGATAAGGAAATCAGGCGGCATAGGATTTAAAACCCCTGGTAAGGAAGGTAGCCTGGGATACGATGTAATAAAGGAGAAATGTTTAAGCGAACTTAAGAAAACATTCAGACCCGAGTTCCTAAACAGAGTTGATGAAGTTATCGTCTTCCATGAACTCACGAAAGAAGAACTTTATCAGATAATCGATCTTATGATTGAAAGACTCAACAAGGAACTGAAATCTCAGGATATTTCAGTCGTCCTAACAACTGCTGCCAAAGACATTCTCATAAAAGAGGGTTACGATTCCACTCTTGGCGCAAGGCCAATGAGAAGAGCCATTCAGAGGCTCATAGAGGACAGGCTGGCTGAAGAATTGCTTGATGGCAGAATAAAGGCAGGACAGATTGTTGTTGTGGACGAAAGAGATGGTCAAATAATTCTCGTGCCAAGAAAGAGTCAGAAAGTAGGAGCAAGTAGCGAAAGCGAATAATGAAGAGGGGCGAAAGTTATGTTTGCAGAGAGTGTGGCTACAGGACAGCGAAGTGGCTAGGCAAGTGTCCATACTGTGGAACCTTTAATTCAATCGAGATTGATGAAGAAAAGACTCATTCGAACAAGAAAAAATATCCTGCTGTTGAGTTTCTCTCGTTAAATCAGGTTGAACTTAGCCACAAGGAAAGGCTAAAAACTGGAATAAATGAATTTGATAGCGTTCTTGGTGGCGGAATAGTTCCAGGTTCAGCAATTCTTATTTCAGGTGAACCGGGTATAGGAAAATCAACTCTTCTCCTGCAAGTCGCAAATTCAGTCTCTAAAGAAGGTAATGTAATCTACATAACAGGAGAGGAATCATTTGAACAGGTAGCATTAAGAGCAAAAAGACTTGGAATTGCCTCTGATAGACTTTTTGTTGTTGCAGAGCCCAATGTCTTAAGGGTTCTTGACAATTTAGATAAAGAAAATCCAGTTCTTTTAATAGCAGATTCAGTACAAACTCTTTATTCAGACGAGTTGGATTCTCCTCCTGGAAGTTTGGTCCAGGTTCGAGAAGTTGCTTCGAGATTGGTCAGGTTTTCGAAAGAGACTGGCATACCTGTCATAATGATTGGGCACATAACCAAAGAGGGTTCAATAGCCGGTCCTAAACTATTAGAGCATCTTGTGGATACGGTCATCTATTTTGAAGGAGACCAGCAGAACTTCTTTCGCATCTTAAGAACAACTAAGAATCGCTTTGGGGCAACAGACGAAATAGGTGTATTTGAAATGAGCTCTTCTGGTCTGATGCCGGTTCTTAACCCTTCAGCAGCATTTCTGGCAAATGCATTGCTTGACAATTCAGTTGTTTATCCTGCCTTGGAAGGAACAAGAGTGATTCTCACAGAAATCCAATCGATTGTGAGTCCAACTTTTTATGCTAATCCAAGGAGGACGAGTTCAGGGGTTGATCCGATTCGACTTTCTATAATTGTTGCAGTTCTTGAAACACGAGCAGGTATTTCCTTTTCAGGATGCGATATTTTCCTTACTACTTCATCAGGGCTGAAGGTTAAGGAGACAGCAGTTGACCTTCCCCTTGCCATCTCTCTCTATCTTTCCCTATCAGGAAAAAAGAGTGGCGTACTGGCTGCTTTTGGCGAATTGGGGCTCGATGGTTCAGTCAGGCAGATTTTTCAACCAGAAATGAGAATAAAAGAAGTCGAAAGATTTGGAATCAAAAAAATCATCATACCTGATTATGATAGAATTAATCACAAAGTTTCAGAGGACGTGGAGTTAATAAGGGTAAAATCTCTTGCAGAGGCTCTGGAGGCAGTTAGGTGAGCGAGTTCCTCGAACTCAAAAAAACTGACGAACT
>JAOADC010000027.1 GCA_026417515.1 Actinomycetota bacterium
TTTTTCCCTAATGTTTTCTTATTAGATTAGCGCTAAAACTATTTTAACAATCTACTTGGCTTCTAAAACTTCACCTGTTATTGCATCAATGAGTATTCTGTGATTACCTTCGAAGCTTACAGCCCAAACATGCTTTTTTAAACTGTTAGAATAAGCAAGAAAAAGTGATTTAAACGATTCAGCTTTTGTGTTGTCAATCTGAGTAATCATTGTTGCGCGCGCAATCTCAAGCGCATCAGATGAATCAACAGATATGGTACCTTTAACGACCCTATTTTTTATTCCAGGATCAGGGTTAGTCTCCTTATCGATTCTTATGTTACCCTTATCCCAAATCAAAATGTATGCTTTATTGTTTTTCTGAGAGTAAAATCCAGCGCTCCAAACAGAAGATTTACCATCCCAGGGTTCATTTGCTGGCTTCATCATTATTGCTCCTGTAAAGAGCGCATCTGGATCTTTCTTCTTAATTTCTTTTGAAAAATCTTCATAGATTTTTAGAAAACTTTCTCGCTTAACATTTACTTCTTCAACTTTATCGTTGCGTTTTAAAACCTCCTGAATTCTTTCGCAGCCAGAAAAAACCGTTAGCAAGCTTAGGAAAGCAAAGATTAGGATGAAAGTCCTTCTTAGGTTCATAATCGTCCTCCTAAGTATCAAATCAAAAATACTCGTTTGAAAATTATCAAACCTTTAAAATCTTACAATAAAAGTAAGATATTTTAGAATAAAATGAAAATCATAAAGTGGCAGATAACAATATCAGTTTTATCAGTAATTAACCAAGAAACCAGATTGTCTTAACTTGATAAGAAAATCTTCTGCATTCTCTGCTGCCTGTGCAGCTTCATCAAGCTCGATCATATCGTTAACTAGAAGTTTCATAAGAGATTGTTCAAATGTCTGCATTCCATAGTACTCACCCTGTTCGATTACCTCTTTAATCTTATAAGTGTCTGCAGGATTGACGATGTAATCTGAAACAGTTTTGGTACAGACCAATACCTCCACTGCAGGAACGAGTCCACCTTTCTTGCAAGTGAGAAGTCTTTGCGATATAACACCTTTAAGCACTGATGCTAAAGCAATTCTTACTTGATGTTGTTCATGTGGCTGGAAAAAATCGATGATTCGATTAATAGTTTCTGTGGCGTCAACAGTGTGAAGCGTGGAAAGCACAAGATTGCCCATCTCAGCAGCGCTTATTGCTGCCTCTACAGTCTCTCTGTCTCTCATTTCTCCAATCATTATTACATCAGGGTCCTGACGAACCACATATCTTAGAGCCTCTGCATATGATTCTGTGTCAACTTCAATCTCACGCTGTGTGATAAATGCTTTTTTATCTTCGTGGATTACTTCGATTGGATCTTCAATGGTCACAATATGACATTCTCTATTCTCGTTAATGAAGTTTATCATTGCAGCAAGTGTAGTCGATTTTCCAGAACCTGCTGTTCCAGTTACAAGAACCAATCCACGGCGTTCTGATGCGAGCTTCTTTACAGCAGGGGGTAAATTTAGTTCTTCAAACGTTAGGTTTCCAGACGGAACCCTTCTAATGGCAAAACAGAGTCTTCCCCTCTCCTTATAGGCATTTGCCCTGAAACGATTTCCTTGAAAATCAAAAGCAAAATCGATCTCGCCTTTCTCTGCAAACTTCTTCATTCTTCTTTCATCAACGACTTTTGCCATCCATTTTTCTAGATGTTCCAAAGGAAGAGGATGTCCGTTCGGTACAAGTCGCTTCCCGATCCGGAATCTTGGAGGTGAGTTTTCCCTGATATGAAGGTCTGATGCTCCTTCTTCAATCATAAATAGCAAGTAGTCGTTAATTCCCATAATTGTTTTCACCCCAAAAATAAGAAGGCTTTAAAGCACTAATTATTTTCGTCAAAAACCCTGTAAGATTTAGAAAATAGAATGAAAAACTCGATCTAGAAGTTTAAGTTGAAACTGGCTTTAATAAGGTCTTACGGCACCAACATAGCCGCCATGGTTCGAGAGCGGCACAACCCTTACAACATCGCCCGTCTGTGGAGCATGTATCATCATTCCGCCGCCGATATAAATGCCAACATGAGATATTCTGCCACTTCTTCGAGCAAAGAAAACCAGGTCACCAGGCGCAAGTTCGTCATAACTGACCCGCCTGCCAGAGTAGTATTGAGCTGAAGAAGAATGTGGTAAATAAATACCAAGTTGGGAATACACATACATCGTAAGTCCAGAACAATCAAAAGCGCCAGGTCCTGAAGCACCCCAGCGATAGGGTCTACCAAGGAGAGAATATGCTATACTGACTGCTTGCCTCCCAAGGCTTACATCGCTATTAGGTTCGTCGCGCTCATCTCCACGCGATACATAGCTCCTACCTCTCGGCGTATAGGAAACTGAAGGAACGTAAGCAACACGTTGCCTTTCTCTTTCGCGAGAAATCGCTTCTCTCAGTTGGGAATCGATTGAAGAAAGTAAGCGTTGCTTCTCTCTAACCTTGGCTTCTATGGATTTCTTTTTAGCAGCAGCAAGAGCAACTAGTCTCTTTTGTTCTTTTAAATTAAAGCTAAGTTCTTTTTTATCGTTTTCTAATTTGGCTTTCTTTTCTTTATATTCAGAATTCAGATTTGCTTCAGTATCAAGAACGGTATTGAGCATCCTCAAACCTGCAACTATGTCAGTGATGGATTCGCTTTCAACAATAGCTTCAAGAACAGGATCTGTTTTCATCATATAAACAGCTCTTGCTCTTTTTGCTATGCGCTTTTCAAGAACTGCAATTTGCGATTCTGTCTTTTTAATTTCAGCTTCGAGTTTTTTTGATCTTTTCTTTAGTATTGATAACTTCCAGACAGATTCGTTGTACTGTTCGACCGCATCATCAAGTTCTGCATCAAGTGCATTAAGTTGTCTTATTACCTCTTTTTTCTTTGCTTTCAAATTAGAAATTGAAGGTGCTCCGAAAGCACCTGAAGGAATTGATATAAAGAAAACTATAAGAAATATGAAGACGGATAAAACTGCGTGTTTGGTTCTTGCTTTGATTTTTTGCATTGGCAAGAGTATACCAAAAGTGTTTTTATTATGCAAATCAGAGTCTCAATCTTTCAAAGTACTTTAAAACCCCTCTTGTGATGGCAGATGCTATCTTTTTTATCGTTTCTTCCTGATAAAGCATCTTTTCTTCAGTGGGATTACTAATAAACATTGGTTCAATAATCACAGCAGGTGCGTCTGAATTCTTAAGAATGTAGAGTTCTTTTCTTATTTTTGCACCTCTGCATTTAATGCCTAATGATGTAGCAATTTCTGAAGCAAGAATCTCTGCAATCCTTTTACTTTTTTCTTCTAACTCAGAAGTTTTTCCAGCATAAAGAACCTCACATCCACCTGCTTCTGGTTTTTCTGATGAATTGAGATGTATACTTAATACTAAACTTACCTGCGCTTCTTTTGCCTTCTTCATTCTCTTTTCTAATTTGACATTAGTTTCTTTCCCATAAATACGTACAACTCTGGCACCAAGTCCAGAAAGCAGGTTTTCGACTTCATTCGCAATCTTTCTTACGATGACGCTTTCTTTTAAACCTGAAGGACCGACAGCGCCTGGGTCTATCCCCCCATGGCCTGCATCAAGAGCAATTGGCACATCTTTTAATGGCTCAAGTCCAATCTCTCTTTCGGGATAGATTACAACTGAACTGGAACCAAAATTTCTTGCAGAATCAAAAAGTTTCGTAATGGTTTGCGGTCCAACAATTCCATCTGGAACCAGACCTACAGACATCTGGAATTCTCGAACTGCCTTTTCTGTTAAGGGTCCAAAAATGCCATCCAATGGACCGGGATTAAATCCAAAACTTTTCAATATTTTTTGAAGTTCAAGGACATCGCGCCCTTTAAAAAATGGATAATGAAGATAAAGCGTGCGGTCTCCAAGTTCATAACTCTCAAATATGAGTTTTTGATAGGTTTCCTTATCAACTATTCCAGTTGGTTTCAAGCCAGTTTTCTTCTGGAACTTTATGACCGCCTCTTTGGTTTTCAAACCAAAATTTCCATCAGCGTGTGTAGGACCAACGCTATATCCAAGCTTTAACAACCTATTTTGAATCTCTTTAACGATCGGTCCCCGATCCCCTTGTTTGACTTTCAACCTAACTCCCTAAATAAAAAATGGAGCGGATGACGGGAGTCGAACCCGCGTTCTTCGGCTTGGGAAGCCGACGTTTTGCCACTAAACTACATCCGCTCTTTTTTTGATTAATATTTTACTATTGCCTCTGTCTTACAAAAAATGCAAGTAAAAGCGCAACAAGGAACAGAAATAAACTTATTCCAGCATTAACAGGACCCACAACCTGCTTCAAAGGATATCCTTTTTTAACAACCTTCAATTGATTTGCATGAATATCTGTGTCTCCATTGTGCTCTTCGCAAGAAGCATTAAAAACTCCTTCAATCTCTACAATATCACCTTTGACGTGATAGTCTCCAAAATATCTTATCTTCTTATATAGTTCTTTCGAAAGGAAAACTGGAATAGCAAGATTTTGTCCCTGAAGTTTTCCACCCTCTGCGATTGATCTTTTAGAATAAGGATCCTGATTTAATTGAATAAAGTAGCCACTGCCTGATTTAACAGCTACTCCAACTACCTCTCCTTCAAGGGAAAAAGTTTTTCCATCGTTTTCAGCTGGTTTAGAAAGAATATCGTTAAGGTTGTCAGAAGCAAAAGCCTGGCTGGTGGCCAGCAAAAACAAGAGCAATATGAACACTACGATAGTGTTGAAGCGCAAAACTTACCTCCTCCTTAAAATAATCAACAGGTAGCCAAAGAGCGCTAAGAGAGCTGTAAACTCAAGCCTCCCAAGCCACATTTGCAATATAAAAACAACTTTTAAGAGTGCTGGCATTGAAGGCGAAGTTATTCCTGAAGAAAGACCAACATTTGCTGTCGCAGAAATAGATTCATAAAGTGAAGCAATAAAAGGATATCCATAATAAATACCCACCAACGCTCCAATAAAGTACAGGGCAATATAGGATAGCGTTATCAATCCTGCCATTTTCACTTGATTGTCGGTTATTGCCTGCTGTCTTATATGATGATAGTAGGTATAGATGATACTGCTTTCAGGATTGATTATCCTTCTCACCTCGTGATAAATACCTTTAAGATCAAGGGCTATTCTTATGGCTTTTATTCCACCTGCAGTTGAACAGGCAGATGCGCCAAGCGCCATGGCAAGCGACACTCCTAAGATAGCAAGTTCGTTCCAGGTTCCGAACATAACCTGTGTTGGTATATTTGAAAATCCAGTGGTTGTGACTGCAGAGGATATCTGAAGAAGAGAAAAACGAAATCTTGTCAGGCTGGTTGAGTAAGTATTTGAAGAAATCAGTCCAACCAGCGATATTGCAAAAGTTAGAAGGAAATAGAACGCAAAAGTCCTTACTTCAATATTCTTAAACAGCTCCTGTATTTTTCCTTTCCAGGCAAGAAAATGAACGGCAAAGTTCATAGAACCTAAAAACATAAATACTACTACTGCGATCTCCAATAAAAAGTTGTGATAGGCAAGCAAACTGAGCGAGGAAGGCGCAAAACCACCTGTTGACCAACTTGCCATCATAATCCATATTCCATGCAAAATGGCTTTGACAGGCTTTACTCCTATTGAAATTAAAAAGCCAGATATTATAAGCGTACCAACCAAAAGATACATATTTGCTATGCGCCATATACTTAAGGCTGTTGACTTTATATTAGGCCAGAGTCTCTCGTCCTTTGCCTCCCCAATATATGTTTTAATGGCTCCTCTCAAACTCCTTGATAAGAAAGTAAGTGCAAGAACAATTATTCCTTGCCCACCAATATATTGCATAAAGTGACGCCACATAAGCAAAGAATAAGGAGAATGATCAAGGTCCTGAATCAGGGTAAGTCCTGTTGTAGTATAGCCACTCATTGAGTCAAAAAACGCATCAAGATATGAACCATAGAAACCACTCTGGAAACAAGGTATGGCGCTTATCGAGTTAACCACCGCCCAGGTAATAACAACAACAAGCATTCCATTTAACCAATTCAATTCCTTTTCTGTTTTAAATAAGCCTTCAGAAGCAAACGAAATGATGAGGCTTATTGAGATTGCCAGAAGAAAAGAAAAGAACATATTCCACTCAGAGAAAATTGCAGCAGTTATGAGAGGAACTATAAGGGTAAAAGAAAAGGCAAATATTATCTTACCTGAATAATATATTATTGATTTCCATTGCTTAGCAAATCTCGAGCTCATGATTGCTTAGCGATGAGATGAATAAGAATGTTTAGAAACCAAGAAATAAGAACAATTAAAAGCCAAAAAAATATTTCAAAAAACATTCCTTTTAAATTATTCAGAATGGAGAAACGAGATTCTGATTTCATAGTTCGCAGGCCTCTTTTTCAATCTTTCCTCTTATAACATCAATCAAAATTTTTTCCCTTTCTGGTGTGGTTATAGCGTATATACGATCTCCTGATTCAATAACAGTTGAGCCCCTGGGAATTACCACCCCATCTTTTTTTTCGATAGCAACAAAAATGCAGTCCTTTGGCAAACTAAGTTCTTCAACCTTTTTGCCATTTACTCTTGAATTGTCTGGTACCTGAATCTCAACTAGCCTAAAATGGCCCTCACCAATGGGCATAATTGTTACCAGTTCGCCAGCAGAAGCTTCCTCCTCAACTACCTTAACGATGATACTTGTTGAAGCAACAGGCACATCAACATTTAGCACCTTAAAGATTTTTTCATTTTTTGGATTATTTACTCGGGCAATTACTTTCTTTACGTTGAATGTTGCTTTAGCAAGTTGTGAAATTACGAGATTGTCATCATCGTCACCTGTTGCAGCAATTACAATATCAGCATCTTCAATGCCCGCTTGCTCGAGGTACTCTGCATCGCAAGCGTCTCCTTTAATGACCAGCACATTGTTTAACTGAAGGGCTATTTTTTTCGCTCTATCTTCCCTTCTTTCAATAAGCGAAACATTGTGCCCTTTTGAAGATAGTTCCTTAGCTAGATAGAAACCGACTTTTCCTCCACCTGCTATTATGATGTTCATTACTCAGCACCTGTCTCTAAATTCAATTTCTTGAAGAGCTTGTTCATACTTGAAAGTCGTACAGAAAAATAAAGTATGTCATTTTCTTGAATTTCAAAGTCAGGATCAGGAATTAAACCCTGCCCGTTCCTAATGAGAGATGTCGGCATAAATTCCCCTTTTAAAGTAAGATCAGAAATCTTCTTTCCAGAAGATTTCTTAGGAACAACAACTTTGATTATCTCTATATCATTGCTTGGAAGAGTTTCGACGGTATCGTATCCCTTAGTTAATACTCTGTTTTTTAACTGAGTAACCATTAAAGAAGTGCCGCAAACCATCTCAAGGCCGAGTTTTTGATACGTAGAGAGTCGTTCGGGGTTGTAAAGGCGACCAATTACTTCCTTAACATTAAATATCTTTTTGGCAACCTGACAAGCCATAATGTTTGTGTTATCCAGGTTTGTCAGGGCACAAAAAACGTCAGCTTCTTCAATTCCAGCATTTATCAGGTCATCTATATCAAAGACGTTGCCAACAACGAAGTTGCCGCTGAAGGAACTTCCAAGCCTTCTCTTAGAATCGGGATCTTTATCTATTACGACTACGCTATGCCCCTGCTCGTCAAGATTTTTTGCCAGCTGTGAACCTACACGTCCACAGCCACCTATAACAACGTACATTTTACCTCCCGATAAATGATTGATTATATAAACCGCCTAAAAGGTTTTCAACCTTTTGAATACTTTTTAAAAATCTCTGACCAATCAAATTTAACGATTTGAGTGTCAATTTTTCTTTTATTGAGTTCGAGTATTGCAACGGAATTCACAAAAGCGAAGCGTGTATCATTTGGACTTCCTGGATTTATATAGAAAACACCATTTTCATAGCCTTGAAACGGTTCGTGGGTGTGCCCGTAAACGATAATATCTGGTTTTATGGTGAATCCAACGCAAATTCTTTGATGTATTCCTTGAGGTGGACCGCTTCCATGTATTAACCCAATTATTTTGTTCTCAACTTCTATGATCTTTTTTGGAGGAAACTTGCTCTTAGTTTTCTCAAGGTCCATGTTGCCACTAACAGCCTCAACAGGTGCGATTTTTGAAAGTTCTTCTATAAAATCGACCGAAACAATGTCTCCTGCATGAAGCAGCAGATCGCAATCAGCAAAATGCTTGTTTAAAAACTTAAGTAAAACCTCTGCTTCGTCATCGATGGCAAAGATATGGGTATCTGAGATTATTCCTATCTTCATCTGTGTCTAAACCTATTTCGTTATAATTTTCTCCCTGCCAGATTTTTTTCCTTCGTGTGCCTTTGCTTTTTTAAAGCCTTTGATGGCCTCTTTAAAGACTTCATCTATATGTTCAACAAAGATAAATTTTAGATTTTTTCTAACTTCTTCAGGAACAAGTATAAGATCCTTCTCGTTATCCTTGGGCATTACCACCTTCTTAATTCCAGCGCGATGTGCTGCTAAAACCTTTTCCTTAATTCCACCAACAGGAAGCACCCTACCCCTCAAGGTAATCTCTCCAGTCATAGCTATGTCCTTGAAAACCGGTTTTTCAGACAGTGCTGAATAAAGCGAAGAAACTATAGCAACACCAGCGGATGGACCGTCCTTAGGTATTGCCCCTTCAGGAACATGGATGTGGATATCATATTTGTCTGAAAATTCAGGCTCTAATCCTAACTTTTCTGCGTTTGCCCTTAGATAAGACACGGCTGCTTTTGCTGATTCCTGCATTACTTCTCCAAGTTGCCCTGTAAGAATCAAAGCACCCTTACCTTTCATTATCGTCGACTCAATGAAAAGGATGTCTCCACCTGCTTCAGTCCAGGCAAGACCAGTGGCAATTCCAACTTCTTCCCCGCCTTCCGCTTCACCATATCTAAATTTGATTGGGCCCAGAAATTCTTCAAGATTTTTAGCGTTGACGCTTACCTTTTCCACTTCTCCCTCAACAATCTTCTTGGCAACTTTTCTGCAGATCCTGGCAATTTCTCTTTCCAGATTTCTCACACCGGCTTCTCGAGTGTAATTTCTGATTATTTTTCTGATGGCACTTTCATTTATCTTGATTTGCTTCGAACTCAAACCGTTTGCTTCAAGTTGTTTTGGTATGAGATACAACTGAGCAATTTTTACTTTTTCATCTTCTGTATAACCAGGGAAGTGGATTACCTCCATCCTATCTCTGAGTGCAGGCGGTATGGTATCAAGGATGTTTGCAGTGGTTATGAAAAGGACTTCTGAGAGGTCAAATGGAACTTCTAAGTAATGGTCTGAAAACGCATAATTTTGTTCTGGATCCAAAACCTCAAGAAGTGCTGCTGAAGGATCTCCTCTGAAATCAGCCCCCACCTTATCTATTTCATCAAGCATAAATACAGGATTTTTTGTGCCAACCTGAGCAAGTGCCTGAATTATTCTTCCTGGAAGAGCACCTACATATGTTCTACGATGACCTCTTATCTCAGCTTCGTCATGAACACCACCAAGACTTATTCTCACAAACTTGCGTCCAAGGGATCTGGCGATAGATCTACCAATCGATGTTTTACCAACTCCAGGGGGTCCAACAAAACACAGTATGGAGCCCCTTGCTTTACCACCAGTAAGTTTATGAACTGCCAAATATTCGAGAACCCTCTCTTTTACTTGTTCAAGTCCATAATGATCCTCATCGAGAATCTTTCTAGCTTGTATAAGATCAAGCCTTTCTTCATCTTTCTTGCTCCATGGTAAGGAGACCAACCAATCAAGGTAAGTTCGAACAACTGTAACTTCAGCTGACCCCTGAGGCATAGCTGCCAACCTATCCAGTTCTTTAAGAGCCTTGTTTTTAACATCTTCGGGCATATTTGCTTTTTCAATTTTTTCTCTTAGTTCTGCAATTTCCTGCTGCCTTTCATCAAGAATGCCAAGTTCTTCCTGTATGGCCTTCAACTGCTCTCTAAGGAAAAACTCACGCTGGGCTTTGTTCATAGACTCCTTAATTCTGTCTTGAATTTTTGAACCTATTTCTAAAATCTGGATCTCTTTAGCTAAAAACTCACTTACCTTAACAAGCCTTTCGTATGGGTTAATTGCCTCAAGAATCTGCTGTCTTTCAGAGGTTTTTAAATTCAAATGAAAGGCAATGAAATCTGCCAGGCGACCTGCTTCTTGAATGTTAATTGCAGCAACGACTACCTCTCTTGGAATAGGTTTTCCGAGGTCGGTCGCTCTTTCAAACTGATTAACTACCGTTTTCATTAATGCTTCAACTTCAACGCCTTCCTGCGGAATATCTTCAATGATTTCAACCCTAGCAAGCATAAACGGTTCGGTTTGAACCATTTCAATTATTCTTAAACGGTGCTTGCCCTCCACAAGGGCTTTTGCAGTTCCATCTGGAAGCTTAAGTTCTTGCAAGACGATAGCCAAGGTTCCAAACTCATAAAGATCATCTTTTGTTGGTTTTTCCACCTCAGCATCTTTTTGTGCAATCAAGGCTATCTTATGATCGTACGATTTTAAAGATGCCTCCAAAGCAGAAAGAGAAGACGGCCTTCCAACATAGATTGGAACTACGAGATTTGGAAAAATAACCATATCTCGAAGTGGAATTACAGGAATCACCTGCTCTATGGGCATTGGTGCTTCTTTTCCTTTTTCTTTAATCAATTTTTGCGCCTCCTTCACTTTACTAATGGATTTTTTAATGTTAAATAAAAGCATATGGAAAAATCTTTTCATAACGCTGTAATAAAAATTTTACTACTGAAAATACTCTTACTTTGTTTTCTTCTTCAGTTGCACCCAACTTTTGCATTGGCTGAACCAATAAATCCTCTTGAAGCTAAGGTGGTCCTTGACAAAGCAACATACAAAAAAGGGGACGTAGTTAACGTATCTATTATTTTAACTAAAACAACAACTGGCAGTACCCCTCCTTTGAGAGTCTATATTGCATTAAAAGATAAGACTGGCAAAACCATCGCCTACAGAAATAGGTATATAGGTCGTTTTGTTGGAAACAATTCAGTGGTGCAGGCGTCATTCAATACCAGGAACTTAAACATTTCTGGCATCACTTACCCTGTAGAAGTTCAAATTTTTGCAAGGGGCAAGCAGTTGCTTTCCAGTAAGGCTGTGGTAATTTTTGCTCAAAATCCAAAACCTCTGGAGGTTGTTTACTTTTTAAATATCAGGATGCCCTATCGGCTGAGCGATGAAAATCTTCTTGATGGAGAGGGGCCATTAGACTATTTAACCCAAAATCAAAACATTGCAAGTATCATTTCTCTGGCAAAATCACAGAAAACACCGCTTTTGATTGCTATATCTACAAGTTCGCTTCTTCAGCTGAAAGACCTGTCTGATGGATTTAAATTGAAGACAGAAGAAGGTATCAAGGATTTTAAACCAGATTCGCCACAATCGACGATGGCTAAACAGCTCTATAAAGAGATCGAGTCTTTGCTTTCTTCAGGAGAAAGCAACATTTGTGTATATCCATACGGTGACGTTAACCCAATCACTCTTTCTCAGTATGGTCTTGCAAGTGAATCAATTGATAGGATTGAAAAGTCAAGACAAGAATTGGAACGTTTAAAAATTCAAGAAAGTTTTCGCGGATTTGTTTATCTTCCAAACGGAGGAATTGACAGACAAACAGTAAATGAATTATCACGCAGCGGATATTCGATTGTCGTTGATAAAACATCAGATAAACAGGTAAGCGGTGTTTTCGAAAATGCTATTGTCTTGTTTGCAGAAAAACCAAATTCTGACAAGAAGCCTGTTGATTTCGTTTTTCAAATGCTTGATGAACATTTCAAAAAGGATAAGACAAATGTCTTAATCTTTGATGTTAGCAACTTAGATTACAAGTATATTTCAGAACTTACAAATGAGCTGAAACGATACCCATTTGTCAAGATTAAATCTTCGCCACCTTTTTCATTAATTCCACTCAATACTATTGAAGAGACAAAGCCAATTTACAACGAATTTAAATCTCTAATACCAAGTCTATTTAAGAACTACAAGGAAGCAAAAAGTATGCTCCAGGCTTTTGAGAAATCATTTGTGGTGGATGAAAAGAAAAAGAAGGAACTTCGGTATAGATTGGAAAGTGCTTTTCTTTTCGCTCTTAATCCACCAAACGAATTCGATACAGCATTCAGGAATTTGAAAATTTTGAAACAAACAATAAAAGATGAATTCTCAAATGTAACTGTCTTTCCTTCAAAGATCAGTTTTACCTCTACAAAAGGGCAATTACCTGTATCAGTAATCAATAAAACAGGATATCCTGCTAAGGTGATTCTAACGCTTTCTGCTGACGGAGCAGTTTTTTCAAAACCAAAAAAGATAGTCGTCATAAACTCCAATGAAAATGTATTTACATTTCCAATCACTCTTGAGCGTTCAGGCAAAATTCGAGTAAAGGTCCTTGTAGAATCACTTGATGGATATCCTATAAGCAAAGGGTATATAACTATAAATTCAAACTACAGGGCAATTTTGCTTTCAGCTTCACTTTTCATCCTTCTCATCTTAGCTGGCCTCATCTGGTTGCGTAAAAAAATAAAATCCAGAATTAATGTTTAAACAAATATTTAAATAATTTGTTGACGCAAAAGAATAGTACCATTAAAATACCCTCGTGGGTATGAATCAAACTGATAAACAAAAAATAATAACTCGACTTAAAAGAATCGAAGGCCAGGTTAGAGGCCTCCAAAAAATGATTGAAGAAGGCAGAGATCTGGACGATATACTTGTTCAGGTGGCAGCCACAAAAAGAGCTTTCGATGAAGCGGCTCTTATAATTATTGCTGAAAATATGAAGGAATGCTTAAGCGAAAACCTTTCAAACTGCGATAAAGCAATTTCTGAAGCGCTTGATATTTTTGTCAAGTACGCACATCATATTAGGTAGAGACTTAAAATGGAAAAAAGAATCTTTGTCCTCGATACAAATGCCATAATCTACAATCCTGACATTTTTAGCGAGCTTGAAGATGCAGTTATCTACATTCCACAGGTAGTCTTACAGGAGCTGGATAAAATTAAACTCTCCTCTCAAGACCGAGACCTGAGGTTTAGGGCAAGAAGAGCATCGAGAATACTTTTTGAACTTGCTGAAAAAGGTTCGCTTACAGATGGCGTTGTCTTACCAAATGGTTCAACTGTTAAGGTTGCGATTTTTAACCCTAATGCTGATTACCCTGACAATCTCTCTCTTAAGAACAGTGATGATAAGATTCTTGCCATAGCCTATCAGGTTGCCCAATCAACAAGCGATCCAGTTACTTTGGTGACAAATGATCTAAATATGCTTGTTAAAGCACAGTTGCTTGGTCTTGATATTCAGAGATTTGTTGAGACACCAGCCACCTTCCTTGAAAAAGTTGGAGCAAGGCTTAAATTAAGAAAGAGAGCAAGAACAGCCTACCCTCTTTTATTGCTAGTGATAGCTCTTGGATTTGTAACATATTTTGGTTGGCAGGTAATCAAAGCAGGCAACCCAACAAATGATCTCCCACCTGAAATTCAACAACAGTATCAGATATTCAAGGTAAAAGAGGAAGAATATAAGCGAATACTGGCAGAAGATCCTAACAATTATGAAGCTCTTGTTGGTATCGCAAATCTTTACTTTGATAACCAGCAGTATCAACAAGCAGTCGAATATTACAGAAGGGCATTGAAAATAAAACCTGAAGATCCTAATGTAAGAACTGATTTGGCAATATGCTATACGTATCTCGATCTGCTTGATCTTGCTGCCAGTGAATTGAAACAGGTGATTGAAAAGTACCCCAACCATGCTCAAGCACATTTTAATCTTGCTGTTGTTTATCAACGAATGGGCAGAATAAAGGAAGCCATTGAAGAATTGGATGCTTTTATGAAATTGGTGCCACCTGGACCTGATTATCAGTATGCACTTCAGTTAAAGAATCAGTTGATGATGCAAATGCAGCAAATCCAACAGAATAGAAGCAATAACACGTAAATTATTAGAGAAAGGAGGTTAAATTGGAAAACTACGATATCACGATAATCGGTGGAGGACCTGCTGGTCTTACATCTGCAATTTATGCAACCAGATCATTAAGAAAGGTTGCTTTAGTCGAGAAAGGAGTTCCTGGTGGGCAGATAGCGACTACTGATTTGATTGAGAATTATCCAGGATTCCCTGAAGGAATCAGCGGTCCTGAATTAATGCAAAGATTTGAAGAACAGGCTAAAAAATTTGGAACCGATTTTCTAAACTTGTTTAATGTTAGCGAGATATCCTTGGAAGATAATATGAAAATTGTTAGGTCGACTGATGGAAGAAGCATAATCTCAAAAGCTGTAATCATAGCCACTGGACAAAACCCGAGAAAACTGGGAGTTCCAGGAGAAAGTGAATTTACTGGACGTGGTGTTAGTTACTGTGCAACCTGCGATGGTGCGTTTTTTAAAGGAAAAAAGGTAGCAGTTGTTGGTGGAGGGAACTCTGCAATTCAAGAAGCTCTTTATTTAACGCGTTTTGCAGATTCTGTAACTGTAATACACCGCAGGGATCAACTTAGAGCTGACAGAATTCTTCAGGAAAGGGCTTTTAAGAATGAGAAAATCCAGTTCCTTTGGAATAGTGTAGTAAGTGAAATAAGAGGAGATCAACTTTTGAGAAGCATTGTTGTAAAAAATGTGCAGACTGGTGAACAAAAAGAAGTTGAACTGCATGGTGTCTTTATCTACATAGGCTACGAACCTAATACTGATTTCTTAAAAGGCTTTTTGGAGTTAGACGAAAATGGGTACATAATTACAGATGAGAAACTTCAAACATCTATTCCTGGCGTTTTTGCCTGTGGCGATGTAAGAAAGAATGCGCTCAAACAGGTTTCTGTTGCGGTGGGAGAAGGCGCTGTAGCAGCAATGAGCGCTGAGCAATACCTTGATGAACTAGAAAATAAAAACATATAAAAAAGGAGGTTGTTTTACAATGGCAGGAAATGTTGTTGAAATCACTTCAAGCAATTGGGATTCAGAGGTTGTAAACTCAGATAAGCCTGTTCTTATAGATTTCTGGGCATCTTGGTGCAGCCCATGCAGAATAATGGCACCAATAATGGAAGAGATCGCTATAAAGTATGGCGACAAAGTAAAGGTTGGAAAATTAAATGTAGATGAATATCCTGAAATTGCCAGTCAATTTGGCGTAATGAGTATTCCAACCTTTATTCTATTTGAAAAAGGAATACCAAAGAAGTTTACAGTTGGTGCCAAATCTATGGAAACTTTGCTAACTGAATTGGGTATCATCTAAAGAAATGAAACTCTGTGTCATCGACGGAATGGGCGGCAAGATAGGTGCGCAAATAATTAGCCAGGTCAGGGAAGTTTTTCCTGACCTGGAAATTTATGCCCTGGCAACAAATGCGGTTGCTGCTCATCAGATGCTTAAAGCAGGCGCCAATAAAGGTGCAAGTGGTGAAAATGCTATAGCATTAACAGTAAACGATGTGGACTTAATTATCGGACCTCTTGCAATCATTATTCCAAATTCGATGATGGGTGAATTGACTACAAGAATGGCTGAAGCAATCGCTACCTGCAAAGCAAGAAAAATTCTCCTTCCCATTACGTATCCTTCAATTGACCTCGTGGGTGTCGAGTATAAACCCCTTCCTCACTTAATGGAGGAAGGGATTCAGATTATTAAAAGCCTTTTGGAAGAAGGTGAAGGAAATGTGCGAGGCTAGGGTATTCCTTGAAAAAGAGGGAAAAATACTTCCTTTTATGGATAATGTGGTTACCATAAAACCGGAAAACGAGAAACTTTTACTAATAGACCTATTCGGCAATCGAAAGTATATTGACGCAAGCATAAAAGAGTTAAAATTATTGGAACACGAAGTAATTTTAGAAGAAAAAGAATAAAAGATTGTATTTTTAAAGGCCGAAGCCTTTTTTGAGAAACCGCCACGAAGGCGTATGTCTTCGTGGCTTTATTTTTTGATTATGGAGGTGAAGTAACAGTGTGCAAGAATGGAATAAATCTCACACAATTTAAGTTGAGCATTCACCAACTCTCTAATTTTGCTGAAACAATTGAAAGAAGTATTGAGCAGTGGTCCGAACTCACCTCATCGTTGGGCTTGAAGTCGCTCTCAGAAAGTCTACAAGAGGCAAAAATCAACGCAGAAACTTTGAAAAAATTATTAGAAAGATCGATTTCAGTTGCTGACGATGCTGAAGCATCGGATGAAGGTGTTAGTATAACGCCCCTGTAAAAGTATAGATAAAGGAGGCGTCCAATATGCACATTCCTGATGGATATCTTAGTGCAGCCACTGTTGCCGGAACCTATGCACTTACTGGTGCAACTGCTGTGTTAGCATCTAAGAAGATAAAGAAATCTATTGATGAAGAAAGAATTCCAATTTACGGTGTTGCAGCAGCCTTAATTTTTGCTGCACAGATGATCAACTTTCCAGTATTGAATGGAACCTCTGGCCACCTCATTGGAGGTCTTCTTGCAGCACTGATTGCAGGCCCCTGGGGTGGTTTTTTTATTATGGCCAGCGTTCTTATTGTTCAATCTCTTCTTTTTGCTGATGGTGGAATCACTGCTTTGGGCGCAAATATTTTTAATATGGCATTTATAGGCTCAACCATCACTTATTTCATCTATGCCTGGCTTACAAAAAACCTAAGAAGCAAGAAGATAGCAGTTTTTTTATCGTCTTGGTTATCAGTTTTTTTAGCCGCAACTGCTTGCGCTTTCGAGCTCTGGATTTCAGGTAGATCACTGCCTCAACTCATTTTTCCTTCTATGCTTGGAATACATTCTTTGATAGGCATAGGCGAAGCAATAATTACTGCAGGTGTTGTTGAAGCGCTAAATTCAGTCAGACCTGACATTTTCTTTATTAGCCTGGCTAAAGGGGGTGGTGAAATTGAGTAGAAAATTTTTAATCTTTCTTTTTTTGGTTTCAATCCTCATAGTTGTATTTCTTGCCCCCCTTGCAAGCCCCTTGCCTGATGGTTTGGAAACCGTTGCAAAAAGACTCGGCATCGATAGACACGAAAAAGAACCATTGTTTAGAGGAATTTTTCCAGACTATGAAGCAGAATACTTTTCTTCACCCTACCTTAAAGTTATAGTTCCTGGAATCGTAGGCGTATCCGCCACATTTGCTCTGACTTCAGGAATCTACCTCTTGTTTACAAGAAAGAAGGGCAATGGAACACGGTTTTCTGGATAAATATGCAGATTTAAAAAGTCCTGTTCATAATATTGAGCCAAGGGTTAAGCTTTTATCCCTGCTTATTGTTATCTTCGTTGTTGCTCTTTTACCTGAAGGCAGGTTCTCTTCTCTCTTACTGCTTTCATTTTTTTCTTTAATCCTAATTTTGATTTCAAGAATTCCATATGGGGTCTTTATAAAAAGATCTTTAATCGTAATGCCACCAATTATTGCTCTTTCATCAGTCTACGCATTTCACGAAGGGGGCTTTGATTTCTTCCGTTTTATTTTTTATACGCTGAAGGCTATGAGTTCTTTTACCTATGTATTTATATTAGTTTCTACAACAAGGTTTGATAGGTTGTTGCAGTCGCTGAGATATTTCAAAGTGCCCCTCACCATTATAAGCATCCTTTCGTTCTTATACAGGTATGTATTCGTTTTTCAGGATGAATTAGAAAGAATGCTGAGGGCAAAGGAATCGCGAATGATAAAATCTGACAGGAAAAAAGAGTTAAAGATACTTTTTAATCTTGCTGGAATGCTTTTTTTGCGATCGCTTGAGAGATCTGAAAGGATATATCGGTCAATGCTTTCGCGTGGCTTTAAGCAAGATTTAGCCTATGTTACCAAATTTCGAAAGTTAGATATGAAGGACCTCACATTCGTATTTCTGATCCTTATTTTAATTGTTTCAGCACTGGTGATGGGATGAGAAAAGTAATCGAAATAAGAAACTTGAGTTATTCTTATGCGGACGGAATAAAAGCACTTGAAAACGTAAACCTTACTGTTCACGAAAGAGAAAGGGTCTTTGTAATTGGTCCAAACGGAGCAGGAAAATCAACACTTTTTTCGTGCATTCTTGGATTTCTCAAATTTGAAGGCGAAATAATTGTCAGCGGTATACCTGTAAAAAAGGAAACCTTAAAGAATATTCGTTCTACGGTAGGAATAGTTTTTCAGGATCCAGATGATCAAATATTTATGCCATCTGTTCAGGACGATGTGCTGTTTGGAGCAAGGTCAAAGTTTACTGAGGAAGAAGCTCAAGCCAATGCTAGAGAAGCTATGCAAACTACAGGATTGTTGGGTCTGGAAAAAAGGCTTGCTCACCATTTATCTTTTGGAGAAAAAAAGAGAGTATCTATTGCTGGTGTTCTTGCAATGAAACCTGATGTAATATTGCTTGACGAGCCAACCTCAAACCTTGACCATCGCCACAGGAAGCATCTTATAGATACGCTTATGAAAGTTGATGGTACTCTTGTAATTGCCACTCACGAAATGAGACTTGTTTGCGAGATGGCTGACAGAGTTGTTATCTTAAATCAAGGAAAAATTCTGGCACAAGGAGACCCGAGAGACATTCTTACAGATAAGAGACTTCTTGAAACCGCTTACCTAGAGCCTCCTTGCGAGTGCGAACTGAACAAATTGTTTAGTAGAATTTAATTTAATGAAAAGAATCCATATCCATTTGCAAGGAATTGTTCAAGGAGTTGGTTTTCGTCCTTTTGTTTACAACCTTGCTAACAATCTAGGGCTCAAAGGCTGGGTCCTTAATTCTTCTGAAGGTGTTCACATTGAAATAGAGGGAAATGATTCAAATATCTCTGATTTTCTCCGCCTTCTCGTTGAAAAGAAACCGCCGAGGGCAGAAATAAAAGAAATTAGAGTTGAGGAATTAGAACCAATAAATTACAAATCTTTTGAGATACGCGAAAGTCAGAAAGAAGAAAATGAGTTTGTTCTAATAAGCCCTGACATTGCCACTTGCAACGAGTGTTTAAAAGAGCTTTTTGATCCTAATGATAGAAGATATAGGTATCCATTCATAAATTGCACGAATTGTGGGCCAAGATTCACAATCATAGAAGATATTCCCTACGATAGACCCAAGACAACAATGAAAAAGTTTGAGATGTGTTCGATCTGCAAATCAGAGTACGAGGACCCATCGAACAGAAGATTTCATGCGCAACCAAACGCATGCCACGATTGTGGTCCTAGTCTAATGTTCCTTGCTAGGAAAGAGATATTTGAAAAACTTAAATTAAAAGGAAAAGAACTAAACTCCCTTGAAAAAGAAAGATTGCTCGATTTCGAAATTAAACCAAGAAATGGATTTATGTATCTTACAGGAGAAAAGGCCCTAAAAGCTGCCGAAGTTTTATTAAAGAATGAAATGGTTCTTGCATTGAAAGGTTTAGGAGGTTTCCACCTCTCGTGTCTTGCTAAGAGTTATAAGGCAGTGGAATGTCTCAGAAAAAGGAAAAGGCGACCCTCAAAAGCATTTGCTGTTATGTTTAAGAATATCGAAGATGCCAGGCAATCGGCAATGATAAGCAAGGAAGCTGAAGAATTGCTGTTGTCTCCGCAAGCACCTATAGTGCTCGCACCAAAGAAAAAGCCTGAATTCTTGGCTGAAAATGTCGCTCCTGGTTTAGCCGATTATGGAATAATGTTGCCTTCAACACCCCTTCATCATCTTCTGCTTTCTGATGTAGACGAACCTTTGGTAATGACAAGTGGCAATCTGAGCGAAGAACCTATTGCCAAAGATAACGAGGAAGCCATAGAAAAATTGGAAAATGTTGCTGATGGTTTCCTTATTCATAATCGACCTATTCATTCGCGATACGATGATTCAGTTATAAGCGCTACTGACAGCCCGTTTTTAATCCGAAGAGCAAGAAGTTATGCTCCATATCCTATTGATTTCCCCTACAAGCATATGCCACCAATCTTTGCTGCTGGCCCAGAACTTAAATGTACCTTTACATTGACAAAGGATTCCTATGCTTTTGTTTCTCAACACTTGGGTGACCTTGAGGACGAACAAACCTATAAAACCTACAATGAAACCTTTGAACTCTTTAAAAAGCTTTTTAGGATTGATCCTGAAATCTTTGCTTGTGACCTTCATCCAAATTACTTATCTACGAGGTTTGCAGAGGAAGTCTCAGGAATGAAAAATCTTTATAGAGTTCAACATCATTTTGCCCATATAGCCAGCGTCATAGGAGAACATAATATTGAAGAACCCTCAATTGGATTTGCATTTGATGGAACTGGTTACGGTACAGACAGAACAGTCTGGGGTGGAGAAGTGATTTTTGTTGAAAAATCCAAGTATTCTCGTCTGGCGTCCCTATCACTTTTCCCTCTCCCAACAGGAGAAGCTGCAGTAAAAAAACCTTACAGAATCGCTGCTGCGATACTAGCAGAAATCGATAAGGAAGCAGCCTATGCCATCTCAGGAGACGAACTTCAAATAATAGAAAAACTTTTAAGATCAGGAATGAATACCTTCCTTACTTCTAGTATGGGAAGACTTTTTGATGCAGTTGCAGTGATCTTAGGAGTAGGAATTGAAGCAACATATGAAGGTGAACTTGCTATGAAACTTGAAGCCCTTGCGCGTGGAATAGAACCAGAAAATTGCCTGGATTTCGGCAAATACGAGATAGAAATTATTGAAAAAGGTCGAGACGGTCTTATAGAAATTTCGTGGCATCCCATTATTCTTGGCATCTTGAACGACATCAGAAAAAAAACTGATAAAAGAATCATCTCTTTAAAGTTTCACAACACAATTGCATCTGCTGTGGTTAAAGTGGCAGATATTCTATACAAACAAACAGGAGCCAATAACCTTCTATTTTCTGGAGGAGTATTTCAGAACAGCCTGCTGAACTCCCTAATAAGAATACTTTTTAAGAATAGCAAATTTAAACTTTATTTTCATAATAATCTCCCGCCAAACGATGGTTGTATCTCTTTTGGACAGGCAGTTTATGTTGCGCAAAGCCTATTGATTTAAGATATAATTATGTTATACTTATACCCCTAATGGTATTGAAAGGAGGTTGGCACAATGCCGCTTTATGAATACCAATGCAATAACTGTAAAGAAAGGTTTACAGTTCTTCAGCCAGTCGGCGAAGGCAGCGAGAATGTAACCTGCCCCTATTGCGACTCAAAGGATGTGAAAAAGATATTCTCACCTTTTGCTTCACTGTTTGGATCTTCAGGGGGCAGCAACTGGGGTGGCGGCTGCACCTCGTTTGGCTGAGGTTAAAAGAAAGAGCAGCAGTTTTGCTGCATTTTTATACAAAAAAAGCCGCCGGAAAACCGGCGGCTTTTTTTGTAAGCGCACTGTAACTATTTTGCTTAAACTATCGTTAGATATTATGGACCGGTTGAGAAAACTCTTCTTAAAAGCAAAAAACAACGATAGATATTTTGAAAAACTTTACAAAGAAACGGTTGATTTAGCTTTGCGTTACTTCTCAGCAAGATTAAAAACAAGGGCAGATGTGGAGGACCTTACACAAGAGTTCTACCTCAAACTTTATCGTTCTTTAAAAGATTATAGGGACAGCGGAAGCCCATACGCATTTTTTTATTCTATTGCAAGAAGTGTTTATGTAGATTGGTTGAAGAAGTTAAACAAAGACTATTTTCTTACAGAAAATCTTGAATTGTATCATCAAGAGAGCCAGAAAAATGAAGATACAGATAGAAAAATTGATATCGAGAAGGGGTTAAATAAACTTCGAGAAGATGAGAGAGAAATAATTTTGCTTTATTTCTTTGATGGTCTTAAGAATGAGGAGATTGCAGAAATTCTGGGCATCTCAGTCGAAAATGTTAAGGTCAAAAAACATCGAGCATTAAAGAAATTGAGAGAAGAGATGAAAGAATATGGATAGGCTTGAAAAAGCTTTTGAACTATTAAAAAAGGGCAAAAGTTTGAAAAATATCATCGATTCAATGAATCTTACAGATGAAGAAACTGAGTATCTTAAATTGGCAGCAGATCTTCTTAAGATTAAAGCCCCAAGTTTTTCAAAAGAAGACAAAAGAACCATTTTTGAAAAAATAAGAGAAAACTTACCATTATCGTCTATTGGCAATTTCAAGAAGCGATTCATGCTCGGGCTGGTCTCGGTTCTTTTTGCAAGCTCAACCATAGCTGTTTATGCTTCCTCCAATGCAAAACCAGATTCTTTGCTCTACTCAGTAAAGAAAGCCTATATTGAAATGGCTGGAAAAGTTTTTTATGGTTCAGATCTTCATAAAAATCTGCTAAAGAGAGAAGTAAAGGAATATAAGGATGCACTCAAGAAAACTGGCTTGCATCATCCTGAGACTAGGAAAAGACTTGAAAAAGAGTTGCAAAAAACAATGAATCTCCTTAGGGAAATAGAAAGTAAAGAAGAAAAAATAGAAAATAAAAACAGAAAAGATGACCTTAAATCCTCTCCTTTGAAAAGAGAAACTGTTAAGAAAAAAAGAAAGTTTGAGAAAAACGTTGAAAAAAAGAAAACAAAGGTTGAATCTGAGAAGGAAACAACTTCCATAAACAAAAATGAAATCCAACGATTTCATAAGAATGGTACTTCAATCAGCACTAAAACCCTAAATAAAAGAAAGAAAAATTCAGAAAAGGGATTTCGCAAAGAAAACCATTAATTTTTTGTTAAGACATCGGTTAGCGCGAACGATAAAATATTTTGTGTTGAAAAATGTTAGACCAAATCTTTAAAGCATTAAATTCACCTTCTCCAGCCACATATATTGCGGTTTTTTTACTCGGCATCTTTGTATCTTTTGGTTCATGCACAATTCTTGAAATTCCCATTATTATGGGTTACATCAATGGACTTGGTTCTCAGAACAGAAGGCAAATAGTTACAACCGTACTACTTTTCATCTTAGGTATGCTTACATCCTACTTTTTAATCGGGCTTGCTATCGGTTATGCAGTTGTTAACCTTACTGCATTTTCAAAAATCAGTTTTGCTGTCTATATCCTTGTTGGAGCTATGTCAATTATTTTTGGACTCTATCTCCTTGGATTCCTTCGCTTACCATTGCCTCATATACACCTAGATGCCATTGCAAGCAATGAAAAAACTCGAAAGTTAGGGGCTTTCACACTAGGATTTCTCTTCATTTTTTTTGAAGCACCGACCTGTCCATCCTGTGCTCCTGCCCTTTTTGTCATCGCAAGTTATATGATTAGTAAAGGTACTGTCCTTATAGGTATTTCGTTGCTTATGACATATGTTCTGGGTCAATCAATTCCTGTCTTCTTTGCTGCAACTATTGCTGGATTTGCTGA
>JAOADC010000042.1 GCA_026417515.1 Actinomycetota bacterium
CAAAGCCTGCTCCATCATCTCTTCATAAAATTTCTTAGCTTTTTCTTTACTTCCATGTCTCTTTGCATCTGCAATAATCTCTTTTTTCTTCGGGGTAAGTTCTCCTGTAAAATGCTCAGGATAAAGGTGTCCAATGGAACGTTTGAGCCAGACATAGAAGAAATCAGATAAATCTGCGTAAGGCACATTGTCATAGTAGGGTGGATCAGTAATGATAGCATCAAAAAAGTTTTCTGGATAAGGAAGCTCCGTTGCAGAGGTGCGCAAAATCTCTCCAAGAATGGTTAATTTTGAAAGCTCTTTTATGATTTGTGTGAACCACCTAGGCTGGATCACCTCGCTCTGGAATATGTTTAATTCTGGAAAATCCCATACCATGGGAATTGCTTGTCTTCCAAAAATATCTACTATATAGTCTTTATTAGGTTCTAATCTTGTAAACATACAATTGAATCTTGCATCCTTATTTACAAGTAGACCAAGAAACATGGAGATAGCTTTTACTAATTCTTCATTATATTTCTTTTCTCTCATCCCCTCCACAGCCGTCCTCACCCACTTTGTAAAAGTCAAAAGTGCAAGAAGCTGGCGAGGAGTAAAAAGTTCATACCATTTTGTAAATCCATAGGGTTGAATTCCAAAGCCGAGAGTTCCTTTGTATTTATCTTCACTTGCTTTTGGTAATTCTTCATCAGGAATTGTTAATCCTGTTTCCTCGCAAAGTTTTTCTATTCTTTTCCAGATTTCTTTTTCATCTGGTATCAGATCTTGTGGAATTTCATCAGGAGATAGATAGATTTTTCCAGTAATTCCTTCTCCTGTGCATACAACTGCCATAAGTTGTTTGTCTATTCTTTTTGCCTGTCCTTCTTGCTTCACATAATCAGATGTAGCAACAGTTCCACAGAAAATACAAGAAGCATTCCCACCTCTTGAAAATTTTCCAGGATCAAAACCAAAATTGCTAATAGCTTCTCTTTCTGATCTAACATAACTTGAAATGACTGTGAATTTAGGTTTCTTACTACTTAGGTCAGGGCTAACCTTTAATGCGATGTATCTCCCAGATTTTTTGCTCAACCATGTTTGCCTTACAAGTGGGACAGTAGCACCGCAAGCAGGATTTTTACACCTTACTGTTCTTGTCCAAAGATAAGCAACAGGAGTTAAAGTTCCATATCGTGGATTATAAATTGGTTTGTAAAGGTCGCCAATTTCCTCTTTCGCTTTTTCTATGACCCACTTGCCCCATCTTTCAACTTCATCAACAAGCTTTTTGCCATACTTTTGTGGATAAACAAGCGTTGCAAGCAAAATTATATATGCAACAGGATTTAGTTCTACTGCATAAGCCTCACAGCCAAGCCTCAATGCTTCAAGAGGTATTGAACCTCCACCAGCAAACATATCAAGTATCCTGGGTTTCGGAACCCTTCCTTCTTCTATGTCTTTAACAGTTATTTCTCTACCAAGTTCAATTGACAATCTTTCTGCATGGGCTTGATAAATATGTTTTATAGCTTCTTGGACAACATTTGGATTTGGGGGATACTTGCATAATCTTTGAATAAAAGCTGACTTTGGACCTCTCCCGTTTTTTTCCTTTGGAGCAGGCACGAGCGAAGCATAAACAGCAGCACGACAAGCAACAAGAGGTCTTCTTGCCCACCATAAATGAAGTGTAGAGATGTGTCCTTGTCTTATGGATTTTTCCCTTGCGGATTCCCTGCTTATTTCCTTAATTGGTAGAAAATCTTCAATCAATCTTTTATCGTTTTTCATGAAAGCCTCCCAATTTGATTATTTCTTTTCCATCAATTTCATAATGACTTATTGTTTTTATTTCTTTTGCAGCATACTCCAACTTGTTCGCAGGGTCCTGGATTGGCAATATTTCATAATCGGGTTTTGTTGGATTCCATACAACATAAAGCCAATAAGTGTTTTTCAGTTGTTTTGCCTTGAGCCATTCGTTTACTGTTAAGCGTATGTTTTCACCTTTCTTTCTTCCTTTTACTTCAATTCGTCTTACCTCCCGATATCCAGTTTTAGGGTCTGCTGGTCCCAAACTTCTTATATCAAAACCTAATTTTAAATGCGATACATCTTCAGGCTCCCAACCTCTTCGTTTTTCATATTCCATAACTAATTTCATAGCGTTTATTTCGCTTTTGATTTTTTCTTCCTCACTTTCAATAAAATCTGAAATTTTAGTTGTATCTTTAGGTGGTAGGACAAAAAACGAACCTATATGAATCAAAGGTCCATTTCTAACTATAGTAATGGAATCAACACTTTTGATTTTTTCTTCTTTCCTTCTTTCCAGTTCCTCTAATTCTTGTTCCATCTTTTTTATTTCTTCTTCGCTTTTTTCCTCAGCTTTTGCATTCATTATTCTCCGCTCAAGGGCATATATTCTCTCGTTGAAAGATTTTTCAAGATATTCTTTAATTATTTTCGCGTTGTTCTGTCTTTCGTTCAAAATCTCTTCCCTTTTCTTCGGTTGATGTTTAAGCATTAAATAGTTTTTGACTTTTTCAAGATCGCTATCAGGTTGTCTTAGTTCAATGTTTTCCTGATATGGGACAAAATCATGGATAATATCTGAGGGTATTAGCGATAGTTCCCCATTTTTATTTTCCTTTACAGCACATAATTCTTTATAAATTGGATTTTTCGTATCGTCAATGATTGTGGACTCAAAAAAGTGTATAAAATATGGCTCTGAAGCATTTGGATCAACCAAGAAAGCCCATTTTCCGATTAAATTTTTCAATTTCATCCTCAATTTTTCATCAACAACAGCATAAAGGGGATGTCCGGGGCTTACGAGCACTGCATCAATGTGTTGATCTTTTTCTAAATCTTCTTTATGAAAAGTTATCTTTTTATACTTTTCATCTGGCTTTCCAAAATGTTTAACTGATTCAAGTTCGTTGGAGCGAAACTCTGTAGGAACATAGGGAATTCTAAGTAATCCATCTGCTCTTCTTTCAACTTTTAATTCCAGTATTTCACAAGCTTTTTTGAAGTATCTTTCTACATATTCGGGCATAAGTCTCTTTTCTTCCGCTTCAAAATTTTTTCTTTGAAATGCTGAAAAATCCACATACGCACGAGCTAAAGCTATGCCCGTCATTTTTTCGTATTTTTTAAGTTTCTCTGGATCAATTTTTTCAATTTTTTCCAGATACTCTTCAAGGCGATGTGGGTTATAAGCAGCTTCTCTCAGGATTTCGGATAAATCTACCTTGTTCAAGGAAAGAATTTCCCCTATCACATCATAGACTCTTTCTGCTCCCAAAGCTTCTTTCATTTTTTCTATCTTCTCCAAGAGTTTTTTTAAAACTTTGCCTTCAATTATTGGCTTTCCATTAATTGATTCCTCCGCAACAAAATTGAAAACATAAACATCTCTTTTTTGTCCGATGCGATGAACTCGTCCCATTCTTTGTTCAAGACGAGCTGGATTCCAAGGTATATCGTAATTTATCACAAGATGGCAAAATTGTAAATTAATTCCTTCTCCAGCTGCCTCTGTGGCAATGCAGATTTGAGCACTCGTTCTGAAATCTTCTTGGGCTTTTTTTCTTTTGTGAACATCCATAAGCCCGTGAATTACGCAAGTTGAAAATCCCCAACTTTCTACATGTTTCTGTAGGTAAGAGAGTGTATCTCTGTGCTCCGTAAAAATAAGCAATTTGCCCCTTCCGTCTTTAAGCTCTGCAAATTCCGCTCTTTGTAAACAATCTTTTAAAGTGTTAAGTTTTGTATCTGGAGCTTTTTTATAAACATTTTCAGCTTTTTCAACAAGATATTTTAAATATTCTATTTCATCTCTAAGTTCTTCTACCCCGCTGACGGCTGTAAACTCTTCAGTTAGTTTATCGGTTTCATTCTCATCTAAATCTGTATCTTCTCTTTCCTCATCAAACATAAGTCCTCGTTTTTCTAACAACTTGATTTGTTCTTTCAGAGGCAGACTTTCTAATTCCTCTAAAAATTCTTTTTGCTTTTGAAGTCTTCGCTTAAGAGTTTCATAAATTGCATAAGTAGAACTTGCTAAACGTCTTTGGAAAATTGTCCTTGTAAAGGCAATACTTTGTCTTACGCGTCCTGTGCCTTTAGGAGCTAAAAATCTATTTAGATACTCCGTCACTGCTTCATAGAGCTCATACTCTTCTGGAGATACTTTAAACGAAATCGTTATAGCATGTCTTTTCGTAAATAGAGGTCTTCCTTGAAGGTCGTGTAAATCTTCTTTGAGTCTTCTTAAGATCCAAGGATTATCTTTATTTGAGAGGATAGATTCTTTTATTTTGCGGACCTCGTTTTGAAATTTATGTGGCTCTGGAAACACATCTGGATCAAGTAATCTCAAAAAATGGCAGAATCTGTCATCATCACCGTAATGAGGTGTAGCTGTAAGCAATAATAGATGATTAGTCATTAAGGAAAGTTTTTCAGCAAGCTGATACCGTTTAGTGGCTTCGCGTTCAGTGATACCATTGCTTTTTCTTTTGGTATATGCAGCACATTTATGTGCTTCGTCAATAATCACAATATCCCAGTTTTGCTGCCATATTCTTTCTCGGACTTCCTCCCGCTTAGCATAATCCATTGAAACAATTATTTGATTTTCTCTTTGCCAGATATTAATAGCTTGTTGTTTATCAAGTTCAGCATCAACAATGATAAAATATTCGTTAAAAAATCTTAAGAGCTCATCCTGCCATTGAATTTTTAAATTTGCTGGAACAATGATCAAAACTTTCTCTATTCCCCATCGCAGTTTCAATTCTTTTATTAACAACCCTGCCATAATGGTTTTGCCAGCACCGGGATCATCTGCTAAAAGAAATCGTAGGCGAGGTTGAGGCAACATTTTGCCATAAACAGCTTCTATTTGATGAGGTAAGGTTTGTATCCCTGATAAGCTAACTGCAAAAAAAGGATCGTATGAGTAAGCATTCCGAATGCGATAAGATTCAACTAAAAGGATCAAATGTTCAGGATTTACAAATTCTGGCTTGTCTTCAGAGATT
>JAOADC010000017.1 GCA_026417515.1 Actinomycetota bacterium
GGAGAAGCTTTTAAACCAGATGAGAAAACCTGAAAATCTTGTTCAGGTTGAAAAAAAGATTGCTGATTCTGCTCTAAAAGCAATCAAAAGAATGCTTGCTGTCACTTAAATGCTAAGAGATATTCTCAATTATCTCGAAAAGGAATTTGGATCAAAGTCTGTTTTGTTATGTGCATCTGGAGGAGTCGATTCCACAGTTCTTGCATATTTGTTTAAAAAATCTGGAGTTAACTTTTTTCTTTTTTATGCCGATTCCCCGATAAGGTCACTAAAGACTAAAAAAATAGTAGAATGCCTTTCAGATAGAATCGAAGTTCCTTTGATTGTTGAAAATACAGAAGAGTATCTTGATGAAATTTTTAGAACCGACCCTTTAAAAAGGTGTTACGTTTGCAAGAAGGAGATCTTTCATAAAGCAGCAGAAATCTCAAGAAAAATAGGTATTAATTTTATCTGCGATGGAACCAATGCAGATGATCTCTTCGATTTGAGGCCTGGGTTGAAAGCTGCTAAAGAGTATGGAGTGCGTTCTCCTCTTGTTGAAATGGGCGTCGGAAAAAGCGAAATAAAAGAGTTGAATCGAATTCTAAACATAAATCATTCTCCTGAACCAACAACATGCTTTGCAACAAGGTTTCCTGATTCAAATAAGCCAGTTGATTTATCACTTTTCAAATTCATCGAAGCAGAGGAAGAAAAACTAAAAAATTGGGGTTTCAGAAATGTCAGAGTAAGGGTTTACAAAGATAAATTGGTTTATCAGGTGGATTCTTTAGAAGTTGCCCGTTTATTTCTATTAAGAAACCTGATAAAATACCCCCTGGAGTATAATATTGAAGTAGATCCACTCGGGTATAGAAAATTGGGAGAGACCCTAAAAAAGGAGGATTAATTGGATATAACATTCATAACTGCTCTTACAGCTGGTTTTGTTACTTTTTTTTCTCCATGTGTTTTGCCTCTAATTCCAGTCTACATCAGTCTTATTACAGGTTTTTCAATAGATGAACTACGAAGTGGTGTTGATTCTAAAAGAATTTTTCAACTATCTCTAAAACTCTTTACTTTCATTGCTGGTTTTACCTTTATTTTTGTTGCTCTCGGAGCAACTGGAGCTGCTATTGGACAGTTCCTAATAAAATACAAGTTTTATATTCTCAGATTTGCCGGTCTTCTTATGGTTATATTCGGCCTCTATCTCCTTGGAATTCTTAAGATACCTTTGATGGATAGTGTTTTTAGATTCAACCCGAAGACAAGGAGAAATGGTTCAATCTTTTCATCGTTTGTATTTGGCATCATCTTTGGGTTTGCATGGTCTCCTTGTTCAGGTCCGATACTTGGTTCAATCATTATGCTGGCATCAACATCAGCAAATGTTACAAAAGGGGCTTTCTATCTGTTTGCCTACTCTCTGGGCATAGCAATTCCTCTTTTTCTCAGCGGAATTGCGTTTACCTACTTCTTCAAGTTTCTTGGTAAATTCAAGAAATTGATGTCTGCAATCGATAAAGTTGCTGGTGCGCTTATTCTATTAGTCGGTCTTCTCTTTTTGACAGGCTATCAACATCTCCTATACTTATAACTATGAAGGAAATAGGCATTGTCGTTCAAAAATCAGGCAATAGAGCGACGATAAAATTCTACGAAAATCCTCACTGCTCAGGTTGCAAGGCTGGTTGTTCAGCAAAAGGTAAGGAGAGATTAATAGATGTCGATGATGAACTTGGAGTTAAGGTTGGAGATACCGTCGAAGTGGAAATGGAAGAGAGATATCTTTTACAGGGAGCGTTCCTATCTTATATGGTGCCACTTATTTCTTTTTTTGTTGGTTACTTGTTTGGAAGCGTTATCAACAATCTTTTCAATCTAAAGGGCGAGAGTTTGCCTATTGCGCTTTCGTTTACTTTTCTTTTCTTAAGTTATTTAATAATAAAGTTTCTTTTCGATAAAGGTCTCTTGAAATCCTCAAAGTTTGAGCCTAAATTGCTTAGAAAATATGAGGTATGATCGTCTCTCTTCTGGCATTGAAAGCCTTAGAAGATTTTAAACTGCCTAAAACACTTGAAGAAGCAAGAGAAATCCAGTTAGAAATTGCTAAGAGAGTAAATATCAAACCAATTAATCCAGTTAAAATAAGAAATGCCATTGCTCTGGATGTAAGTTATGATAAACATTCAGGAAAATCCCACGCAGCTGCTGTTGTCTTCGACTTTTCTTCCCTTGAAATAAAGGAGGTTGCCGTTGTTGAGCAAGAACTTAACTTCCCATACATTCCTGGATTTCTCGCTTTTAGAGAGATTCCACCAATTTTGGATGCACTATCTTGTATAAAAAGTGAAGCGGAACTTATCATTTGCGAAGGACACGGACTACTTCATCCAAGAAGGGCCGGACTTGCTTCTCACTTGGGAGTTATATTAGATATGCCAACCGTTGGAGTTGCCAAGAATCTGCTTTTTGGAAAAGTTGATAATAAAACTTTTTTTGAAGAAGATATTGAATATAGGTTGATTTTTGATCCTGAGACGAATGAATTCTATGGAGCTGAAATAGTCAAAAAAGGTTTAAACTACAAACCTATCTATGTTTCTATTGGTCATCTTGTAGATTTAAGAAGCTCTCTTCTCGTGTTTTTAAGAATTAGGGATAGGTTTCGAATACCAAAACCTTTAAGAGAAGCACATAAATTTTCTAGAATTTATAGAAAAAAAGATTAAAATAATCTTATGGTAAAGATTCTAAATAATCCTTCTCTTGCGATTTTCTTACCTCTGATTACCATCTTTGCTTTAAAACTCTTACTTTCGCTTACTAAAGCGATTATTTCAAGACAATCGCTTGAATTTAAAAGATACTTTTAACCGTTTGCCCAGTGCGTGTCAGTTATTTTTTCTTTGTAGATTGCTCTTCCGTGCTCTTCAAGCACTTTTTTAAGTGCCAGAAGAATCTCGGGATTTATCCTTCCATTTAACTGAGATATGGTGGAAACTATGTCCCTTATACTCATTTCTGCAAAGTTAAGATAAAGTTTCTTGTCAAGGTAACATGCTGCTCTGATAATTTCGTTTACAAACGGGTCTTCCTCTAAATCTGTGATTGCCTGAAACACCAGGCTAAAGTTTTCAATCAATTCCTTGCGCAGAACACTTCCCATATAACTTCCTTTGAATGGCTCGTAGAGTGTATACATCTCATGAACGAAAACTGCTCTTACAAGGCTATCTGCTGGAATGTAACCCACTTCAGCGCAAACAAGCGAAACCAGATCTCGAACTCTCTTTGTGTGGCCGTTAGCAGGATGTTTTTTGAGGTCAAAAACTTTAAGCAATTCAAATACATCTGCGTCATCAATAGAAAGTTTTAGCTTGCCTATAAAATCAAGCGTTATATTTAAAGTTTCTTCAGGCTCGAACCAGAGGAATTCTATATCGTTTGCCTTTACGAAGTGCTTGAAAATCAGGAAAAGATCTTCGTCGTACTCTCTTGATGAAGTCCTTTCCATCATCTTAAGTGACATATTTGAATTTCCTGTTAGAAGCATAATCGAATCGAAAGTATCTACAACTCTTAATGCCTGCGCTTCTGGTAAGATTTCCGAAGCTTTTTTCTTAAAAGGAAATCCCCCACCATTGTACCATTCATGGTGTTCAAGAACGATATTTGAGGCTGGCTTCATAAAACCTACCTTTCTTAAAACCTGCGAGCTTCTGATTGGATGAGTTGAAAGCCAGGGATCAACAAAGTATTCAGCCATATTTATAACTCTTGCTGGATGAACTGACGATCCAACAGCACCTATGTCATGGTACAGAGCAGCCAAGAAAACCAGAGATTCGTTTGATTCAAGAACTTCTGAAGCAAGGGATGAAGCAAGTAGAGCTACTCTTGCTGAATGAAGGTTTACGATATCGCCTTCCTGGTCTGCAAGAAAAGGAATTATTTTAATCAGTTGCTCAAGAAATCTCTTAAATTCTCTTTTCTTCTCAATAAAACTACCGGTGAAATAATCTTCCAACTCTTTTCCTTTCCACCGGCGGCTAATAAAAATATCGATATTTGCCCAGGAATCTTTAGATAAAAGTCTTGAAATTTTGGTTAACCTTTAACAACAGCTAATGGTCTTAGTTTTGCAACTTTTTTTGATAGTCCTGCCTTTTCGCAGACATCAACGACTCTATTTACATCCTTGTATGCTTCTGGAGCTTCCTCAGCGAGCAGGCTCATGCTTCCGCTTACCACTCGGATGCCTCTTGCCTCAAGACTCGATTTTAATTCAGAGCCTCTTATCTTTCTTTTGGCTTCAGCACGGCTCATTACTCTACCTGCACCATGACAAGTTGAAGCAAAAGCCTTTTCTTCTCCTTCTTTTGTTCCGACCAGTATATAGGAAGCACTTCCCATGTCGCCTGGGATGATGACTGGCTGGCCTACTTTCCTGTATTTTTCAGGTAGATCTTCTCTTCCGGGACCAAAAGCTCTTGTTGCTCCTTTTCTATGAACACAAAGAACCTTTATCTTTCCATCAACATTATGTTTTTCAAACTTAGCAATGTTGTGAGATACATCGAAAATCAGAGAAACTCCCATTCTTTCTGCTGGCATTTTTAAAGCCTGCTCTAAGCTGAATCGCACCCAATGACCGAGTATTTCTCTGTTGCAGAGTGCGTAATTCACAGCGCACGCCATAGCAGCAAAATAGTCTTTACCTTCTTTCGATTCCACTGGAGCGCAGGCAAGTTGTCTGTCCGGTAACTTAAACCCGTACTTCCTAACTGCTGCATCCATAACTCTCAAATAATCGGTGCAGATCTGGTGTCCGAAGCCTCTTGAACCAGAATGCACCATAATAACTAATTGCCCTTCAAAAAGACCAAAAACTTCTGCAACCTTTTCATCAAACACTTTTTCAACTACCTGTACTTCGAGGAAATGATTGCCCGCTCCCAAGGTTCCAGGCTGGTCAGAACCCCTCTCAAAGGCTTTGGATGAAACTTTGGAAGGATCAGCGTTAGGAAAAGTTCCTCGCTCTTCAATATAATCTAAATCCTCTTTCCATCCAAAGCCTTTTTCTACAGCCCATCTTGCACCTTTTACACAGATTTCTTCTAACTCTTTACGTTTTGTCTTTATCTTGCCTGTGCTACCAACACCTTTTGGAATGTTTACAGCAAGGGCATCGACTAACCTGTCAATATGCCTTTCCACTTCACGCAGGTAAAGATCAGTCCGCATAACGCGTACACCACAACTTATATCGAATCCAACACCACCTGGAGAAATTACTCCACCTTGCTCTGGATCAGTAGCAGCAACTCCACCAATAGGAAAGCCATAGCCCCAATGAATATCGGGCATTGCTATTGAAGCCTTGACTATTCCTGGAAGGAAGGCTACATTTGCAACCTGCTCTATAGCCTTGTCCTTGATTGCCTGTTCAAGGAGTTCACTATCAGCAAATATGACGCCGTTGACCTGCATACCTTCCTTGTATGATTTTTCAAGAACATATTCGACATCAGATATTTTTCTTAACTTCCCTCCAAGCATTTTTATACCCTCCTTTGCTTTCTAAACATCAAAGATTACTCGGGCAAACCAACCTTTATCTATTTTCTCGAAAACAAGCTGGTGATAAGTCGCAGCCTTTACCTGCTCTTTTATTATGTGCTTGGAAGGATTAAACTGTTCTCCCTCAAGATAGGCTTTTATGATTTCACTGACCTCAACAACAGAAACGCTTCGAAAAACAACAGATTTTGCATCAGCAAGATAGATTATTTCGTTTAAGAATTCGAAAAGCATATCGCCATCGTCAGTGAACGGTCCTAAGTTTATTTCAAATTTTTCCTTATTTTCTACCGAACTGGTATCAATAATTAGATTTAGGAGAGCGCATCCTGCTGCCTCAAGTGCACTCTTCTTATCAGGAGCAATTACTTCAATCCCGACATCTGCAGTATGTTCGAGAAACCTTAAAGTAAAGCCTTTATGCTTTTTACTACAATCCATTTCAATAATATTCTAATCGATGATGGCAATAGCAGTTACCTTGTCTCCTGCACTAAGCCTCATCACTATAACACCCATTGTGGGTCTTCCCTGTTCAGACACATCTTTCGCCTTGACTCTGATTGCTTGTCCCTCAGCGCTTACAATAAGGACTTCTTCGTCCTCTTCAACTCCTCTGGCTGCAGCAACTATTCCTGTTTTTTCATTAACTTTCATACCGATTAGGCCTTTTCCTCCACGATGCTGCCTTGAGAAATTTTCATAAGAAGTCCTCTTTCCGTATCCATCTTCCGTAACAAGAAGCAATTTTTCTCCTTGCTTTACAATAACCATATCGAGTACTTCGTCTCCTTCTTTTAGAGTTATACCCTTAACACCTGCTGCTCCTCTGCCCATTCTTCTGACATCTGTTTCACAGAATCTAATGGTCATACCTTTCTTGGTAACAAGTAGGACATCATCGTTTCCATTTGTAAGCTTTACCTGAACTATGGAATCACCTTCGTTAAGGTTGATTGCTTTCAGGCCGTCCCTTCGCGTTGAAGCGAATTCACTGAGTGCTGTTTTCTTTATAAGACCTTTTCTTGTGGCAATGATGATGTTTTTATCGGTCGATTCCCTATCAAAATCATCGACTGCCAGGGTACTCACAACCTTTTCGTTCTGTGCCAGTGGCAAGAGGTTTCGAATCGATATTCCTCTTGCAGTTCTGGATGCTTCTGGAATTTGATATGCTTTCAGGCGATAAACTTTGCCATAATTGGTGAAAAACAAAATGTTTTTGTGGTTT
>JAOADC010000031.1 GCA_026417515.1 Actinomycetota bacterium
ACTATTAACACTTGCAAGAAAAACTCTCGAAGAATATCTCAGCACAGGTCGATATACCGAATATGTTCCAATTTCAGAAAATTTATATAAACCATACGGTGCTTTTGTTACCTTAACCACACTGGATGGTAAATTGAGAGGTTGTATTGGTCACATTGCTGCTGATAATCCAGTTTTTAAAGTTGTGCAGGAGATGGCAGTTGCTGCAGCCACACAGGATCCACGCTTTTTACCAGTTAATTTGGATGAACTTAAAGATATTATTATTGAGATATCTGTGCTCTCTCCACTTACAAAAATTTCAAATATTTCAGAGATTGAAATTGGTAAGCATGGCTTATTGGTTAAGAAAGGTTTTGCCTCAGGACTGCTTCTACCTCAGGTTGCTGTAGAGTGGAGCTTTGACAGAGAAGAATTTGTAAGACAAGCGATTTTCAAAGCCGGCTTAGATCCAACATTCATGGGTGACCCCGATTTAGAAATATATACATTTACAGCTCAGGTATTTTCCGAGAAAGAACTCTAATTTGATATCTACTCATTATTATGAGGAGCATAAAGCAAATTGGTATCGCATAATTTTAGAAAATGGACGGAATTAAAAAATTCTTTTAAAGAAAGTCTAAACGAAATTAAAAATTTTAGGTTTCAGATTTCAATTGGCATAATTTTAGCCATATTGTTTCATTATTTGGGATTTGATGAATTTAGCTTAGGAGGATTTGATTTCCACCTTTTCTTCTTTGCAGCTATTGCAGCATATTTTGCATTCTTTCTCAATTTTTTCTCCTATATTATGGTCCTGATTTTTACTGGATTAATAAACACCTTGCTAGAAACCAGAGCCAATTTTCAAGAAAATATCATTTTATTTTTAACAATTATTGTTATTTTTCTATTTCTAAAAGTTTTTGTTAGCACTTACCGCAAAAAGAAGTCGATAAGTCGCTACTTTGCTTTTCTGGATTTTGTTAGCATTTACGTTTCCTTATCCCTGTACCATATAGCATTTCATTTCTTTATTTTGAAGAAGCCTATCCCTTACATTCTTAAATCGAGCGAGTTTTACTATTCAACTATTATCATTGTCTTTGCTGTTTTGCTTCTAGAACAGCTGCATCAGATATCAAGTCAAAAAGAAAATGTTAAGGAGAGAAACATATTATTCAAATTCATAATCATTCCATTTTTAGTTTTTATATTCGCTTTAAGTGTTGTTGTATTTGTATCAAATAGTTACCTGATTTTTACTTTCAATAAAATTGAAAGTAGCACAAGAAATGTATTCAACAATGAAGCTATTTATAGCTCTCATCTTTACGGACAAATTTTTATGAGAACTTTTGAAGGCGCAAAAAACTACTGCAGAAGCCTCGTGAAACTACCTGGTGTTCAATGGAGAACAAAAAATTTGATTGCGTTAGCTAGACAGAGAATTGAAGAATTCTTTTCAATGGGTGTAGATATTGGAGTGGATAGTTACTTCATAATATCTGAAAAAGGAAATCTAGAATTGTATGTAGGCTTAAAACCCAGTTATAGTTCAGTAAATAAAATCTTTGAGCAGGTAAATTCAGTATATCCAGGAACATATTCTAAAGATGCCATAAGTTTAAAAGTGTTTGATAATATCGATAATAAAATCTATTTTTGTATGCCCATTTTTAGAACAACAACAAATCCTGCAGGTGGACTTAAGCCTGATGGTAAGAGGAACGGGTTTCTTGTTTGTGCCATTGATTTAAATTATATGCTTGAATCAGTTCAAAGGAATTTGAACCAAAAGTCAAGACTTCATTTCTTTGTTTATGAATATGGAGGGAAGTTTAATGTCGTTTCACACTCTCTTTCCATAAGCGATCTTACTAAAAAGAAAATGGAATTGGCTAAAGAATCTGCTATAAAGATTGCTGAAAAAGCAGTTAGATCAGATAATCAGGTAGTTTTTGTAAAAGATAATTTTGTACAGGCTGCCTATCCAGTAGGTGGATTAAGAAATCTCTGCTCAGTGGCATTTTTACCAATAGAGTCCTATTCAAGAAGAATAGAGGATGCAAAAAGAAATTTAAGAAGACTTATTTTGTCTTCGAGCCTTTTTTCGTTTTTTATTGCTTTAGCAGTTTTTTCTTTCTTCTCAATATTTGCTTCCATTCTGCAAAATCAATTAAAGCTAAAAGAGAAAGAACTTGAAGAGGAAATAGAAAGGAAGTATGAGATTCTTGAAACTGTATTAAAAGATTTACCACTTGGGATTTTGCTTGTTAACAGCGAAGGCGAAATTAAATTTTCAAACGATTTTGGAAAATTCTTCATTCAAAGGGAAACTGGAAAAACGCCAGATACCATAAAGAATACTTCTTTCGAGCATGTCCTTGAAATTTTCCAATCAGATGTAGACTTAAAAAGAACAGAGATAGTTTCAGGTTCAAGGATTTATGGCACCACTGCAAGAATAGTTGATTTCAAAGGAGAGAAGTTACTGAATATTGTTTTAAGCGATATTACTGAGATAAGACAGATTCAGCAAGCAGCGCTAGTTGAGTCAAGAAGCATTATCTTAGGAGAGCTTGCAAAGAATTTTTCCACTATGATTTCAGATCCTCTTCAACTTGCTCTAGCTAAACTCGAGGTGCTCATTGCTAAGTTTAAAGATGATAGGAATATTATAGAGTTTTTGAAAGATATTGAAGATTCTCTTGAAAAGGTTGTTGAGGCTTCTTATGGTATAGGCTCCCTTTCGAGTGGCGTTGTTCAATATGAAGAAGGAATGATTAGTATTAAAGATATAATGAAACGAGTCATAGATATTATGAAACCTTCGTTTAATCGTTACGGAATTGAATTTGAATTAAAAATTGAGGATGAAAAAATGCTCTTTAAAGGCATCCTCTCAAGATTGGAGCTTATTCTTGTATCTATATTGAGTATGGCAATCAATCTTTTACAGGTTAATAATCTCGAGGAAAATAAAAAAATCCAGATCGAAGTAAAACCTTTGGATGGTATGGGTAGAATAATTGTAAATTGGATCGGTCATCAATTAACAAAAGAAGAGATAGAAATGCTTGGGAAGCCATATTACACAGAATCAACAAAAGGCAGAATCCTCAACCTCTTTGTTGCCAAACAGCTTGCAATTAAAGAAGGAGGAACACTTGAAGTTCATCGAAGCGAAAACGGAATGGTCGTTATCCTCGATTACCCCCTTGCAGAGTAGAATCTTGTGGTGCCGAAGGCGGGAGTCGAACCCGCACGGGCGCAGAGCCCAAGGGATTTTGAGTCCCTCGTGTCTGCCAGTTCCACCACTTCGGCAGTGAGCAGATTTAAATTTTAATAAATATATTGGAGTGTTTCAAAGTGGAGGTTAAAAAACGGGGGAAAAGAAAAACACTCAAAGAAATAGTGCAGCAATTAAGCGATGAATTAGACTTGCTTCATTCGATTATCGATACAGTATGGTCAGAATTGGATTTGGATACCGTACTGAAGAGAATAGTGGAACTTGTAAGGAGTTACTCAGCTGCTGATTCCTGCCTCCTTTACCTTTATGACAAAAAAGATAATCTTCTTCGACTTCTGGCGGCATCTTCAGATCAGGAAATAAAGGAAAGAGTTGAGTTAAGAATAGGCGAAGGAATAACAGGATGGGTGGCAGCCAATAAAAAGTTAATCGCCATTGACGAAAAAAGCTATAGTGACTACAGATTTAAACAAATTCCCTTTTTGCAGGAGGATTATTTTGAAGCCTTCCTATCAGTGCCCTTGATTTATAAGGGTGAACTCATTGGTGTGTTGAATATTCAAAGGAAGGCAAAACACAAACATTCAGAAAGTGAAATCAGGCTGATTGAATCGATTGCTCACCAAGTTTCAGGAGCGATAGTTAACGCAAGGCTTTATTCTGAGCTTAAGGAAAAAGCTGAAATGCTTGAAGCGCTCTATGAGGCTTCTAAGAAACTTGTCTCGGAGAATTACCTGGATGACTTTCTCTCACTTCTTCTTTCACTTTCTTCTCAGTTAATGAACAGTCGTTTTTGTAGCCTATTTCTTTACGATTCTACTAAGGACAAGTTTGTTCTCGCATCTGTTCAACCGCATTACAAAGATGTAGGAAAACTAATCGCATCAAAACTCGAAAGCAAAGTTATTAGGGAAGTTTACGAAACAAAGAAACCAAAACAGATTTTAAACTTGGAAGATTATGAAGACGAGGTTCAACAAAAGATTTCGAAAGCACTTTCCTTGAAGTCATCTCTCTCTGTACCAGTTATTGATAGAAAAAAATGCATCGGAGTTCTGAGTGTTTATACGTCCTATCCACACGCATTTAGCGTTGAAGAAGTAAGAATCGTGCAATCTCTAGCGAATCAGGCATCTGCTGCTATAAGGGCGTATTTGAGCGAAGAAAGGGCTGAAAAGCTTGAGAGGAAGCTTAACGAAAGAAAACTAGTTGACAGGGCAAAGGGAATATTAATGAAAAAGTACGGTTTTGACGAGAATCAGGCATATGAATTCATAAGAAAAAAAAGTATGGATTTAAGAAAAACAGTTGGTGAAATTGCTGAGTCTATAATTACAGCATCTGAAATAAATAGTGATTGACTAATCGAGTAATGAATAATATACTTCTCTAAACGCACAAGGGCGTGCGTAAAAATAATAGAGACAACGGCGTCTTCCTGTAAAGGAAGGCGCCTTGTTTTTTTTAATTATTAAAAAAATTTTTAAAAGGAGGTTTTTAAGATGAGCGAAAACAGAGAAAAGCTCGTAGAGCAAGTTTTAAAGGAGGCAAAAGACCTCGATGTCAAATTTATCAGGCTTTGGTTCACAGACATTTTAGGTCAGTTGAAAAGCTTTTCAATCAGTATTGATGAGCTTGAAGGTGCATTGATTAATGGAATGGGTTTTGACGGTTCTTCAATCACCGGCTACCAGGACATAGAAGAATCAGATATGGTTGCAATGCCTGATCCTTCAACATTTAGAATCTTGCCCTGGAGACCGAAGGAAAAAGCTGTTGCTCGTATGTTCTGCGACATAGTCAATCCTGATAAGACTCCTTACGAAGGCGACCCACGCTATGTTCTTCGTAGAACAATCGAAAGAATGAAAAGCCTGGGTTTTGATCACTTTTATGTTGGTCCTGAACTTGAGTATTTCTACTTCAAGAATGACTCCTCACCTGAAGTTTTGGATTACGGAACTTACTTTGATTTGACAACTTTGGATGCTGCCACCGACCTAAGAAGAGACACTATCTTGGCTTTAGAAGAATTGGGAATAAAAGTAGAGTACAGCCATCACGAAGTGGCACCAAGCCAGCATGAAATTGATATGAGATTTAACGATGCTTTACCTATGGCAGACGTCGTAATGACCTATAAGATTGTTGTTAAAGAAATTGCGCAGCAATATGGAGTTTATGCAACATTTATGCCAAAGCCCATTTACGGAGTCAACGGAAGCGGTATGCATACTCACCAATCTCTATTTATTGGCGATGAAAACGCATTTTTCGATCCCAATGATAAATACAACTTAAGCGATGTGGCAAAGAAGTTCATCGCAGGACAACTTTATCATGCAAAAGAAATGTCAATGGTCTTTGCTCAGTGGGTTAACTCATATAAGCGTTTGGTTCCTGGCTATGAAGCACCAGTTTATATAGCGTGGTCTCATAGAAACAGATCAGCACTGATTCGTGTACCTTATTACCATCCTGGAAAAGAAAAGGCTGTTAGAGCTGAAATTAGAAGCCCAGATCCGGCATGCAACCCTTATCTTACATTTGCTGTACTTTTGGCAGCAGGCTTGGAAGGTATAGAAAAGGGATACGAGCTTCCTGAGCCTATTGAGAAGAATCTGTTTGAACTAACTGAAACTGAGAGAAGACAGATGGGAATCGAGACACTTCCAGGTAGCCTTGGCGAAGCTATCTCATACTTTGAAAAATCCGAACTTATGTATAAGACACTCGGCGACCATGTTTTCAACAGGCTTCTTGAGTTGAAGAGAAAAGAGTGGGACGAATATCGGACACAGGTTACTGAGTGGGAAATCAAGAAGTACCTTTCTATCCTCTAGTTTTCAAATTGAAGGAACATTTTTCAAGCCCGCCCTGTCCTTAATGAGCAGGGCGGGCTTTTTTATTTATAATATTCTGATGATGCGCAAAAATAATACAGACAACAACCCATCCTTATTATTTAACTCTGAAAACATTAAAGAAAGAGAAGTTTCACAAAAAATATCGAGACTATTCCTCATCGATGCGAACTCTATGATTCATCGCGCCTTTCACGCTCTACCTACTTCTTTGAAGAACTCAAAGGGTCAAATAGTGAATGCTGCCTATGGATTTGCCAATATGTTGGTGAAAATAATTAAAGAATTTTCTCCCGATGCCGTCATTGCTGCTTTTGATTCAAAGGCACCAACCTTCAGGCACGAAGCCTTCAAGGAATACAAAGCAAACCGTCCAGAAACTGCAGATGAGTTAATACCACAATTTAACCTATCAAGAATAATTCTTGATGCTTTCGACATACCTATAGTTGAGATGCAGGGGTTTGAAGCCGACGACATCATTGCTACTCTTGCTGAACAGGCAAAAAATAACGGGCTTATGGTCTACATTATAAGCGGCGATAGGGATATGCTACAACTGATCAAAGATGGAATAAATGTAATTACTACGAAGAAGGGTGTTAGCGAGGTAAAAATTTACGATAGAGATGCTGTCTATGAGAGATTTAATGTGTTTCCTGAAGAGATACCTGATTTCCTGGCTCTTAAAGGAGAGGCATCAGACAACATTCCAGGTGTTCCAGGGATCGGTGAGAAAACAGCTGCGGAACTTGTAAGAAGGTTTGGCTCCATTGAAAAGATTTACGAGAATCTCGAGTCTCTTAAGGGAAAGAGGTTCTATGAATCACTTAAGGAAAACAGGGAAAATGTATTTTTGGCAAAAAAACTGGCTATATTACGCAAGGATGTTCCAATCCAACTTCAAGAATATCTACGAAATTTTTATTTTGACAAGAATAAGGTTGCAAAAGTTTTCTTTGAACTGGAATTTCAAACTCTCTTAAAAAGGCTCGATATCGCTGAAAAGGGTCTTGAAGTAGAAGTATCAATAACAGAGCCATCAGTTTATTCCGATTTTAGCGAAGTACTGGAAATTGCTGAATCCACCAAGAAAGGATTCTTGGCAATTGTTGACGAAAATTTGGTTTTTTCAGCAGGAAAAAAATATTCAGAATTAAATCAGAAATCGCTACTGGATGAACTTTTCAGTCGAGATTTCGAAATTTTTACCAATGACCTTAAAGGGCTTTATAAATTTCTCCCTGCTTATTTAAGAGAAATTCTAATCCATCGGATCAATTTAAAAATGGTAAACGACCATTCGATTTTACTCTGGCTATTAAATCCTGATAAGAAAAAGTATTCGCTTAATGATTATTTTGAAGGCGACGACTGGAAAGTTCACCTTGGAGATGTTCTTAAATGGAGCGAGAAATTGCTTGAAAGAATCAAGGAAGAAGACATGGAAGATGTTTACTATCTGGTCGAACTTAAATTACCTGCTGTGCTTGCTGAGATGGAGGAGTCTGGTTTACCTGTTAATCTTGAAAATTTGTACGAACTTAAAAAAGAACTTGAAAGACAGATTGATAACGAAGAAAGCGAAATATACAACCTATCAGGAGTTAGATTCAACATCGATTCACCAAAACAGCTTGGTTACATTCTCTATGAAGTTTTGAAAATAAAACCAAGCAGAAAAAGTAAGAAGAAAAACTCAACGGAACAGCAGGTTCTTATGGATCTAATTGATGCTCATCCTATAATTGAACATATTCTTAACTATCGTGAACTTACCAAACTAAAAAGAACCTATGTTGAGCCTTTTATAGAAAAGGTTGATCCCATAACCAAAAGAATCTACGGAAAATTTATCCAGACAGGGACAGCAACTGGTAGGCTTTCAAGTGAAGATCCTAATCTTCAAAACATACCCTTAAAAGGCGCATTTTCTGTCTATTTCAGGGAATCCATAAGATGCGAAAGCGGTAGAGTTTTTGTTGCTGCAGACTATGCAAATATAGACTTGAGAGTCCTTGCGCACCTTTCTCAAGATGAAAAACTTCTTGAAGCTTTCTCAAAGAACGTTGATATCCACAGTCAAACCGCAATGGAATTGTTTAAGGTAAGTAAAGAAAGAGTAGATGAACGATTAAGGCGAATAGCAAAGGCTATTAACTTTGGAATTGTGTATGGAGTATCTCCAGAAGGGTTGGCACAACAGGCAGGCATCAGTCAGGATGAAGCGAGAGAATATATAGAGAGATACTTTGAGGAACATCCAGGTGTTAAGGATTACATAGAAAAAACAATTAAAAAGGCTTATGAAGACGGGTTTGTCCAGACGATTCTGAAAAGAAGAAGATATTTGCCAGGTCTTAAGAGTTCAAGCATTGCTGAGAGAAATGCTGCGCAAAGGCTTGCGATGAACACACCAGTTCAAGGTTCTGCAGCAGATATAGTCAAACTTGCTATGATTAAATTGTGGGAGGAAATAAGAAGAACTGAAATGGACGCAAAAATAGTCCTTCAAGTCCACGACTCATTGATTCTTGAGACCGAAGAGGAACTTGCAGATGCAGTATCTGAAATACTTAAATATTCAATGGAGAATGCTTACGATCTATCTGTTCCACTTGTGGTAAATTTAAAGGTCTCTAACAGTCTTGCTGGCCTTTAGCCTTTTTTCATAATCGGCTTTTTTGTTATTATGTTTATATTATCTCTCGTTAAGGAGGAGTATATAAAGTTGTCTGACCCAATGTTTGAGGAAGAGTTTCAGGAATCTGCAGATATTGAAATAAGAAGAGGCAAAGTGGTACGCGGAAGAGTTATTTTTATTATGGATGATTCTGTTGTTGTAAATATTGGATACAAATACGATGGCTTGGTTCCAATTTCAGAGTTTTCTGGCAACCTACCTAAGGAAGGCGAGGAAATTCCAGTAATAATCAGAAGGATCGACGATAGGGCAGGTGTCGTATGGCTTTCATACCGTAGTGCTGAAAAAAAAGAGGCGTCTCAGAAGTTATTTGAGCATAAGGAAAAAGGGGAGCCCATTAAAGGCAAGGTTGTAAAAAGAATTAAAGGCGGATACCTTATCGATTTGGGTTTTCGAGCCTTTAAGGGAATACTTTTAGACGAACTTTCAGGTGAAACAAAGGGAGAAAGACTGGAAGCAGGGAGCGAGATTGATGCTTATATTGATGCCATAGATCTTAGGCGCAGAAGAGCAATACTTGATCGTGAAAGATTGCTGAGCGAGAGAAAAGATAGAGAAATCCAAGAATTAATGGCTTCTCTAAAAGTTGGACAGAAAATCAAAGGAAAGATTAAAAACATTACTGATTTCGGCATATTTGTTAACGTCGGACCCATTGATGTTCTTGTGAGAAACAGAGAACTCTCCTGGCGTAAACTTGAGAATCCAAAGGAGGTATTTAGAGAAGGTCAGGAAGTTGAACTTGTATTAACTCAGATTGATTTTGAAAACAAAAAGCTTCAAGGTTCAATTAGATTGGCTACGAAAACAAGATGGCACATCATGGCTGAAAAAGTGAAAGTAGGCGATATCTTTGAAGGTAAGGTTAAGAAGAAGACCAAATCTGGTATCTACGTCTGGCTTTCACCAGGACTCGATGGACTTCTACCGCTCGAAGAATTTGAAAAATATATAAGAGATATTTCCACTTTGGCAGAAGGAGAATCAATAAGAGTCAGGGTTAAAAGTGTTGATATACCTGCTAAAAGAATTATTCTTACGCATCCTACGAGGTAGTGTTTGAATTGCAACCAGTAATAATATCTGTAACAGGACCTGTTGGTTCTGGAAAGACCACTGTTTGCAAGATGATTTCAGAAATGATAGGTTCTGTATACCTCGATTCTGACAAACTTGTCAAATCTCTATACGATGAAGACGCAGATTTAAAAAGTTTCCTAAGAAATAAGATTGGCCGTGAAGTAATTAGTCTGGATGGTAGGGTCGTTTCCAATATCCTTTTTAGGGAAATATTTTCTTGTAGCAAAAAAAGAAGAGAACTGGAGATGTGCGTTTATCCAGTTTTAAAGAGGAAGATTCTTAATATCATTGAAGGTTCTGAATCAAGATACTTTGTTGTAGAGGGGGTAAAGTTAAAAGAAGCAAGCATCCTGGATATATCAAGGATTGTTATCTCTGTTATATCAAGCCATGAAAACATTTGGAGAAGACTTTCAGAAAAAGGCCTTCCAACCTACAAAATTATGTCTTTGATTGAAGCTCAAAAGAAGTTCTATGAATATTATGATGAAGCGGATTGCTTAATAATTAATAATGGAAGCTTGGCTGATTTAAAGAAAAAAGTTGAATACCTTGTAAAAAAGATGATAGAAAATGGCATTGTTCAAACTTAAAGCACCATACAAACCTGCTGGTGACCAGCCAAAAGCCATAGAAAGTCTTTCTCAGGGTGTTTTGCAAGGATTGAGATTTCAAACTCTCCTTGGTGTCACTGGTTCAGGAAAGACTTTCACAATGGCCAATGTTATTGCTAAAGTTGAAAAGCCGACCCTTATTCTTGCACCTAATAAAACGCTTGCAGCCCAGCTGGCTGCAGAGTTCAGACAATTTTTCCCTGACAATGCAGTTGAGTATTTTGTAAGCTACTATGACTATTATCAACCAGAAGCATATGTGCCACAGGTTGATCTTTATATTGAAAAAGATGCTTCGATAAACGAAGAGATAGATAAACTAAGACTGAGAGCCACATCAGCCCTTCTTTCTCGTCGTGATGTAATTGTAGTTGCCTCTGTCTCAGCAATCTATAACCTTGGTTCTCCTGTGGAGTACGAAGAGACTGTTGTTCACTTAAAAAAAGGAGAATCCTACGACATAGATCAACTATTGAGAAAATTGGTAAAAATCAAGTACGAAAGAAATGATTACGAACTGAGCAGAGGGCGATTTAGAGTCAGAGGCGATGTGCTTGAACTGTTTCCAGCATACGAAGAAAAGGCATTGAGAGTTCAGTTTTTTGGAGACGAAATTGAGAAAATGCTTGAGATAGATCCTCTGACTGGAGAAATCCTTAAGGAGCACGACGAAGTTTTCATCTATCCTGCAACCCATTTCGTGACCACCCCTGAAAAGCTTGAAGCAGCAATAGCTTCTATTGAGAAGGAACTCGCCTGGAGGCTTAAGGAACTAAAATCTCAAGGAAAATTGCTCGAAGCGCAAAGACTTGAAATGAGGACAAAGTATGATCTGGAAATGTTAAGAACAGTTGGTTACTGTTCTGGCATTGAAAATTACAGCAGGCATCTAACAGGAAAGCCACCTGGCGCACCACCAGATACTCTATTGGATTATTTCCCTGATGACTACCTGGTTTTCATTGATGAAAGCCATATTGCAGTACCGCAACTTCGAGGAATGTATGAAGGCGACCGGTCAAGAAAGGAAACTCTTGTAGAGTATGGATTTAGATTGCCATCAGCTCTTGACAACAGACCCTTAAAGTTCGAAGAATTCATAAGCAAGGTTCCTCAGGTGATCTTCGTTTCAGCAACTCCAGGTTCTTTTGAGCTTGAAGTATCGAGTCAGGTTGTTGAGCAAATAGTAAGACCAACGGGCTTAGTCGACCCTGAAGTTATTGTTAAACCAAAGAAGAATCAGGTAGATGATTTAATTTCTGAAGTAAAGAAACGCTTAGAGAGAAATGAAAGGGTTCTTGTCACCTGTCTTACTAAGAAGCTTGCTGAGCACCTGACTGAGTATCTTTTAGAGAATGGTATAAAGGCACGCTATATGCACAGCGATATCGATACCTTAGAACGAGTAGAAATTCTAACAGGATTGAGATCTGGTGAATTCGATGTGCTTGTTGGAATAAACCTTCTGCGTGAAGGTTTGGACTTGCCTGAAGTATCACTGGTAGCAATCTTAGATGCCGATAGAGAAGGTTTTTTAAGAGACGAAAGGTCGCTTATTCAAACGATTGGAAGGGCTGCCAGGAATGTTTCAGGACAGGTTATTATGTACGCAGATGAAGTTACTGATTCGATGAAGAGAGCAATAGATGAAACAAACAGAAGAAGAAAGATTCAAATCGAGTTCAACCAAAAACATGGTATTAAGCCTAGGACTATAAGGAAGGCAATTTCTGATATCCTTGAACTCACCCAATATCGAGATGCTAAAAGAAAGAGAAGCGAGGCAGAGAGATTGATTACAAAGATTCCTGAAGATGAGATTGAAAAGGCAATTCTAACATTAGAAGAGGAAATGTATGCAGCTGCTGCTGAACTTGAATTTGAAAGAGCAGCATCTCTTCGAGATCAGATAAAAGAATTAAAAGAAGAGTTAGAAAGGATAATGGCGGCTAAAAAATCGAGGCTGAAGGGCAGATATCGTTAAGGAAACATACCGAACATTTAGGCCTTGGGGCCTTGCAGATATTTCTTCCATGTTCAATTACGGTGTAGGTAAACTTAAACCATTCATCCTTTGGGATTTTGGCCATAAGGTCTTTTTCTATTTTGTCAGGATCGGTGTTATCAGTTAACCCCAACTTTTTCGATATTCTTCTTACATGGGTATCAACAGCTATGCCCTCTACCTTTCCATAGGCATTTGAAAGCACGATGTTGGCAGTTTTTCTGGCAACACCTGGAAGCAGAGTCAGTTCTTCCATATTGTCAGGAACCTTGCCATTAAACTTTTCTGAAATAACCCTTGCTGCCCCAACAATATATTTTGCTTTTTGCCTGTAAAATCCAAGAGGCTTAATTATTTCTTCTACATCTTTTATATCTGCTTGAGCAAGTGCCAGAGGAGTAGGATACCGTTCGAATAATTTAGGTGTTACCTCATTTACCTTTTTATCAGTCGTCTGGGCTGAAAGTATGGTTGCAACAAGCAGTTCGTAAGGATTTCTAAACCTAAGAGCAATCCTAGCATCTGGATAGTTTTTTTTAAGCCTCTCTACTATCTCTTTTATTCTTTCTTCTTCGTTGTAATCGGCTAAGATTGCCATACAGGTTACTATTTTACGACAAAAATGCAGCAATTATTCCAGTAAGATAGATACCGTCAAAAACTCCAGCGCCGCCGATTGAAAGCATGCCTGGTTTTTTCAGTACAAAATCTTTTAAATGAAGAATATCTGCACCAATTATTGTTCCTATAATTCCTGCTGTAAAAGCAACCTGAGCAGTGTATCCTGAAGGTGCAAATATCCAAGCAGAAATAACTGATACGATTGGACTGACCCAAAACGGCATAACAATACCGACGCCTTCAACTGGCTTTGAAAAAAAATAACTGAAAAATGTTACAAAGATCAATGCAAATATGAAGGGAAGAAAAGGCGTTCTTGAAAGAACAATTAATGAGAATACCAAGGGAATCAGGCAACCACCAACATTTACTGCAATTACCTGTTCTTTATAAAGTTGAGGATAGTTTCCTATGAAGAAATCCAGTGGCGTATATCCAATAAGCTTTGGAGCCTCCACCTCTCGTTTATAAATTGGAATATTTACTGAAGAAGCAATAAGAGATATGAGGTAAAAGGAGAGGGCAAGTCCTGGTGGGATTCCCAACTTTTCGAATGCTACGCCAATCAATCCAACATTTATTAAAAAAGCAAGCAAGGGAGCAAGGAAGAGCAGAAGCAGAATAAAACCAATTGTAAAAGGCAAAAAGAACATAATTTAATGATACAATTTTTTTAGGAAAAAATTTAAGGGGAAAATAAGATGGACAGGGATTTTTACTGCGAAAGTCTTCTTGAGGCAATTAAATTCGAAGAAAAGGGTAAAGAATTTTACGAGAAAGCATTACATAAAGTTCAGGATATCTTTGCCAAAAAGGCACTTGAATTCTTAATAGCAGAAGAAGATAAGCATATAGATAAAATCCTCAGGTTTAACGAGTTTCTTTTTGGTAGAGGAGATTTTGATATTGAGACCGAATGCAATACTCAGATTAAGGAGAAAATCAAGGAACTTATAGAAAACCATGTTTCTTCAAGTATGGCTGGAAAGATTGAAGATGCCTCAACTGATATTGAGGTTTACCAAGCTGCAATGGATTTTGAAAAGAAGGGATATGAACTCTATAAGGAATCTGCTGAAAACACTGATGATGAGCGCATAAAAGTCTTCTTCAACTTCCTTATTAATGAAGAAATAAAGCATTATGATTTACTTGAAAATACTTTAAGATACCTAAAAGAACCTGATTACTATTTTGAGGACTACGGTGGCTGGGTCTTTTCCTAACTTATAACTCCTAGTTTTTTAAGTTCCTCTTCTATTCGTTTAGATAGATTAGGTGAAGTTGGTACCAGAGGTAGTCTTACTTCATCTGATTTAATAAGCCCCATCAACTTCAATGCTGTTTTTACAGGACAGGGATTGGTTTCAGCGAAGAAAAGCCTGACTAAAGGTAGTAGTTTGAAGTTTATTTGACTTGCTTCCATAGCATTTCCCTGCCAAGCAAGTTCACACATTCTCTTAAAAAGATCTGGAAGAATATGAGCACTTGCAGCTATCGCTCCGTCTCCACCAAGTGCACAGTTCACATAAATTAAATGGTCTTCACCAGCAAGAACGCTGAAACCTTCAGGTCTTAGCATTATTGTGTCAAGTAATTGGTTTATATCACCGCTGGCTTCCTTTACTCCAACGATATTTTCTACTTCAGCAAGCTTTAAGAGCGTGTTCACTTCGATATTTCTACCTGTTCTCCCTGGGATATTGTAGATAATTATTGGTAGCGAAGTGTTTTCAGCGATCTTTCTATAATGTGCAAGAATCCCCTCCTGAGTTGGCTTGTTGTAATAAGGGCAGACAACAAGAGCAGCATCTGCTCCCAAATTCTCGGCTTCTTTTGTAAATTCCAATGCTTTCTTTGTTTCATTAGAGCCAGTTCCAGCAATAACTCTTGTTCTCCCTTTTGTTTTCTCCACAACAAACTTTATAACATCCATATGTTCTTTTTCTGAAAGAGTCGGTGATTCGCCGGTTGTTCCGCAGGGAACCAGACCGTCTACACCTTTTTCAATATAATATTCGATCAGCCTTTCCAGAGATTCCCAGTCTATATCTCCTTCATAAAAGGGAGTGACCAAGGGTATGTAGATGCCTCTAAACATAACACACCACCTTAAAATTGCTTAAACCAATCATATAATAGATAATGATATACCATTTTAATCGTTTTGCTTTGCAAAAAGCAGTCAAAAAAGACCTTTTACCTTGAGGTGTCTCTGTGACAAAAGACATTGTTATAACTGGCGCAAGAGAACACAATTTAAAAAATGTTAGTGTGAGGTTGCCAAGAAATAAACTTATAGTTTTTACAGGGCTTTCTGGTTCCGGCAAATCTTCGTTAGCAATAGATACCATCTATGCTGAAGGTCAGAGAAGGTATGTTGAGTCTCTTTCTTCTTATGCCAGACAGTTTTTAGGTATGCAGGAAAAGCCCGATGTAGATTACATAGATGGACTCTCTCCAACTATCTGCATTGACCAGAAAACAACTTCTAAGAATCCGAGATCAACTGTAGGTACAGTAACTGAAATCTATGATTACTTAAGAGTCCTCTATGCGCGGCTTGGTACAGCCTACTGTCCCAACTGCAATATAGAAATTTCTGCAGCCACATCGCAGCAGATAATTGAAGAAATAAAACGCTATCCAGTTAATTCTAGATTAATAATACTTGCTCCAGTTGTTAGAGGCAGAAAAGGAGAATACAGAGAACTGTTTGAGAGGTTAAGAAAGGATGGGTTCGTCCGTGTAAAGGTAGATGGCAAGATCTATGGGCTGGAAGAAGAAATAAAACTAAACAGAGACGTAAAGCACGATATCGATGTTGTTATTGACAGAATCGTAATGAGAGAAGGTATAGATAGAAGGCTTGCAGACAGTGTAGAAACAGCTTTGAACCTCTCAGAGGGACTTTTAGCTGTCGAAGAGGTTGACGAAAAGGGCAACTTAAAGGAAAGAAGACTTCTCTCAACCCTATTTTCCTGCACTGAATGTGGATTTTCGTTTGGGGAAATATCGCCAAGACTGTTTTCGTTTAATAATCCTTACGGTGCGTGTCCTTCCTGCAGTGGTTTGGGTGTAAAGATGGTGGTGGACGAATCACTTGTTGTGCCTGATGCAAGTCTTTCAATAGATGAAGGAGCTCTTGCTCCTATCGAAAGGTCAACTGCTGATTTTTATCCAAAAATGATTAAAGCAGTTTGCAAATACTATGGTATACCAACAGATAAGCCTTGGAAAGAGCTGGAAGCATGGCAAAAAGAAATTATCCTTTATGGTGCACCAGAGCCTGTCTATGTCGAGTATATGAGCATCACTGGCAGAAGAAAAGCTTACTATGCAAGTTGGTTTGGTCTGATAAATAATCTCGAAAGAAGGTATAGAGAAGCAGAAAGTGAACATCAGCGCGAAAAGATTGAAGTTTTTATGAGACCTAAAACCTGTGATGAGTGCAAGGGTTCCAGGTTAAACAGGTTTGCACTTTCGGTAAAGTTCAGAGATCTGAACATTGCAGAATTAACTTCTATGGATGCCAAAAAAATCTTGAATTGGTTTGAAGATATAAAACTTACAGAAAGAGAACAAAAAATTGGGGAAAGGCTGATTAAAGAGATTAAACAAAGGCTCAAATTCCTTATAGATGTAGGCCTTGATTATTTAACACTTGATAGATCAACCTCAACTTTATCAGGTGGCGAGGCGCAGAGGATTCGGCTGGCAACACAGATTGGAAGCGGCCTTACAGGTGTTATCTACGTACTGGATGAACCAAGTATTGGACTTCATCAGAGAGATAATAAACGGCTGATAGATACGCTAATTCGACTCAGAGATATGGAAAATACCTTGATTGTGGTGGAACACGATGAAGAAACTATAAGATCAGCTGATTGGATTGTAGATCTTGGACCTGGAGCAGGAGAACATGGTGGAAGAATTGTTGCACAAGGAACAGTTGAAGAAGTGATGTTAAGCGAAGAATCTTTAACAGGAAAGTATCTGAGAGGTGACCTTTTTATTCCAGTTCCAAAGGAAAGAAGAAAGCCATCTGACAAGTGGCTGGTTTTAAAAGATGTTAGAGAGCACAATCTAAAAAACATAACGGTATCATTTCCACTAGGACTTTTTGTTTGTATTACAGGTGTCTCAGGAAGTGGCAAAAGCACACTGGTAAGCGACGTACTTACAAAAGCTTTAAAAAAGCACTTGCATGGCTCGATTGAAGAACCTGGAGAGTTTGGTAAAATTGAAGGTTTGGAGTATATAGATAAGGTTATTGAAATCGATCAGTCACCTATAGGTAGAACGCCAAGATCAAATCCTGCAACTTATGTGAAGGTTTTTGATGATATTAGAAAAGTCTTTGCTCAGACTGAGGAAGCAAGAATTCGTGGATATAAACCAGGACGCTTCAGTTTTAACGTCCATGGTGGAAGGTGCGAAAACTGCAAGGGCGATGGCCAGATAAAGATAGAA
>JAOADC010000040.1 GCA_026417515.1 Actinomycetota bacterium
TCGGCAGTTTTAATTTTTACGATTTTAGGTGTTTTCTATCTCGGTTTATTCAGTGATAGAGTCATAAGGTTATTTAAAGAAGGTGTTTCTGTGGAAACTTTGAAAGTTAATAAATGAGCTTGCCGCTTTACAAAAGCTAGATAAGTTTTTCGTTTGCAGAACGAAGTTTTTGACGAGTTTGATGATAAGAATTTCAAAATCCTGCCTTTTCTCACTCTGCAGATTTCTCTAAAGTTAATTGCCTTTAATTTCCTTCGTGTAGTATATTTTGACTGCGTAGCTGAGTTAAATACCATTGTCTTGGTGTAACATTATGAGTTTAGATCTAACGTTCATCACAAACGAGCAAGGTAGAACCCTTGGAGACAGGTTTACTACTCTTATCAAAGACTCTAAATTTTTTGACTGCCTTGTAGGCTACTTTTTCACAAGCGGATTCTACAGGCTTTATGAGGCGCTTGAGAACACCGAAAGAATTCGTATTCTCATTGGTATAGGCACAAATCGTGAAACATTTGAACTTCTCAGGCAAGGTCAGGTGGAGACAAATAAGCAAGAGGACATTCAATTTTCTCATGCTGAAACAAAAGATGAGTATGGTTTACTTGTTGAACAGGAAATGGAAAATTCTGAGGATAGACGTGAAGTCGAAGAAGGCGTAACGAAGTTTATACAATGGATAAAAAATGGCAAATTGCAGATTCGTGCCTATCCCTCGCAGAATATCCATGCAAAGCTCTATATAATTACGTTCAAAGAGGGGGATAGGGACGTTGGTCGAGTTATTACTGGTTCTAGTAATTTTACGAAGGCTGGACTAGTTGACAATTTAGAGTTCAATGTCGAGCTCAAAAACAGAGCAGACTATGAATTCGCAAAACAGAAATTCGATGAACTCTGGAAAGATGCTGTTGACGTAAGCGAAAAATATGTTAGGACGGTAGAGCAGAATACTTGGCTTAATCAGAATATTACGCCGCATGAGCTGTATCTAAAGTTCTTGTATGAATACTTTAAAAGCGAGTTGAGTCAAACTGACGAACTGTTTACAAAGTATTTACCAGAAAACTTCAAGAGACTCGCTTATCAGGAGCAGGCAGTTTTAAATGCAAAAAAGATTCTTGAAGAGTATGGCGGTTGTTTTATATCAGATGTGGTAGGGCTTGGAAAAACATATATATCAGCTCTTCTTATCAAACAACTCGATGGAAGAACTATGGTTATTGCTCCTCCCTCGCTTCTTAACCGCAATAATCCAGGATCTTGGCCTAATGTTTTTTCCGATTTTCATATTCCGGCAGAGTTTGTTTCTATCGGTAAACTCGAGGAGGCAAGAGAGAATATAGAAAGAAGGGAATATAAAAACATTATTATTGACGAAGCACACCGTTTCAGAAATGAGTCAACTATTAGGTACGAAGACTTAGCAGAGATCTGTCGTGGCAAGCGAATAATACTTGTCTCTGCAACTCCTTATAATAATTCTCCAAGAGACGTTTTAAATCAGATAAAGTTATTTCAATCGCCGAAAAAAAGTAATATTCCTGGTCTCTCCGATCTTGAAACCTTTTTTGGAAGGCTAGAAAACAAACTAAGAAATATTGACCGAGCAAGTATAGATGACTATCTTCGAGTAGTCAGAGAAAATGCTAAGGAAATCAGAGATAGGGTTTTGAAGCATATAATGGTGAGAAGAACAAGAAGTGAAATTGAAAAATATTTTGCAGAAGACTTAAAAAAGAGTAATGTGAAGTTTCCAGAGGTAGAAAAACCTATTCCGATTTATTATCAGTTAGACAATGAAGAAGATCGGATATTTATGGAGACTGTTGAAATTATAACGAAGAGTCTTAAATATACGCGTTATATGCCATTACTTTATTTAACTAAATCCATCTCGCCGTTGGAAGCGCAATCGCAACGTAATTTGGGTGGATTTATGAAAGTTTTGCTGGTGAAAAGGCTTGAAAGCAGTTTTCATGCTTTTCGTAAAAGTATTGAACGTTTTATAGATTCTTATAAAATGTTTATCAAAACTTATGAAAGCGGATGTGTCTATGTAAGTAAGAACATTAATAAAGTTTTTGAACTTATAGAAGAGGGTAATGATGAAGAAATCAGAAGACTGATAGACGAAGACAAAGCAAAGCGTTTTGAGGCAAAAGAATTTGAAGAAAATTTTATAGATGACCTTAAGCACGACCTCAAAATTCTTGAATGTATTAAATCAAGGTGGGAAAAGATAGAAAGAGACCCAAAACTTGAAACGTTTCTAAAGAGCCTAGAGGGCGATCCACTACTGAAAAATAATAAATTAGTAATATTTACGGAGTCCAAAGAGACTGCGGAGTATTTGACTCATAAAATAAATGCAAAGTTTGGGGAAATAGCTTTGTTGTTCCATGGCGAATCTTCAGAAAAAACTCGCGATGAAGTGATAAAGAATTTTGACGCTCGTGCAAAAAATAAAGAAGACAAATACAGAATCCTTGTTTCAACTGATGTTCTTTCAGAAGGTGTGAACCTGCATCGTTCGAACGTAATTATAAACTATGATATTCCTTGGAATCCAACACGATTAATGCAAAGAATAGGGAGAATAAATCGCATAGATACTCAATTTGACAAAATTTATATATTTAACTTTTTCCCAACAAAGCAAGTAGATTCAGAAATAGAGCTTACGCGTATTGCCCGTTCAAAGATTGAGACATTTTTGACTTTACTTGGTGGAGATTCGGCTATCCTTACAGAAGGAGAACCTGTATCGTCTCACGAATTATTTGACAAGCTATTATCGAAGAAAACTTTTACTGATGAAGATAAAGCCGAAGAAAGTGAGCTAAAATACTTAAGAATTATTGAGGAGATTCGCGATAAAAGGCCTGAACTTTTTGAAAAAATAAAGCGTCTTCCTAAAAAGGCTCGTTCTGCAAAGAAGCTCAGTAAAAGCCAAAGGAACGTTATACTCCAGAATTCTTTGATAACATTTTTCCGAAAAGGTAAATTGATGAAATTTTTCTTGTCTAACAAAGGGGAAACTATCGAGCTTGATTTTGTTGCAGCTGCAAAGATTCTTGAAAGTAACGCTGACGAGAAAAAAGAAAAACTTCCACTTGAGGAGTATTATGAACTTCTCGACAAGAACAAGACAGCATTTCTTAATTCTACGATAGAGGAAATTATTGAGACGAAGCAAAGGAAAGGTTCTAATAGCGAGATGAAGTTATTAAAAATTCTTAAAGCTACCCGAAATAATAGCAAAAAATTAACCGAAGAGCAGGAAGAATATCTCAAGAACCTTATCGAAAAGCTCGAAGAAGGAGCTTTACCTAAGAAAACAGTACAAAAAGCATTAAAGTCAATTCAAAATCTAACATTAGGGGAGTTACAAAATCCTCTAAGAGTTATAGCAACTCTACAAAAAGAAGTATCACCTACACTTCTTAAAAGTCACTATGCTGGTCTTTCCCTTATTCCAGAAGGTAAACGCGAGGTGATACTATCAATGTATTTAAGCGGATAACTTTAAGGTTACAACGGGAGGCAATAAATATGAATAGACAACAGGCAGTAAATCTTATCAAAGAAACCTTTGAGAGTACATTCGATAAGAATAGATTTATCCGCTTCATAAAAAATCTCCTTAATAAAATTCAAGAAGAAACCTTTACTTATAAAGGTAATACGATACACGATGCATTTGAAGACCACATATCTTCGCTTGAGAGAATTGGCAAATACAATGACGGTGAGCATGAAATTGACATACTGATTGTGTCTCTTAAAAAAGAAACCTCACTTGAGCGGGCTCGAACTATGCAGAGGAATTATATTGCCAAATACCTAAACGGTAGTAGAGGTGGAAAACTAAAAGATGCAGCTCTTGTTGCATTTGTCTCACCTGATTCAAGCGATTGGCGTTTCTCACTTGTTAAAATGGAATACCGTTTTGAGCAAACACCCACGGGACGAGTAAAAGTAAAAGAAGAATTCACACCTGCACGCCGTTGGTCGTTTTTAGTAGGTCCAAATGAAAAGAGTCATACTGCTCAGAGTAGGTTTTTGCCATTTCTTGAAAATGATAACTGGAAACCAACACTCAACGATTTAGAAAAGGCGTTTAAT
>JAOADC010000061.1 GCA_026417515.1 Actinomycetota bacterium
GAAAATAACTGAATCTATTGATGAAAATGAAGATAATCGAATAAGAAGTAAGATTGAAGATCAGATGCAAGAAGTAGACGAATCCTACTTCTTTGATGAAGAAGATGGACCTCCAAAAATAACAGATGGATCAAGAGAGCAATCAGAGGAAATAGTCGAAAGAGAAGTAGTCGCTTATGTTGATATTGGAGCTGATATAACAAATCTTTGCATAGTTGAAGACGATTCTGTTAAGTTCGTTCGTGTTATAGGTTTAGGAGGGGACGACTGGACTGAAGCTCTGGTGGAAATTCTTGGAACCTCTTATGATGAAGCTGAAGAAATGAAAATAAAGGTAGGTTTGCCTCCTCTTACAGGTGATAGATATCTTGATGTACCTGGTAATTATCTTGATGTTGCAGATAGGGTCTTTAACGTGCTTGAAAAAGAAATCATCCGTTTCATCGGTGAAATGCGCAGGTCTTTTGAGTACTATATCAGCCAATCTAATGGCAGCAAGATAACAAAGTTAGTTTTTTCAGGTGGTTCATCATCTCTTAAGAATCTTTCAAGTTATCTAGAAAAGGGTCTTGATCTTTCAGTCGAATGGCGTGACCCATTTAACAATATTTCAATTCCACCCAGACTGAAAGAACAATTAACAGCAACCGACAGCATTTCCTATACAATTGCTGTCGGTTTAGCTTTGAGGGGCTTTGAGGGTTGATGGTTAAGACAGTAAAAGTAAATTTAATTCCACCTGAAATAAAGTCGAAGCGGGAAACTGAAAGATACATAACCTTGCTCGTGATCTACACCATAGTACTTTTAACTGTTTTTATTCTTGCTTCGCTTTACGTAAGATTGGGAATTTCATCAGAAAGAGCAAAACTCGATTCACTTGAATCACAGAATGCTGCCTTAGAAGCCCAGATTGCTAACTATAAGGAGTTCGAAAAGAAAAAAGAAGACTACTTAAAACTCAAGGGGATCTATGACACTCTTTATGCTAGCAAAGTATCCTGGTATCGATTCCTTATCGAGATAGCTTTAATAACTCCAGAGCAGATAAGCATAAAGAACATAAACGTCGATGAATCATCCTGTCTGATCCAGGCAGAGAGTCTTGATGTTAAAGTTATTGCAGATTATCTGATAAGGCTAGAAGAGTTAAACGAACTAGAGGATGTGTGGCTTGATGATTTAAATATCCAAAATGAAAAAGTTTCCTTCACTGTAAAGGCAACATTCAAGCCTCAAGGAGGCAAAGTTCAATGAACTTTAAGATTGGTAAACCAGAGGCTTTTATATTAGCGATTTTAATTTTGGTGATATCTTCAGTTGCTTTTTGGTTTATAGGATATCAACCAGCAAAAAGAGAAATAGATTCAATTGTTCAACAACAGAATGAAATTATTAAGAAAATTGAAGAGAACAAATTAACCCTGCAAAGACTTTCAGAGTTAAAACAAGAAGCGGCAAAGATGGAGGCTTCTCTTGTAAATATTTTGAGCAATTTGCCAACAAAGCCTGAATTGCCGTCGTATTTAATTATGGTCAATGAAGTAGCTGATAAATCTGGAGTTAAGATCTTGAACTTTAAACCTGCGTCTCCTGCGCAAGAATCTCAGTATGTCAAAATTCCGGTCGATCTTTCAATTTCTAGTAAATTTAATGATGTGAAAGAACTTGGAGGTAGCCTGGTTGAATTTCTCTATCTTTTAGAGAATTTACCAAGAATTACCAAAGTTGAATCTATAAATATAGTAAGATCGGAATCCACTTCAAGTTTGAACGTAACACTTAAATTAAGTACCTACAGTTTAGTCGGACTTCAGAATCAGTCTATTTCACAAACTCAACAGACAACACAAACCACAACTCAAACAGCACAACAACAGGCCCAGGGGCAGTAGGTGATTTGAATGAAGGAACTTTTGGATAGATTAAATAAGTTCGGAGAGACAACTGTTGGGAAGGTTGTTATTATAGGGTTGACGTTGGTTATGCTGGCTCTGGTTCTTTTTCTTGTCAGAGGTATGCTTTTCCCTGCTTCTGAAACTCAACAAAATCAGACCCAGGAACAGGGGCAGATTCAAGAGAACCAATCAATAGCAACAAATCAACCTACCACTACTGAAGAAGTCGCTTCTGAATTTGAGAGTAAAGATTTTTATTCTATAGAATCTGGTTTTGAAATATTCTCAAAAGATATACTTAGAGATCCCTTTGCACCATTAAGCCTACCTACAACTGAAACAACGACACCAACTCAGACAACTGAAACTGCAAAATCAATAGCACTTCTTGGCACAACCTATGAAGACGGCGTGCTAAAGGCAGTTGTTTCCTATGATAACAATGTAAACAATCTAGCTCCTGGAGAAACTGCAGGTCCTTATCTTTTGGTGTCAGTAACAGAGAATAGTGCCAGATTTCTCTACGGTGACATGCCTTTAAACCTCGAAATAGGCGAGATTTACAAGCCTTAACTGTAAATATTCCTATTTAAAAGGCATAAAGATATAATCTCTTGAAAACCTTTCGGAGTTCGATGTTATGCTAAAACTTGTGACTGCAGGCGAATCACATGGGAGAGGAATGCTTTCAGTAATCTATGGACTTCCTTCTGGCATAGAGTTAAGTGCTTCAGACATTTCTCAAGAACTGCTTCTTAGAAGAAAGGGCTATGGTAGAGGACATAGAATGAATATAGAGAAGGATGAAATTGAGATTATTTCAGGTGTCTTTAAGGGAATGACAAACGGTGCACCTTTATCAATTCTTGTTAGAAATACTGAATATCCAAAATGGGCTCCATATATCGAAGGTTTAGAAGAAAATGAAGAATTGGATAGAGAAGTTGCTAGGCCAGGACATGCTGATTTTAGTGGTGCAATCAAGTTTAAGTTCGATATTGTAAGACCAGTGCTTGAAAGAGCATCTGCAAGACACACTGTTTCCTATGTTGCTGCTGGGGCTGTATTTAAAAAAGTCTTAAAAGAATTTGATATAGAAATAGGCAGCATCCTGGACGCAATTGGTAATAAAAAATTAACTCTTCCATCGAAAATAACTTTGAATGAATTGAAGGAAGTTAAGGAAAGCGATTATCACACTCTTGGCAGAGAAAACGAGATGATAATAAGGTCTATGGTTGATAAGGCAGAATCTATGGGTACGACTTTGGGTGGCTCAGTGATTTTTTGTGCACTTGGAGTAGTACCAGGTTTAGGTAGTTATGCAGATTATCAATTTAGAATGGATTTTAAGATAGGTGGGTTGATGCACGCCATTCCTTCTGTAAAAGCAGTTGAGATTGGTAGTGGGATAAAGGCTTCTCAGTTGTTTGGCTTCGAGGCGCTTGATGAATTTAAAACTGAGAAAAACCTTGTAGTTAGAGATTCGAATTTTTCAGGTGGAATAGAAGGTGGCGTTACGAATGGAGAACCTGTATTCGGTCGTATTTACTTTAAACCTATTCCAACTCAGAAAAAGCCTTTGAAGGGTTTCAATTTAAGAACTCAAAAAGTTGAGGATGCTTTCTACGAAAGAAGTGATATCTTTGTTGGAAAGGCAATTGGAATAATTGCTGAGGCTATGCTTTCCTATGCGATTTTGCAGTCTTTGCTGGAAAAATTTGGAGGCGACAATATCGAAGAAACCATTCAATCTTACAAGCGTTATGTAAAGAGGATAAAGTGGAAAGCAAGGAAAGAATTGCACTTATAGGTTTTATGGGAAGCGGAAAATCGACAATAGGTAGAATCCTGGCAAAAAGGTTAGGAAAGAGTTTTATAGACCTGGATGAAGAAATTCAGAAAGAATCCGGTATGAGTATACGTCAGCTATTTGTAAACTTTGGTGAGGATCACTTTAGAAAACTTGAAACAATTGCGCTAAAAAAGGCAGCTGAAATGAATCAGGTGGTTGTCTCCTGTGGAGGAGGAATTGTTGAAAAATCTGAAAATCTCAGGATTTTAAATGAGAATTTCTTTGTTGTATTTCTTGATGTTCCTTTCGAGGAATGCTACAGACGTATCTATGGAGATAGAAGCAGACCAAAATTGGATACAGACGTTGAACAACTTAAGAACCTTTTTAACAGAAGAAAGAAACTATATCTCAATGCTGCCGATGTTGTATATAAACCAGAAAAAGAAACTGAACAGTCTACAGCAGAGAACATAGCGAGGGTGATTTTGGAATTTGATCAGCTATAGGACATCGCAAACAACAAAAACCTATATTTATATTGGTAATATTGAAAAATTGTTCGATAAGTACGGAAAAAGACATTTTAGAAAAGGAAGAAAGGTGCATCTTTTATTTGATGAAGGAATTCCTGAAGAATTAAAAGCCTACATTTATTCAAACCTTGAAAAGCACGTTTCGGATTTGGAGACATATTTTCTACCTCAGGGTGAGAATTCAAAAAATGCTGAAACTGTCATTAAATTGATTCGCAATATTATCCAGTCGCAAATTAAAAGATCAGACATAATTGCTGTGGCTGGAGGAGGAGCTGTGCTTGATGCAGGCAACTTTATCGCATCTGTTCTATTGCGCGGAGTAAGTAGTATTCTTTTTCCTACTACACTTCTTGCTATGGTTGACGCTTCAATTGGTGGTAAAAACGCACTAAATGTTGATGCAATAAAGAATCAAGTTGGGACCTTTCACCAACCAGAAGCCATCTTTATGGACCTTCAATTTTTATCTACGCTGCCTGAGGAAGAATTCAAAAGTGGTTTGGGCGAAGTTATAAAAACTCTTCTACTTACCAGTAATAGAAACGAAATCAAGAAATTCATTCAAAATGGTGTGGATGTCAATCTTATTGAGAAATGCGCACGTTTTAAAGCAAAGATAGTTAAACAGGATCCATTTGAAAAGAAAGGAAAACGAGAAATTTTAAACTTCGGACACACTGTTGGACACGCCATTGAATCGGCAACTGCTGGAATGCTTAAGCACGGCATTGCTGTTGCTATTGGACTCTATTATGAGCAAAAAATTGCAGAAGAGTATTTAAAAGAAAAAGGTGAACGAATTGAAAATGTTTCCTCGCTAATTTATGAGCTTTTAAAATCTTTTGATGTGGAAGAAGAGTTTCATAAGCGATATAACATTTCTCCTTTTCTTAGATACGATAAAAAGGTTAAAGAATTAGGCTTGGTAAGATTTATTTACCTTGAAAAACTTGGCAAACCACGCATACTGAGTATGAAAGAATCAGAATTTCTTGACTATTTTGAAAGGATTGTAAATGAGTTCTGAGACCTCTTTTAATGAAAATACAACTTCAAAAAGGTCAATAAGTTATTATTTTTACGTCTTTTTACTGACATTTCTTTTCTTTCCTTGGGGTTTTATTACACCAATTTTTGTAGGTGGAGGTGCTTTTTTTGAATATCGAGCACTTTCGTATGTTCTCTTGCTTTTAACCCTCATTGTATTTCTTTTAGAATATACTGAATTCAAAGCAAAGAGGACAGGCATCTATTTGCCTGTGATATTCATTTCCATTGGAATAGTTCTATCTTTTCTCAAACATGCAAACGTATCAGCAACTTCTGAATTCGCTGTATATCTCTGTTCTATTGTCGGTTTGGGCTTTCTTTCCAACTTTTTCAGTTATGACGAAGAAAGACGTAGATCAATAATAAAATTGATTATTTTTCTTTTAAGTTTGCTAGGTCTATATGGCTTGTATCAGTATTTTCTTGTCTATCCAAATCTCAAAGGTTCATCAGAAGGTTTTCTAAAAATATTTGATTTCAGACTCACTTCAATCTTTACAAGTCCTGCTGCTTTCGCAGCAGTAGTCATACTTATTTGGCCTGTTATATTCTATTTTCTGATAGAGGAAAAACAAGTAGTGAGAAAAACTCTCTACATCCTATCCCTAATAATTTTGTTATCTGCTTTAGTTTTTACCTATTCTAAGTCGGCACTGGCTGCAATTTTTTTACAGGGTGTATTAATAAGCCTATTCCTTGCAAGGAAAAAGAAGGGAAGAATTGCTCTAAACCTTTCCCTACTTGTTATCATCGTCATAGTTATCTTTTTGCTTACAGTCATATTTTCAAGTCTAAGATCAGGCAGCGTTCCATCTTCTTTTGCTAATCTAAAAGGCTCGTTTGAGGGTCGAATCAGTTTATGGATTACAGCATTAAAAATGTTTATAGATAATCCAATCTCAGGAGTGGGTGCAGGTGCCTTTAAGGATCTATTCTATAAGTACCAATATGATGGATTCTTCTCAATAAACTCTCATTCAACATTCATACAGGCTTTTTCAGAAACAGGTATATTTGGAGGAATAGGGATACTACTTCTTGCCATCTACTTGATTTTAAAATGCTGCGTTTTCAATAAAGAATTCAGGCTGTCAAAATTCATTGGTTTTGGAATTGTCGGTTTTCTTTTTATGAATTTATTTGATTCGTTACTTTATTACCATTTGCTTGGTTATTTGTTTGGTTCCATCATAGGAGTTGCTTACTCTGAAATTGATAAACCGTTGGTTTCGCATAGAGATTTTCCAAGAAACGCCTTCCTTGCATTTTTTGCTTTTTTCCTATTTCTATCTGTGGTCGTAAATATCGGTCATTATCTTTATATTGGGGGACAGAACTTGGTCATTAACAATTTCAATGATGGGGTAAGATTGATAAAGTTAGCCACTATCTTAAATCCAATTGAAGCAGAATATCACAGAGGATTGGCGCAGGCCTACAGTGGGGGTGTGTTCTCTAATAAAGCATACAGGTATATGAGAATAACAGAACTGAAGCGAGCCATTTTCCTCCAGCCATATAACCCTAAATATTACTTTGAACTTGGATACTTTTACGAGATTGAAGGACAACCAGAGCTTGCCTCCTATTTCTATAAGAAAGCCATTGAAATGGCACCAAAGCAACCATTTTATTATTTCCAGTTGGGTAGACTTTACTATGATAATTTAAAACCAGACACAGCCAAGAAATATCTAAAACTATGTCTTTCGCTTGAGTATTACTATAAGAAGAAGTATGTTCTTCAATCGTATCGAGCATCTGTACAGGTGAGTGAATATGACCCATATCTTTCAATGGCAAGAGCGGCGCTTCTTCTTGGAAACAGCAGCTTAAGTAATCAAGATTATAAAGAAGCAATTGCCTACTACGGTAAGGCCATCTTGCTCTTTCCATCGCTTTCTGATGCTTACGCTGCAAGGGCTTCTGCCTATATTAGGATTGGAAATTTTAAAGAAGCAATTAAGGATGCAGAGAAAGCCATTGAAATTGATTCGCAGAATGCCTACTACTACTATATAACAGCTGTTGCCTACTACTCCATAAGATCTTACGAAAACGCACTGCTCTATTTGGGGCAGGCATTAAAGTTAGATCCTAACAATGAGGAATATCTAAAATTTTATGAAAATCTAAAGAAGGTGTATAAAAAATGAAAGTTTTAATTATCAATGGTCCAAATCTCAATATGCTTGGAAAGAGAGAAGAAAAGTATGGTAAAGCCACCCTAGAAGAAATTGAGCAGGCAGTTAAAGATAAGGCAAGGGAGTTGGCTATCGAAGTCGATTTTTTTCAATCGAATTTTGAAGGGGAACTAATTAATAAGATCCATTCAGCAGTTGGAGTTTATGATGCTATTATCATAAATCCAGGTGGCCTGACTCATTATTCAGTCTCACTGCGAGATGCGCTGGCAATTTTTAAGGGGAAGAAAATAGAAGTTCATCTTACAAATATTTTTTCAAGGGAAGAATATCGCAAAAGGACAATTACTGGAGAGGCAGTGGATGCAGTAATCTCTGGATTTGGTGAGAAGGTTTATGAAATTGCCCTAATTTCACTTGGAGGTGAGGCTATTTTTGAAGATTGATGGCGAATTAAGAAAAAACAGACTGAGAAAACTCGATGATTTTCTTGAAAAACACAAGGCAGATATATATTTAACGACGCTTGTTCATGAGATCTACTATTTTACGGGAGCAGAGGTTGAGGGGCATTACATCTACTGCAGAGATAAGGAAATTCTTTTTACAAGCAAGATTTACGAAGAAGATGCAAAGAAGAATTCTCTATCAGAAATTTTGATCGTTGCTGAAAAAGACTACACAAGTGAATTAAAAGAACTGTTAATCGAGTTTTCAACGAGAAAATGCTTGATAAGTGATCAGGAAAGGGTGCAGACACTTAATCTTGCCAAAAAATCAAAACTTAGAGTAAAAACTGCAAACACAGCATCATTAAGGGTAATAAAAGATGAAGTTGAGTTGAAGTCAATTAAAAAGGCATACGAAATAATCGAAAAAGCCATATTTGATTCATTAAAACAGGTTAAGGAAGGAATTTCAGAATTGGAACTTAAAGCGGAAATCGCTTATCTTGTAAGAAAATACGGTGGTAGCGACGACTCCTTTAATCATATTGTCGCTTTTGGCAAGAATAGCAGCCTGCCACATGCCAAATCATCAAACAAGAAACTTAAATTTGGTGATCTAATTCTTATAGATGCAGGTGCTAAATATAAAGGATACTGTTCTGATATAACGAGATGTTTTCTCTTTGGTAAAGATAATAAGGAGATAAGGGAGAAGTACGAATCGTTGGTTAAAGCAAAGCAGGCTGCAGTTGAGAGATTGGAAGAAGGTATAAGTTTAAGTGCGGTTGATGAAGCTGCCAGAAAGAAATTAGAAGATTACGGACTTGATAAGTATTTTACCCATGGTCTTGGCCATGGCCTTGGACTGGAAATTCATGAAGAACCTGCGATTTCAAGAATAAGTAAAGCGAATCTTCAATCTGGGATGGTGTTTACGATAGAACCAGGTATATATTTTGAAGGAAAATTTGGTCTTCGCACCGAAGATGGCTATACTTTTGACAAAAAACCAATAAAATTATCAAAATTCCCTGATGAAATTTTAGTAATTTAAAAAAGGGAGGAAGTATATGGCGATAACTACAAGCGATTTTAGAAATGGACTTACTCTACAATATGAAGGAGATATCTATGTTATTGTTGAGTTCCAACATATAAAACCAGGAAAGGGACAGGCATTTGTAAGGACAAAACTGAAAAACGTAAAGACTGGGGCAGTTATACAAAAAAACTTTAGAATAGGCGAAGAATTTGAACCTGCCTATCTTGAACGAAGAGAAATGGAATACCTTTACAATGATGGCGAAAATTACTACTTCATGGATACAAGAGATTTTGAGCAGTATGCTGTTCCTTACAAGCAAATTGAAGAGGTGGTTGATTGGCTTACACCTAATATGGTTTGTGAAGTTTTCCTTTTTGAAGGAAAGCCAGTTGTTGTAAACCCACCTGACTTTGTTGAACTTGAAGTTATTGAAACAGACCCAGGAGTAAAAGGAGATACCCAGAGTGGAGGCAGTAAGCCTGCCAAACTGGAGACAGGCAAAGTCATACAGGTGCCACTCTTTATTAAAGTTGGAGATAGGGTTAAAGTAGATACAAGAAATGGAACTTATGTCACGAGGGTTTAAAAATGGCTGTTAAGAAAAAGAAAGTAGGTATAACAGACACAACATTAAGAGATGCTCATCAGTCTCTATGGGCAACTCGAATGACCACAGAAGAGATGCTTCCCATTGCTCCTGCAATAGATGAAGTTGGATTTTGGTCAGTAGAAATGTGGGGCGGGGCAACATTTGATGTATGCTTACGGTTCTTAGACGAAGATCCATGGGAAAGACTTAGGAAACTTCGTCAAAAGATGAAGAACACCAAGTTTCAGATGCTTTTAAGAGGTCAAAATCTCGTTGGCTACAGGCATTATCCAGATGATATAGTAAGAAGGTTTGTAAGAAAATCAGTTGAGAACGGCATTGATATTTTCAGGGTATTTGACGCTTTAAATGATGTCAGAAATCTATCTGTTGCCATTGAAGAGATTAAGAAGGCTGGGGGATTCGTCGAGGCTGCAATAGTTTATACCATTTCACCCATTCACACTGAGGAACATTATATTCAGACGTTGAAAAGTTTACTTGATTTAGAGGTTGATTCCATAGCCATAAAAGATATGGCTGGAATTCTAAGACCACAGGAAACAATACGGCTTGTTAAGGCCTTCAGACAAGTTACTGATAAACCTATCCATCTTCACTGCCACTACATTGGCGGAATGGCAACTATGAATTACATAGAAGGGATAGAGGCAGGAGCAGACATCGTCGATACGGCATCCTTTCCTCTTGCCTTTGGTAACTCACAACCAGCAACAGAGGTAGTTGTGGCTGCCCTTAAAGATGGACCATATGATACAGGTTTAGATTTAAACAAACTATATGAAATTGCTGAATACTTTGAAGAAGTTAGAAAGAGGAGAGGTTTCAAGCGAGGACAAACTTCTTTGGTTCATATGAGAATCTTCTCTCACCAGATACCTGGAGGAATGATCTCAAATCTTTACAGCCAGTTAGAACAACAAAGAGCGGCAGATAGAATAGACGAAGTTTTAAAAGAAGTACCACTTGTTAGGGCTGAGGTCGGATATCCACCGCTTGTTACTCCACTTTCACAGATTGTTGGCACACAGGCAGTTCTCAATGTTTTATCAGGTAAACGCTGGTCAGTTGTATCACGTGAGATGCGCGATTACATTAAAGGACTTTATGGAAGACCTCCTGGACCTATTTCAGAAGAAATAAAGAAGAAGGTACTTAGAAACGATGATGAAATAATCGATGTACGACCAGGAGCCCTTCTCACTAAAACTTATGAAGATTTTAAGGAAGAAATTGGAGACTTGGCAGAGTCAGAGGAAGATGTCTTATCGTACGCACTTTTTCCAAAAGAAACTCGAGAATTTCTTGAAAGGAGAAAGCGCTATGAACAAGAGAGATACCAGGTAAAAATAACTAATACTGCTGAGGTGGATGAAGAAATGAATTTAGAAGACATCAAAAAATTAATTGATTATGTAGAAGATAAAGATATAGCTGAGGTAGCCATTGAAAAAGATGGTGTAAAAATAGTAATCAGAAAGAAAGTCGCTGTTGAAGCTGTTACTGTTTCAAAAGAAACTGAAAAAACTTCTGATGAAAAAATTGAAAAATCTGAAGCTAAGACTGAGCAGAAAGTTGAAGAAAAAGAGGAAAACTGGATACCAATTAAATCAAGCATGGTAGGAACTTTTTACAGATCCCCGTCTCCAGACGCGCCACCTTACGTAGAAGTTGGAACAGTTGTAAAGCCTGGTGATGTTGTCTGTTTGATTGAGGCTATGAAAATGTTTAATGAGATAACCGCTGAAGAAGCCGGAGTAATCAAAAAAATATGTGTAGAGAATGCTCAACCTGTTGAATATGGTCAAGTGCTTTTTTACTACGAACCCTTAGAGGGTGAAGCATAAAATATGTTTCGCAAGGTTCTCGTTGCCAATCGTGGTGAAATTGCTGTCCGTGTAATCAGAGCATTAAAAGAATTAGGAATTAAAAGCGTCGCTATCTATTCTGAGGCTGACAAGGATTCACTCCATGTACAACTTGCCGATGAAGCTGTTTGCATTGGTCCTTATCCTTCTGCTAAGAGTTATCTATCTATGCCTTCTATAATCTCTGCTGCTGAGATTACGAAAGCTGAAGCAATTCATCCTGGTTATGGATTCCTGTCTGAGAATGAAACGTTTGTAGAAATCTGTGAGGCTCACGGAATTACGTTTATAGGTCCACCTACATCAGTAATGAAACTTATGGGTAATAAGGCTAAAGCAAAGAATATTATGAAGGAACTTGGCGTTCCCGTTATACCTGAGATACATTTTGATATGAATAATCCTGAAGAAACTCTAAAAGATTTAAAGGACGAAGACTTCCCATTGCTGATAAAGGCTGCCTATGGAGGTGGAGGAAGAGGAATAAGGGTTGCAAGAGATAAAAGCCAGTTTCTTGAGTTAGCCCAGAAAGCTGCGCTTGAATCAGAAGCTGCATTTGGTTCCTCTGAGCTTTATATCGAAAGATTTTTTGAATATCCAAGACATATAGAATTTCAGGTAATTGCTGATAAGTTTGGAAACGTAAAGGTCTTTTATGAAAGGGATTGCTCTTTACAGAGAAAGAATCAGAAAATAATTGAAGAAACACCTTATGAGGACCTTGACACAGGATTGCGAGAAAGAATTATGTCCACCATTGAAGGTGCCATCAAGAAATTAGGTTATTACAATGCTGGAACCTTGGAATTCCTGTATGACGGTTCACAACTCTACTTTATGGAAATGAATACAAGACTCCAGGTCGAGCATCCAATCACTGAAGAGATATATGATGTTGATCTTGTAAAAGCGCAAATACTCGTTGCTGCTGGGGAAAAGCTCCCAGAGTGGTTAATGAATGCTGAAAAAGAAGGACATGCGATTGAATTCAGAATCAATGCTGAAAATCCCGAATCTGGATTCTCTCCTTCGCCAGGAAAAATTGAAAAACTTCATTTTCCTGGTGGTAGGGGTGTAAGAATAGATTCCCATATCTATGAGGGCTATACAGTTCCTCCTTACTACGATTCGTTGATTGCTAAAATAATTGTTCATGCTAAAACACGAGAAGAAGCAATTATGAAGGGTATTTCAGCGCTTAGTGAATTTAAGATAGAAGGAATCAAAACAAACAAAGATTTTCTTCTTCGTATTATTCAAACAGATGATTATTGGTTAAAGAAGGTTTATACTCGTTATGTTGAAGAAGTGTTTCTGGAGCGTGAAAATGCAAGGCAATGAACCAAAAAATGATGAGATAAAAGTTGAAATGACTGTTGAGGCTTGTAAAGATACTTTAAAAAAGATTATTTCTGATATTGAATTTGTGCAGTTGACTGGCAGCGATTCTGTAAAGGTTACAAAATCAGATGATAATTTTGAGGCAGAAATCTATTTAAAGTTAAAAAAATGGCTATCAATACCTGAAGTTTCTGAACAGATTCAAAAAAGAATCTACGAAGAATTCTTACTTAATACTGGATTTCAACTTCAAAAAATCGATATCACCTTCGAATCCTTCTTTGAAGATTAGAAAATGGTTTCTTCCAGACGTAAAGATAGAAAACTTGTTTTAGAATTTTTATACGAGAATGATTTGACAGATAAGGGTATTAAAGAAATTCTCGAATTAAAAAGAGAAGTTGGAATAGATATCTCCTTATCTGAATTTTCCATAAGGCTTCTCTCAGGCATATTGAACAATAAAACAATCCTTGATGAAATTATTGAAAAGTACTCAGAGGGCTGGAAAGTTTCGAGGATGCCTGTTGTTGATAGAAATATATTAAGAATAGGTGTTTATGAACTTCTTTTTGAAAGCGATACTCCTATCGCTGTCTGCATAAATGAGGCTGTCGAATTAGCAAAGGTCTATTCAACAGATGATGCACGACGCTTTATAAATGGAGTACTGGGCAGAATCGCACAGGATGCAGAGAAGATTAAGGAGGAGGCAAAAATACTTTGACACAGGAAGAAAAACTAAGCGAACTCCTCAAAAATCTTAAGAACAACTTGAAAATTGTCAGAGATCCGAATGTGGATCTCTCAAAAGCGATTCAAATTCTTGAAGAATCGACTGAATCGTTTAGGGAATTAATAGATGAATTAGAGGTGGAAAGCCCTGGAAAAGGAACCTATAAGGATTCTTGAAAAAATTGATTCACCAGATGATTTAAAAAAACTAACAATCGAAGAATTAAAGACGCTATCCAGTGAAATTAGAGAGTATCTTGTTGATGTTGTAAGCAAAAACGGAGGTCATCTTGCTCCAAATTTGGGCATTGTTGAATTAACAATTGCGTTGCATTATGTTCTAAACTCACCAAAAGACAGAATAATCTTTGATGTATCTCATCAAAGTTACGTTCATAAGATCCTTACCGGACGCAGAGAACTTTTTAAAACACTAAGACAATTTGGTGGAATATCTGGCTTTACCTCTATTCAAGAAAGCGAACACGACTTTTATACGACTGGACATGCATCAACATCGCTTGCCTTTGCAATGGGTCTCCAAGAAGCAATGATCAGAGAAGGAAGCGATGGAAAAGTTGTTGCGGTGATTGGTGACGGTGCGCTTACAGGTGGAGTCGCTTTTGAAGCACTTAATAATATAGGCCATTTGAGAATTCCACTTTTAATTGTGCTAAATGATAACGAAATGTCGATTGCCAAAAATGTGGGTGCTATTTCATCCTACCTATCTCGAATTCGTCTGGACCCAAAATACAATAGATTAAGAGAAGATATCGAAAGGGCTCTTAAATCTTTCCCGATTGTCGGTGATACCATATATCAAATTGGGGAACAACTAAGAGAAAGCCTGAAGGCTCTCTTAACGCCTGGAATCTTATTTGAGGAGTTTGGGATAAGATATTTTGGTCCTGTTGACGGCCATAATTTAGAAAGATTGATTCTCGCTATCAAGTGGGCTTCAGAATTAAATGAACCTGTTCTTCTCCATGTCATAACAAAAAAAGGGAAGGGATACCTTCCAGCAGAAGAGCATCCAGAATATTTCCATGGTTCTGCACCTTTTGATATTAAAACTGGAAAACCGATTAAGAAATCTCAGAAAAAAACCTACACAGAAGTATTTTCTGAAGCCTTGGTTGAGATAGCCAGTCGAAATGAAAAGGTTCTGGCAATAACAGCAGCGATGCCTTCAGGAACTGGACTTGATAAGTTTAGAGACAAGTTTAAAGATAGGTTCTTCGATGTTGGAATCGCTGAACAGTTTGCTGTTTCATTTGCTGCTGGGTTAGCAAGAGGAGGTTACCGTCCGGTTTGTGCAATCTACTCAACATTTCTTCAAAGAGCTTACGACCAGGTTATAGAAGATGTAGCCTTAAATAATCTGCCTGTCATTTTTGCCATTGATAGAGGTGGTATCGTTGGTGAAGATGGAGCAACGCACCATGGAGCCTTTGATATATCCTATTTAAGATGTGTTCCGAGAGCAATAATCGGTGTTCCAACAACAGGAAGAGATCTTGTTTCAATGCTTAAAGCAGCAATCAAAGTTGACAATCCATTCTTCTTCAGATATCCAAGGGGAGAGATTGTTGATGATGAACTTGATTCATTCGATGATATTGAAGAAGCAAAAATAGGCAAAGGAAGATATCTAAAAAAAGGCGAAAAGATAGCAATCATTGGACTTGGACGACCTGTTTATGAAGCATTAAAAGCTGCTACGATGCTTGAACAAGAAGGTATTCACATAACTGTTTTTGATGCCCTTTGGGTAAAACCAATTGATGAAGAGGAAATAGCAAAAATTCTTGCAAACCATCATATCGTGATTACCCTTGAAGAAAATAATATTCAAGGCGGATTTGGTGAGTTAGTTGCGCGATTGGCTGCAGAAAAATCCCTCAAGCCACCGGTTGCATTCTTAGGAATTAGAGATGTTTTTCTTCCACATGGAAAAACTGATGAACTTCTTCACATTACAGGTATAGATAGTGAAAAGATTGCAGAGACAGTTAAATCATTTACAAAGAAAACTAACGGCGAAATCTTTAAGAAAATAGCATCAATTTTTAGGATAAATGGCTCGCAAAATTCGACTTGATAAACTATTGGTGGATAAAGGGCTTTTTGAATCTCGAGAAAAAGCTCAGGAGGCAATTGAAAAGGGACTTATCATAGTTACTGGAAAATCAATAGTTAAACCTTCTTCCTTAGTCGATGAAAATACTCCAGTCAAAATAAAAGAAGAACTTCGATATGTCTCCCGTGGCGGATATAAATTAGAGAAGGCACTTTCTGTTTTTAGAATTGCAGTTAAAGACCTGGACTGCCTGGATATTGGATCTTCAACTGGTGGATTTGTCGATTGTCTACTTAAACACGGTGCAAGAAGAATCATTGCTCTTGATGTTGGAAGGTCGCTTCTTCATCCAGACCTCGTTTCTGACGAAAGAGTATTTGTACTTGAAAGAATCAATGCTCGATACATAGAACCTAAGATTTTGCCTTTTTTACCAGATTTGGTGACCTGTGATGTCAGCTTCATTTCCATTCAAAAGATATTTCCTGCTGTTTTAAAGTGCTTCAAGAAAACTACCGAAGGGGTTTTCTTAATAAAACCACAATTTGAAGCAGGCAGAAAGTACGTAAAAAAGGGAATTGTAAAGGACCCAGATGTACATAAAGGTTTGCTCAGAGATTTCAAGAATTATTTTTTAAGCCAAGGATTCAATTCCTACTTTACTTTCTCGCCAATTAAGGGCACTAAGGGAAATATTGAGTATCTTTGCTACATAACAAAAAGGGAATTGCCTGAACTTAATGCTTATACTGAAACTGATAAAATAGTTAAGGACGCATTCAATTATTTTTCGGAGAAAAGATGAAGATTGCGCTAGTATTTAACAGGGATAAAGAAGAAGCGAAAGAATTTATAAATGAAATCAAAAAACGACTTTTAAGCGAGCAAACTAAAATATTTTCTCTCGATGAAATCGAAGATAGATTCCTAATAGATTCTCAAATAATTATTACTGCTGGTGGTGACGGAACAACCTTAAAGACAATTTTTTTTGTAGCCAATAATTCAGAACCACCTTATCCATTTTTTCTATCAGTTAATTTTGGGAGGCGTGGCTATCTTTCAAGTTGTAAACCAGATGAGTTTTTTAATTGTTTTAATAGTTTTAAAAAATCGCAGCATAAAATTATTAGGAGATACCTTGCTGAACTCAGATTTCTCTCAAACGAAAAAAAGGTTTATTTTTTAAACGAGGCTACCATAATAAGACATAACGACAGCCAAGTCATTGATTTACAGGTATCATGCAAGGGTCTTGATGTACAGTTAAAAGCAGATGGAATTATCGCAGCGACTGAAACAGGCTCAACAGCCTATGTATATTCGGCTGGTGGAGCAAGAGTTCTTGGAACTGAAACTTCAATAAGTATGGCCTTCCTTGCGCCAGAAGAAAAGATCGGACCGTTTGTTATAGGCAATAAATCTCAACCTATTAAAATATTTTGTCGATCAGAGCGTGCAAGCCTTTCGCTTGATGGAAGCATTTATGAGAACAAAGGCCCTTATCAGGTTGAAGTAATTTCATCAAATAGATTTATTGATTTCGTATCAACAAATGATTAGAAAGATCAGACTGAAAAATTTGAGTTTAATAGACGACATAGAAATTACATTTGGCTCTGGTCTAAATGTTATTACAGGTGAAACAGGATCTGGAAAAACAGTATTTATAAAAACTCTCTTAGCTGCATTTGGAATGAACTCCTTTTCTGATCTCGTTAAAGAAGACCAAATATCTTTTGTTGAGGTAATCCTTGATCCAGTAAGTGAGGATGAGAAGATAGTTGAAGTAAGAAGAGAATCTCAACCGAACAAGAAAATTAAGAATATGTACAATGGAGTACCGGTATCCATTGAAAAAATCAGATCAATAGTTGAAGATAGATTGATTGTCCACTCTCAAAACCAAACAGTGACCTTGCTTAAGAAATCGAACCAACAACGCTTCTTTGATTTCCAGAGCAAAGAAATTGCAAACTACCTTGATAGGTATTTAAAGAAGCGAGAGGAGATACTTAAACTGAAAGATAGGATTGAAAAGTTAAGAAAAATAGAAGACGGGATTAGTAAGACGATAGCAGAAATAAATGAATTCATTGAAGACTGCACGAAAGCAGGTATACATCCTGGTATCGAATCTGAACTTAAAAAGAAAAGAGAAATACTTAAGAACAAGGCAAGTGTTTTAGAGGCGGTATCTCTTGCTCTCAATCTTTTAAAAGAAAACGAATTTGCAGCCACAACCTCAATTGGCAAAACAATTCAGGAACTTAAGAAGGTAGAAGAAATATTAGAAATAGATAGTAGTATTATCCAGCAACTAGAAGAAGCACAGAATCTTATTTTAGATGTTTCTGCATCGTTGAACGGAATTCTTTCAGACTTAGATATCACAGATGTCAATCTGGATGAAATCGAAGAAAAACTCTTTGAAATTCAAAGGATAAAGAAAAAGTATGGCATTGAATTGCATGAGGATTTGGGCAAAGAACTGGAAAAGAAAAAGTCAATGCTTCAAGAGATTTCCAGTCACAAGGAAGAACTTGAACAACTACAAATTCTTTTTGAAGAGAAATATAGAGAACTTGAAGATATAGCATCTAAACTGAGCATCAAGAGAACTGAGTTTTCTCAAGATTTTTCAAGAAGAATAAATTCAATCCTCAAAGAATTAAAAATGGGAGACCAAAGATTTAATGTAAGAATGGAGACGATTAAAGAGAATGAAGACTACCAGTTACTCAGATCACCGCATGGATTTGAATACATATATTTTGAATTTCAAACTGAAGATGGTGATTTTCAACCAATTTCAAAGATAGCATCAGGAGGAGAATTAAGTCGTCTGATGCTTGCATTGGAAACTTTCGATCAATCAACCAGTCAAAGAAAAACCTATGTTTTTGATGAGGTCGATACAGGCATAGGTGGCAAAACAGCTGTCAGTCTGGGCAGGTATTTACTGGAACTTTCAACAAATCATCAGGTTATTGTTATCACTCATCTTCCTCAGATTGCTGCTTTTGCAGGTAAACATTTTATGATTGAAAAATCTGAAGAAAGAGGCGAAAAAATTAAGATTCGCGAACTGACATCAAAGCAGGAAAGGGTTCAGGAAATTGCAAGAATGCTCTCAGGAGGCTTAGCAAGCAACCAAGCGTTGAAACACGCAGAAGAATTACTCTTAGAAGCCGGTGAGGTAAAAATTGAAAATTAATGGAGCAAAAAAATCGGTCACGATTCGAGGAATCGCTGGTAAAGATCGTAAGACGAAAAATTTAATAAAAAGAATAGGTCCTAAACATATTGCATTTATCGACCACGAAGACGTTGATAGAGTCAGCGCAGAAGGTCTTGTAAGCACAGGGACAAAAGCTGTGGTCAATGCCTCATCGTTTTCGACCGGTACTTATCCTAACCAAGGACCTGGTATTCTTTTGAGGGCAGGAATACATCTAATTGAAGATATTGGAGAATCAGCCTTCGAAAGGATTGTAGAAGGTGAGGAAGTTCTAATCGTAGATGATAAGGTTTACCAGGGAGGAAAACTTGTCGCCGTTGGAAATGTCCTAAGCGAAGAGGAGTTGGAAAAAAGACTTGAGAATGCACGTAAAAACATAGATAAAGAATTGATTGCCTTTGCTGAAAACACAGTTGAATACATAAAAAAAGAACGAAAACTTCTTTTTGAAGACTTAGAAATTCCTAAAATCAAGACCAATCTTAAGGATAAAAGTTGTCTGGTTGTTGTAAGAGGACATGACTATCAAGAAGATATTAATGCTTTAAGGATCTTTATAGAAAACGAAAAACCAATAATTATTGCTGTGGATGGTGCAGCTGATCTCTTATTTGAGAATAGAATATCTCCTGACATAATCATCGGAGATATGGATAGCGTGAGCGAAGAAAGTTTAAAGAAGGTCAGAGATGTTATTGTTCATTCTTATATCGATGGACGTGCACCAGGTCTCTCAAAAGCACTTGCAGCAAGAAGAGCAGAGGATGTAAAACTATTTAAATTCCAGGGCACAAGTGAAGATGCTGCCCTTGTGCTAGCTTACGAACTGGGTGCTTCATTAATTGTTCTTGTGGGTAGCCATACAAATCTGATAGATTTCCTTGATAAGGGCAGGAAAGGAATGGCTTCAACCTTTCTTACCAGGCTGCGTGTTGGAGATAGATTGATTGATGCAAAGGGCGTTAGCAAGATTTACAAATCTCACGCCAAGCCCCATCATTTGTTTATATTTTTACTTGTTATCTTGGCTTTATTTATATTAACTATTTCTCTCTCCTCTCCAGCCAAAAATCTCATTTCAATGCTAATCTTTAAACTACAGATTCTATTAGCATCGATTTAGGAGGTAAAAGTGATTGATTTTCGATACTACATAGTTGCCATAACAGCAATCTTTGCAGCATTAATTACTGGACTTTTGCTGGGATCTTCACTTACAACAAGTGAAGTCACTAAAAGGCAGCAGGAATCTCTCGTCGAAAGTATTAAAAAAGACATAAATAACCTGCGCGAAGAAATGGTTAAGAAGAACATAGAAATAGAGCAACTTAAGGAATATCAAAAGTTAGTAAGAACCTGGCTTGTCAACGATAGACTTTCAGGAAGAAATATTTGCATTATTTCATTTAATTCAAAGGATAATTTTCCTCATTTAAACGAGATCAAAAAAGAACTTGTTAACGCTGGTGCAACTCTATTTGAGATAACAATTAATAGTGAAGCGACAGAAACTACATTCATATCCACACTCTTACAAGATGTTTACAATCCAGATGCAAGCAAAAAATTGGAGCCGTTTATCAATTCCAAAAAAATCAGCATTTCAAACAATTTTCAGCAGGCACAGGAAGTATTGTTGCTCGTTGACGAAAATCTAATTAAACTGCTTGAATCAGATCCTCAAATTAAAGAATTCATTCCGATTGTTGCTGTTGCCAAAAACATAAAAGATGCTGAATCATTTATTGATTTAGCACCTGAAAATTCAAGGTGCATTGTCTATGATGGCGATTATTTTGATAGTGAAGCATTGATTCTTTCATTTTTCTCCACTCAAGGTGGAATTTTTGGCGAATCATCTGGTAACTCAAGAATCATTCCTGAGTATAAGAAGAAATGAGCAACGTTATAGTTTTTCTTCCTGCTTACAACGAAGAAGGTAGAGTTGGAAAAGCTGTTTCTTCGCTTCTCAACTCACATCTAGTTGATAAGTTGTTTGTCGTCAACGATGGTTCAACTGATGAAACTGCAAAAGAGGCTTCTCAATCTGGAGCCACTGTTATAAATTTCAAAAAAAATCTTGGAAAGGGTCGAGCATTAAAACAAGCATTGCTGCAGAAGATAAATGAAGGTGAAATTCAAGATGATGATATTATCCTTCTTGTCGATGCTGATACGGCAGAAACTGCATTAGAAGCAGAAAAACTTGTAAAGGAACTTAAAAAAAGGGGGAGGGGGCACTTTGTAATTGCTGTATTTCCTAAACCAAAGAAAAAGGGTGGTTTTGGACTTGCCAAGAATCTGGCTAAGTATTTTCTAAGGTTTACCACAGGATTTGAATTCAGGGCTCCACTATCAGGTCAAAGATGCGTTTTTTTTAGTGATTTAAAAAACGCTTTACCTGCATTTAATTATGGTTATGGTCTTGAAGTGGCAATGAGTTATTCGCTTTGCAAACAGGGCTTAATTCCTGTTGAAGTGACTCTATCAATGACACACAGAGAAACAGGTAGAAACTTAAAAGATTTTCTCCACAGAGGCAAACAATTTCTGGATATATTAAGAGTAATCATTGATAGTAGACTTGGGAGATTGTAATGCCATATTTAATTCTTGCAACTATCATTGGCGTTACTATATATGGCTATTTATCAAAATTTAAGAGGTTCAAGGTCTTAAATTATAGAGGAGAAGAAGTTTTTATTTTTGGTTTTTTTCTTACTTCGATAATAACTCTTTTAGGCATCTTCATTATTCAAGACAACAAAATTAGGTATCTTCTCTTTCTTGGTTTTATAGTGAGCCTTGTTGGTCTTATCGATGATCTTTTTCCAAGTTCAGCTAAAGGTTTTAAAGGTCATATAAAATCCTTATTTGAAGGTAGGATTACAACAGGCCTCTTTAAATTGATTGCAGTAACTACTGTTTCTCTAATCTGGTCGATTTTTCTAAATGGTGTTAGTTTACTCGCTTTACTAGATGCATTAATAATCTCAGCCTGCAGCAATTTTTTTAATCTTTTGGACCTTCGACCTGGTAGATCAGTAAAGGCTTCTTTACCTATCTTTCTTGTAGCATTATTTGTTTCGTCAGGGGAGATTAAAACTCTTGCAATCCTTCTGATAGTTGCTTATCTTATTTACCTTGTGTTTGATTTAAGTGAGAAATTAATGCTTGGAGATGCTGGTTCAAACGCTTTAGGATTTTTTGCAGGCACAGTCTTATCCATTCTTGTTAAAATTACATTGGTTAAGGTTTTTTTCGCAATTGTTTTTGTTGCACTTAACCTTGTATCAGAGCGTTATTCATTCACAAGGTTAATTGAGAAAAACCCGTTCTTAAATTTCATAGACCGATTGGGAAGAAGATAGGAGATAGGAGGATGAAAGAATTAAGAAATGACTAAGTTTGTTTTTGTTACCGGTGGAGTAGTTTCTTCGCTTGGAAAGGGAATTACAACAGCATCGCTAGGTCGGCTATTAAAATCCAGGGGGTACAGAGTTTTGCTTCAAAAACTTGACCCATATCTTAATGTAGACCCTGGAACAATGAATCCATATCAGCATGGAGAAGTTTTTGTAACTGACGATGGTGCAGAAACCGATCTTGACCTAGGACATTATGAAAGATTTTTGGACGAGAACCTAAATAGAGAATGTAACGTAACTGCAGGATCTGTTTATCACAACATTCTTCAAAGAGAAAGGCGAGGCGATTACCTTGGTGGCACTGTTCAGGTCATTCCTCATGTCACAGACGAAATAAAATCAAGAATACTCGGTCTTGCTGAAAAATATGAACCTGAAATTCAGATAACTGAAATAGGTGGCACAGTTGGCGATATCGAAAGCCTTCCTTTTCTTGAAGCAATCAGGCAGCTGAGAAAAGATTTGGGAAAGGAAAATGTCTTTTATATCCATGTTACCCTGGTTCCTTTTCTTTCATCAGCCCAGGAACTCAAAACAAAACCAACTCAACACAGTGTTAAGGAACTCAGAAGCATTGGTATACAACCAGATGCAATTGTATGTCGAACAGAAAGACCTCTCGATGAATCAATAAAAAAGAAGATTGCCCTTTTCTGCGATGTTGATTACGAAGCTGTTATTGATTTGGTGGACGTGAAAAATATCTATGAAGTGCCTGTAAATATCCAGCAGCAAAACCTGGATAAACTTATTCTTGAGAAACTTAAACTTGAAAGCAGACAATCTGCAATGTCTGATTGGATGGCAATGCTTAAAAAGTTCGAGAAGGCAGAATCTGAAGTAAAAATAGGAATTGTTGGAAAGTATGTGAGACTACCAGATGCTTACCTTAGCATTGTTGAAGCCCTAAAGCACGCTTCCAAAGAATTTGCAGCAGTCCCTAAGATTGTCTGGATAGATGCAGAAAACATCTCAGAAGAAGATGTTGAATCAAATCTCTCTTCTGTTGATGCAATTCTCGTTCCAGGTGGTTTTGGTGTTCGTGGCATTGAAGGAAAAATTCTTGCAATCAAATATGCAAGAGAAAAAAGAATTCCCTTCTTTGGAATCTGTCTTGGCCTGCAATGTGCTGTAATCGAGTTTGCAAGAAATGTTGCTGGTCTATTGAATGCAAACAGTTCAGAATTTGATGAAAACACTCCTTATGCTGTCATTGATTATTTACCTGAACAGAAGGATATCGATCAATATGGTGGTACGATGAGGCTTGGAAAGTACGAATGCGAAATATATGAAAATACAATTGCCCACAGAGCTTACGGGGAAAAACTCATCGAAGAAAGGCACAGACATCGTTATGAAGTCAATAATTTCTTTCTGCCAATTCTCGAGAAGTATGGGTTGAAGGTATCAGGAATCAACCCAGAAAGGGGATTGGTTGAAATCATTGAGCTTCCTGAGGATACCCATCCTTACTTCCTGGCCTGCCAGTTTCATCCAGAATTTAAATCAAGGCCAACTCGACCACATCCACTTTTTCTCAGTTTTATTCAGGCAGCAATCAAACATAAAAAGGAAAGAGAAAGATAAATGTTTGAACAATTAGCATCGAACCTAAGAAAGGCTCTTTCTAATCTTTCAGGTAAGGGTAGATTGACGCCTGAAATAATTGACACAACATTAAGAGATATCAGAAGAGTTCTACTTTCTGCTGACGTTAACTATAAAGTGGCATCTGCACTTGTTAAGGAGATGAGCGAGGCAGCAAAAGATGAAAAAGTATTAAGAACACTCACTCCAGAGCAGACAATGATTAAAGTTGTAAGAGATGTGCTTACCGGATTTCTATCTCATACTCCTCTTGAACCTGATTATCATTCTTTTCAGAAACCTCTAAAGATAATGCTCGTTGGTTTGCAAGGTTCCGGAAAGACCACGACAGCAGCAAAAATCGCTTCATATTTAAAAACTGAAAAAAGTTTTAAGAATCCTGCGCTTGTAGCCTGTGACACTGTTAGACCTGCTGCTGTTCAACAACTAAAAACTCTAGCAGAAGAAAACGGATTTGCTTTTGTAGGGGGTAAAGAATCACCATTTGAGAATGCAAGAGAAGCGCTTAACTCAGGTCAAGAATTCGATCTTCTCGTATTTGATACACAGGGAAGACTCCACATAGATGATGAAATGTTAGAAGAATTGAAGAAACTATATGGTCTCATTCAACCAAATCTCGTTTTTCTGGTTATTGACAGTATGTATGGTCAGGAAGCTTTAAACGTTGCCCAGAGATTTAACGAAGAAACCCCTCTGGACGGGATTATTCTTACCAAACTTGACGGAGATGCCAAGGGTGGTGCTGCTATCTCTGCAAAATTTGTAACCGGCGTTCCCGTGATATATGTTTCCATAGGAGAAAAAGTTGGCGATTTTGATCTTTTTGAACCAGAAAGGTATGTTTCAAGAATTCTTGGAATGGGTGATGTTTTAGCCTTAATTAAAAAAGCCGAGAAAGAACTTGACGCTGAAAAAGCTCAAGAAGCTCAAAAGAAGCTTCTGGAAGGCAAGTTTGACCTAAACGATTACCTTGAACAGTTACGAGAGGTTAAAAAACTTGGTGGGTTACAGTTCATATTGGACCAGATGCCTTCTGAGTTCAAGAAATTTGCTGGAGTCGTAGATGATAATATTTTAAAGCGCACCGAAGCAATAATTCTTTCGATGACACCTGAAGAAAGGGCTCATCCAGAGATAATAAACGGGAGTCGACGTGAAAGGATCGCAAAAGGCAGTGGAACAACACTCCAGGATGTCAATCAATTGCTTAAAAGTTTTTATGAAATGAAGAAATTTTTTAAAAAAGCAAAAAAATTGAAAAAAAGAAGATTTGGCTTAAAATTACCATTTTGAGTAAGGAGGTGAAACATGGCAGTTAGGATTAGATTAGCAAGAGGCGGAAGAAAGAAAAAACCTTTTTACCGCGTTGTGGTTGCCGATTCAAGAGCACCACGTGATTCTGGATATAAGGAAGTTATTGGATATTACAATCCGCTTACTGAACCATCAACAATTGAAATCGATAAGGAAAAAGCTCTTTACTGGCTTGAAAAAGGAGCACAACCTACCGAAGCGGTGGAGCGGCTGTTTGAAATAACCGGAGTCATATCCAAAAAATCTCAGTAGGAGGTGCGCAAATGAAGGAAATTCTTGAAACCTGCGCAAAGGCGCTAGTTGATAATCCCAGCGCGGTAAACGTTGACGTTGTCGAAGGAGAGAGGACAATTATTCTTCAGCTTAAAGTCGCTCCTGAAGACGTTGGTAAGGTGATTGGAAAACAAGGAAGAATTGCACAGGCTCTTAGAACTTTAATTCGTGCCGTTGCTGTAAAGAAAGGTAAGAGAGCAATCGTTGAAATTCTTGACTAGTTTTTTATGAACCGCTTCATTACTTTTGCCCGCATCGTAAAGACCTATGGAAAAAATGGAGCTGTGGTTGTTGAACCAATAAGAAAGATAAACGAGAAACGACTTACCAACTTAGAAGTGTTCATTGCTCCACCGCTTTTGGAAAGGTCGATAACAAAAGTAATCAAGGCGCTTGTCAAAGACAAGCGCCTTATTCTCTTTTTTGAAGGGGTTGAAGATATTTCTCAGGCAGAACATCTTACTGGAAGATATCTTCAAACAAGCGAAAGATTTATCGACAATCTATTTTTAGAAGGTGAAGAAGATTGTTTAGGTTTTAAATGTATTACATCTTCAGGAGATTTGATTGGTTCAGTTGCTGATATCTTAATCAGTCCTGCTCATAGAATATTTTTAATTAAAAGAGAAAATGATGAAATACTCGTTCCAGATGTATCTGAGTACATAGAATCGATCGACGAAAAAAATGGGATAATTGTAATCAGGGAAGGACCTTACATCAAGAATTGGAAAGACAATGCTTGAAATCCATATTGCCACCATTTTTCCAGAGTTTTTTAATTCATCTTTAAGAGTTGGAAACATAAAAAGATCTTTAGAAAAAAATCTTGTTCATATTGAAATCCATAATCTTCGCGATTTTACCTCTGACCCTCATAAAAAAGTTGACGATAAGCCGTATGGTGGTGGTTCAGGAATGGTGATGACTCCTGAACCCTTCTTTAAACTGTGCTTTCACATTACAGGTACAGAAACCCCTGAAGACGCAAGAAATCTGGCTGAAATAATCCTTCTCACACCAAGAGGAAAGCTATTCGACCAAGCCACAGCTGAAGAACTTTCAAAAACAAAGAAAAAATTGATATTTCTCTGCGGTCGATACGAAGGAATAGATGAAAGGGTGGCTGAATACCTGTCAACAAGGCAAATATCAATAGGGGATTATGTTCTTTCTGGTGGGGAACCAGCTGCACTTGTAATCATAGATGCAATAGTCAGGCTTATTCCAGGTGTTGTAGGCGATTACGAAAGTGTTGAAAAGGAAAGTTTTTCTGAAAACCTTCTTGAATATCCTCAATATACAAGACCTGAAAACTTTATGGGATATAAGGTTCCAAAGATTCTCCTTTCAGGTAATCACAGGTTAATCGATGCCTATCGATTGGAAAGAAGAATAATCGATACTTATAACAGACGGCCAGATCTTTTTGAAAAATTCATTCAGAAAAAAGAAAACTTAGATATTGCCAGACGATTTTTAAGAAATTTTTTGCTAGATTCGGAAAAAAATGACCAAACAAGGTAATCCTTGTATAAAATTTAACTATTATGATTATCGGGAGGTTAAATAATGGCCTTTGATTGGAACAGAATTAAAGAGTTGACTACCTACTATTTAAAGAAATTTTTTCCAAATTGGATTCATATTGTAATTAAGGTTCCAATAATTATTTATCTTCTTTACGCTTTTATTAATTACATGCTATTTATTTTTTCGACCCCCACTTTTTGCCAGACATGTCACGAAATGAAGGTTTATCATGCACAGTGGTTGGATTCAAATCATGCAAATGTGGGTTGTTATGACTGTCATGGACATAAAACCTTCTTTTCTAAAATTTTTGCAAAAGTAGAATCATTGTCAGAACTCTACCACCACCTAACAGGAACCTTTGAGGTACCAATAGCACCTAAGAAATTTTCCAGTGATCATAATTGTAAGTATTGTCATCCTAATGATGTTAAGAGAGTTTTACCAGGCGACTTAATTGATCCTCACAAGAAACACGAAGAGGTCCATGTAGAAGGCAAACTGGCTGTAATGTTAAATGGAACTGAAAAGAAGGAGCTGGAGTTTAACGGCCAGCACTGCGTCTACTGTCATCTGAATGTTGTTCATGCTGATAAAAAGGAAGACAGAAGACCGCAGATGGAATTCTGTATGCAGAACTGCCACAATGGAAAGAAAGCTACTGACGAGTGTTCTGCCTGTCATACTGATAAGCCTCTGCCAGAATCTCACAAAGCAGCCAACTGGTATGAGATTCATGGTGCGATGGCAAAGAAAGAGGATTGCAGGAAGTGCCATGCTTATACTGAAAACTTCTGCCAGGAATGCCATAAGAATAGACCTAAATCTCACGATAAATCATGGAAGTCAACCCATAAGTTCAAAGCAAAAGCGGATAGACAGAACTGCTACGCATGCCATAAAGACGAGTATTGCTTGAATTGCCATGGCATAGTTCCAAAATAAGAGTAATTACATATAGAAAGCAAATAGAAACAAAACTATCTAAAAATTTGAAGGCGTGATGATTTTCTTTGCAAAAGAGGGTTTTTTTATTCGATTATTTGAAGAATCGTACTATAAGAGTGTTTTCAATTGTATTCCTGGTTATTCTTCTCGCTATCGTATTAAATAACTATCTCTTTAAAACTTTTTCTGAAAATTACTGCAACCTCTGCCATATTATGAGACCTGATGTAGATTCTCATAAAGTGAGTCGACATAATAAGGTATCCTGTTTTGCCTGCCATTTTCGAGGCAACAATTTCGTCTCTGATTACTTTCGCTACCTTTCTCTTTACTCATGTCTTGCTGCTGAGTTATTTAACACTTACGAAAAGCCGCTCAATATCAACGCTAATCTCTACGAGAGTATAGAAAGTAACGTCTGCTTGAAATGTCATACCTTAGAAAAGGAAATCAGTCCAAGGATAGGAATTAAAATCAATCACGAAGCGCATAGCAAGAAAGGTATCTCCTGCACACGCTGCCATAATCGCGTCTCACACGATATCGATACTACTACAAGGAAAGTATTGAGCCTTAAAATCGCGAATATAGTACCTTATAAGGACAATACAAGAATGGATTCTTGTATGGAATGTCATACAGGCATTAAGGGACAACCAACTTCTGATTGCGATGCATGCCATACCCAGGAATTTAAACTCCCATACAGCTGTAATGCTTGCCACTCCGAAAACTTAAACCGCATTAAACCTAAGGATCACCTTCAGCCAGATTTTCCAAAGAAGGCACATGCAAAGATTGCGAGAGGCAGTCTCAATTATTGTCTTCAATGTCATCAGAAGGATAGTTGTGAATCTTGCCATAAAGAGAACCGTGTAAAAGTAAATATCCCTGTTAAAACAAGAATAGAATATCATCCGCCAGCTTCACATTTTGATAGGAAATTTATGCCCAAAGGTCATGCTGCATCAGCGAAGGAGAGAGGAAAAGATTACTGTTATCAATGCCATAAACCTAAATTCTGCAATGATTGTCATAATGGACTGGAAATGCCTCATCCTGCAGATTTCAAAAAACAACATGGCAAGTTGGTTGTTAGAGAAGGATACAAAAAGAAGTGTTCAAACTGCCATCAAAATAAAAACACTTTTTGTGAGGCTGGCTGTCATCACGTAGGTTGGTCACCAAAAATGGGACCAATGATAAAGGCGCATCCAGAAGTAGTTGAAAAATCAGGTGTTTCCAATTGTCTTACCTGTCATACGTCTATTTACTGTGCCATCTGTCATGTTTCAGGTCGAGAGAAACAAAAGTTTCGTGACTGATTTTCTTATTGCTAAGAAGACTTTTAAATGTATAATCTTTAATTCGTTGGTTATAAAGGAGGGATAGTTGTGGAAGATATAAAGAAAATTGAAGAAAAATTTATAAGAAAAGATCTGCCTGAAATATGGCCAGGAGACAAGGTTGTCGTTCACTACAAGATTTTTGAGGGCAATAAAGAGAGAATCCAGCCTTTTAAAGGTGATGTGATCGCTATTAAAGGTTCAGGAGCAAAAAGAACCATCACTGTTAGAAAGGTTTCTTATGGAGTAGGTGTTGAAAGAATTTTCCCACTTCATTCTCCATTGATTGAGAAGATTGAAGTTGAAAGGAGAGGCAAGGTAAGGAGAGCCAAACTGTACTATATGCGTCAAAGAACTGGTAAGGCTACAAGAATTAAAGAAAAGAGAGAAAACGCCTAGTTTTCGTTGTATGAATCAGGATAGGGATTCCTTCTACCACTTCCTCAGAGAGTTACCGCTCCTTTTAGTTGCTGCGGTAATCGTCGCTTTCGTCATAAAAACTTTTGTTGTTCAACCTTTTTGGGTTCCAACTGGTTCGATGATTCCAACGATTATGCCAAACGATAGAGTACTTGCTTTTAAATTTATATATAAGTTTTCAGACCCTAAACCAGGCGATATCATCGTTTTCCTTCCACCAAACGGAGAAAAGAAGGATTACATTAAAAGAGTTATCGCTGTGGAGGGTCAACGCATTAAGATAAAAGATGGTCTTGTATATATAAATGGAAAGCCGTTAAGAGAAGATTATCTTTCTGACGAAAGTTTTGACTCCGGCACAATGGAAGAAATAGTTGTACCAAAAGGTTATGTATTTGTTATGGGAGATAACAGACCAAATAGTCTTGATAGTCGTTCGTTTGGCCCAATCAGTAAATCAAAAATAATTGGCAAGGCATTTATGATTTACTGGCCCATAAATCGAATAAGGTTTCTTTAAGCCTGAGGTGTAGATGGGCTCAAATATACGGATTTTATCAGCAGGTAAATACCTTCCAGACAATGTTCTAACAAATTACGACCTTGAAAAGATGGTTGAAACAAGTGATGAGTGGATTGTTTCTCGCACCGGAATCAAGGAAAGAAGATTAGCAAGAGAAAACGAGTTCACTTCCGACCTTGCGTATAAGGCTTTACTGAACGCTGCTGAAAAGATTTCTTTTGATTTAAATGAACTTGACGCCCTGATTGTTGCTACAGGAACACCTGATAGGTTGTTTCCTTCAACAGCTGCTAGAGTACACGGATTGCTAGGCTTAAAAAAAGAGATTGCTTCTTTTGATTTGTTGGCTGCTTGTGCTGGATTCAGTTATGCCATAGAGGTTGCCAGAGGTCTAGCATCTCAGGGTTACAGATATATTGCAGTTGTTGGTGCTGAGGTTCTATCTCGTTTTATAAACTGGAACGATAGAACCACCTGCGTACTTTTTGGAGATGGTGCAGGCGCAATCATTTTTCAATCTTCAGATGAACCTGGTTTTATATATGGAAAGTTGTATAGCAATGGCTCCTTGGAAGGATTACTTGAAATTCCAGGCGGAGGTTCGATGCTTCCTTCTTGTACTGCCGATTCTCAAGAGTATAAGATTAAAATGCTCGGCAGAGAGGTCTTCAAATACGCAGTTAGCGAACTTTCTTCTGCTTTAAACGAAGCCTTAGTAAAAACTCAAACGAAGGTCAATCAATTGTCAGGTATTTTTGCTCATCAAGCCAACATAAGAATTATTAACTCTGTTCTTGAAAGATGTGGTATACCTTTTGAAAAGTCCTTTAACAATATTGAACGATATGGAAATACTTCTGCTGCTTCAATTCCAATCATCATTGCTGAATATATGGAAACTCAGGGAATGAAACAAAATGATCTTTATGCTATTCTAAGTTTTGGTGCAGGTTTTGTTTGGGGAGTTCATTTGTACAGGCATTCCTAGTTTTCTTGTTTAAGAGGTAGAAAATGAAAGAAAGAAAGCGGATTGTGCTTTTATTTCCTGGTCAGGGAACCCTTAAGAAGGGAACTGGAGCTGACCTCTTAGAAACAAAATACGCCATAGAACTAGACAGAAAAGCTTCATCAGTTATCGGATTCAGTTTGATTGAAAAGATAATGCAAGCTACTGAGGATGATTATTCAAGAACTGTATTTGTACAACCAGCAACATTTTTTCTAAGCCTTCTAAGTTATATCATCCTTAAAGAAGAAAGCGAAGTTTTTGTTGTAGGTGCTGCTGGTCATAGTCTTGGTGAACTTACAGCACTGACCGCATCAGGATTTTTCGAAATTCAAACAGGATTTCAACTTGTGCTTCATCGAGCCAAATTTATGGAATCCTGCTGTCGAAAAGAACTTTCATCGATGGTTGCTGTTATAGGAGATAATCCACTATCACTTTCAAGTATAGCAGGATATTATGGGGTCTATCTTGCAAATATTAACAGCAACCAACAAGTCGTCTTCGCAGGACCTGTTGAAGGACTTAAGCATTTTAAAGACAGGGTTCAGGAACTGGGCTACAGGGCAATTTATTTGAATGTCGAGGGAGCCTTTCATACACCTTTGATGGACGAAGCATCAACAAATTTTAGACTTTTTCTAAAGAAACAAAAGATAGGTTACAATTCATTTCCAGTAATTTCCAATTTTGATGGCAAACCTTATGATAGAAATAATCTTATTGAAAAATTATCTCGCCAGATATCTTCACCGGTTAGGTGGGTTGACTGTATCGAAACTCTCTCGTTTTTCGATCCTGACTGTTGGGTCGAAACTTTTCCTGGAAACGTTCTCTTAAGGATGCTACCACCTGAAATTCCAGGAGAACGTATAGCTATAAGAAGTTTATCTGATATTGAAAAACTATGAGGAGTGATTTTAAATGAATAAGAAGGTGGTTATAGTAACTGGTGCTTCAAGAGGTATCGGCGCAGCAATTTCGAAAGTTCTTGCTAATCTAAACTACGTTGTTGTTGGAACCTTTGTCTCTTCAAATGAAACAGCAGTTGCATTAAAGAATGAAATTGAAGAATTGGGTGGAACCTATATTCCAGTAAGAGCTGATGTAAGGGTCTCTTCAGATTGTGAAAACGTTGTAGCTGAAGCCCTAAATTATGGTCAGGTATATGGACTTGTTAACAATGCAGGAATCACAAACGATAATCTACTGCTAAGAATGACTGAGGAAAACTGGAGAAGTGTTATCGATACCAATCTTACTGGCGCATTCCTGATGACAAAAGCAGCAGCAAAAGAAATGATTAAGAATCGTGAAGGCTCGATTGTAAATATCAGTTCGGTTGTTGGACTTTATGGAAACGCAGGACAGGTTAATTACTCGGCATCTAAAGCAGGCTTGATCGGGTTTACAAAATCGCTTGCGAAAGAACTTGGTCAAAGAAATGTTAGAGTAAATGCGGTTGCCCCTGGTTTTATCGAAACTGATATGACATCTAAGTTAAGCGATGAACTAAAAGAAAAAGCAGTTCAGTCAATCTATTTAAAACGCTTTGGAAGGGCAGAGGAAGTTGCTGAAGTGGTGGCTTTCCTCATCTCTGAAAAATCATCTTATATAAACGGCGAAATAATTGAGGTTTCAGGTGGAATTGCATTGTAAAATATTAAAAATTTTTTTTGGGAGGTTTCTAAAATGCAAAATGTTTTTGAAAAATTAAGGGAGATTGTAGCCAGAGAACTCAAAGTCGACCCTGAAAAAATTACTCTTGATTCAGCTTTTGTTGATGATCTTGGTGCTGATTCGCTTGATATGGTGGAACTTGTGATGGCTCTTGAGGATGAATTTGGCATATCTATTTCAGATGAAGATGCACAGAGTATAAGAACTATCAGGGACGCTGTAGAATACATTGAGAATGCAATTGCGTAGGGCAGTAATCACAGGGTTGGGCGTAGTTAGCCCAATCGGTGTAGGCGTAGAAAATTTTTACAAATCGTTGATTGAAGGACGTTCAGGTATTTCTTTTATTACTCGATTCGACGCTTCAAATTTTCCTGTGAAAATTGCTGGAGAGGTTAAAGAAGACCTGAGCGATTACGTCTCTCAAAAGGAATCCAAACGACTTGACCTTTTCTCGATTTTTGCTCTGGCAGCCGCTGAACTTGCACTCAAAGATGCTGGTATCGATTCTTTTAAAGATCCTTACAGAGTTGGTGCAATTGTATCAAGTGGTATAGGTGGCATTGGAACGATTGAAGAGGAACACATTACAATGTTGAACAAAGGCCCACAGCGAGTAAGCCCTTTTCTTATTCCTAAAATTATTTCAAATATGGCTTCAGGAAACATTGCCATACGATATGGTATTAAGGGCCCAAATTTCAGTATTGCATCTGCCTGTGCCTCATCATCCCATGCTATAGGTATTGCTCTTGATATGATAAGAATGGGAAAAGCTGATGTGGTTCTAGTTGGAGGCACAGAAGCACCAATAACTCCTCTTTCTGTGGCTGGATTTTCTTCATTAAAAGCACTTTCAACTAGAAACGATGAACCTGAAAAAGCAAGCAGACCGTTTGATGCTTCAAGAGATGGCTTTGTGATGGCAGAAGGTGCTGCTATTTTGATTGTCGAAGATGAGCAGCACGCGAGAAAAAGGGGAGCAAGAATCTATTGCGAGCTTGCAGGCTATGGATTTACTGATGATGCATATCATATTACTCAACCAGACATATCAGGAGAAACAGCTGCATACACTATGAAAATGGCATTAGAAGATGCAGAGATGACAGTTGATGATGTTGACTATATAAATGCTCATGGTACATCGACTAAATTTAACGATGAAATAGAAACAAAAGCAATAAAATTGCTCTTTAAGGAAAGAGCTTACGATGTTTTTGTTAGTTCCACCAAGTCGATGTCAGGACATCTTCTTGGAGCCGCCGGTGCAATAGAAGCGTGTGCAACTGCACTCGGTATATTTCATGGTGTAGCGTTTCCTACAATAAATCTTGATGAACCAGATCCAGAGTGCGATTTGAATTATGTTCCTCATCAACCTATTGAATTAGAAATAAGAGGTGCAATCTCAAATTCATTTGGATTTGGTGGTCATAACGCTGTTATAGCATTTAAAAAATATGTCTAGACATAAAGAATCCAATTTAAACAAAGTCTCAAGTGATCTTTTGAAGGAATACTCAAATCATCTTGAGAAACTTGAAAATCAATTAGGCATAAAGTTTAAGAACAAATCCTTACTTCTCATCTCGTGTATTCATGCTTCTTTTGCCAACGAAAAGGGAATCAAGGTAAACAATGAAAAGTTGGAGTTCCTTGGTGATGCTGTTCTTTCCCTTATAATTTCAGAGTTCTTGTATAAAAAAACCGATAAATCATCTGAAGGGGAGCTTTCAAAAGCTAAATCAATCATAGCCTCAGAAAAGACCCTTGCTGACTTTGCGTACAATATGGGATTTGATTCCTTTCTGCTTCTTGGAAAGGGAGCTTCTAAAGAAGAGAGGGGTAAGAGAAGCAACCTTGCTGATTTTACTGAGGCGCTTCTTGGTGCGATTTACCTTGACAGAGGATTTAGAGTAGTAAAAAGATTCGTAAAAGAAAACCTCCTTAATAGGTACATTGATATTGATTTTGTTAAGCATGATCCAAAATCAACACTTCAGGAGTTATTGGTTAAGAAATATCACTCTCTACCAAAGTACAAGGTTATCTACTCCTCAGGTCCAGCACATGCAAAAAAATTCGTCTGTGGGGTTTTCTTGCGCGACAAAATAATTGGTACTGGTGAGGGTCAGAGCAAGAAGGAAGCAGAAAAGCAGGCAGCACTTGAAGCCCTAAAATCTATGGGATATTACCATGGTGAATTTGATTAAACTCAACGATTTTTTAAGAAAGGTTTATAGTTCTTCTGAAACACTGGGGCTAGATGGTTTTTTTAACCCAGAGGAAGTTTTAAGAGACGTCAAGGGCAAGAAAGGTTTTATACAAGAAGTAGCAGGAAGAGATAGCATTGCTTCCTTGAGCCGTTTTCTTTACGGAAAACAAGACTTCGAATTTGTTCTAATTTCGGCTGCCTTTTCACCAACTGAGTTTGGAGATTTGAATGCAATTCAAAAAGCAATGCTTATCGCAGAAAATATTGCAAGACTCAAAGGTCTTAAAGTTTATTTTGCTGCTTTTAAATCAGTTTCTCTCTGGAGTGAGATAGTTTCAGCAGACGCTCTTCAAGTTTCAATAAATTATGGCTTCTACTCTCCATGTATTGGTTGCCATATGTATCTTCATCTATTAAGGGCTCGGGCTGCTTCAATCTTAGGTGTAAAAGACATTGTTTCTGGAGAACGTATTTATCATAAGGGTAAGATAAAGATCAATCAATCACCTCAAGCGCTTGACGCCTATCAGGAAGTTTTTTCTTCAAAGGGTTTCGCTCTTCATTTTCCCCTAAAAGAACTGGACGATGAAGACACGATTTTAAGTTTACTTCCAGTTCGATGGGAAGAAGGAAAAGAACAGTTGATCTGCTACTTTACTGGTAGTTCAAAAATCGATATTACACAAGAGAAGTTTATCTCTAATAAGCTTAATAACTACTTAAAGGAATATTTGATACCAAAAGGAAAAATACTTCTAGACAGATTGATCAGTCCTGAAGATTTTTGAGAAGTTCTGATTTTAGCTCTTCGTGGATTAAAGCGTTTGTGGCAAGTATTTCAGATGAAAAAGGTGTGTAAATTTCTTCTTTTAAACTCGAAACCATTCCTCCTGCTTCCATAACTATTAAAGAACCTGCTGCTGTATCCCAGGGTTTTAGAGATAATTCAAAAAAACCATCAAATATGCCTTTTGCCACGTAGCAAAGGTCTATTGCTGCTGAACCAAATCTTCTTAAAGCTCTTGCTTTTGTAAGCATAGCTTTTAGTGATTTAAGAACCGGTTCATAATTCACCCAGACATCGTAAGGAAAACCTGTGGCAAGCAAAGCATCAGAAAGTTTTGAAACCTTCGATACAGATAACTTGCTTTCATTTGAATTCTTATCTATTAAAAAAGCACCGAAATCTTTCTTTGCCACGTAAAGCTCACCAAATTCAGGTATGTAAACGACGCCTTTCACAGGATGAACATCATTCATCAAGGCAATTGAAACAGCATAAAATGGGATTTTTCTGGAGTAATTGGTAGTTCCATCCAGGGGGTCAACTAAAAAATACAATCCTTCAGGTTTGATATTGTAAAAAGTCTCCTCGCTATAAACTGGATAAGCAAAATCTGAATTAAGTTGATTTAAAATAACTTTTTCTGATTCCAGATCTGCTGCCGTCACAATATCAATGTTTCCCTTTTTTCTTACTTCGATTGTCTGGTAGAACATCTCACCTAAGATTTCTCCTGCCTCTTTTGCTGCTCTTATCATTGAAGGAAGGTGACTATCATCTGCAAATATCATTGTATTTTCTCTCCAAACAAATCGGTTTTCATTTATACTCTTAAAAGTATTTTATTTAAGGAAAAAAAGATGGATAAGAGCATTTGGTCAAATTATATGTGGCCTTTAATAACATCCATAACTGTTGGCATATTTGCTTTGCTTGTTCTTAAACAGTATTTTGAAAGAAGAAAACTACATCAACTTTACTGGTCAATAGGACTTATATTTTATGCAATTGCTGCCCTTTTTGAGGCTTACTCTGAATTTACCGGTAACTGGAGTCCATTTGTATACAGAATTTATGTTGTTCTTGCCGCATCTTTGGTCGGTTTCCTTGGCTTAGGCACTCTCGAACTCATATCAAGGAGAAAAATCTGGCCGAATTTATACTTGATATTTAACATTATTTGCCTTTTTGTTTTTTTCTACGGTTCATTCACAGCAAAACTTAATTTAGCTGCACTCAAGCCAGGAGTAACAGTTGGAGGCAAAGCGCTTGGACCTTCATTGAGTTTTCCTCGTGTGATGTCGCTTTTCTTTAATATTCCAGGTACATTATTCTTATTCGGTGGCGCTGTGCTTTCCGTTTTTCGCTTTCTGAGAAAAAGAGAGTTTGCATATAGAGTCTGGGCAAATATTTTCATCGCTGCTGGCACTGCTGTAATTGCCTGGGCAGGAGCCAAAGCGAGGTTGGGTTCAACACAGTTTCTTTATCCTGCAGAAATGATCGGTTCCGCACTCCTTTTTTATGGATTCATTCTTGCTGGTACTTTAGAAAAAGGTGCTCAAAAAATTAGGCAATCTCTGGAATTCAATGGCAAGAAAGATAGTTAAGCTCCTAATTAAAATTACAATCCTAATTGCAGTTATAGCTCTTTCTCTCTTCTACTTCTTTGCTAATTTTGAAACCACACAGAAAATTAAGGACCCACAAATTAAAGGTGTAAAAGTAAATTCGCTAATAAGGCTTGCCATAAATACCGGCGAATTGAAAGAGATCCATGATGCTGGATTTAATACCATCGTAATTACTCCAAAGGGCTACCTTATAATGGGCAAGATCTATAAACTACCTCTTGTTTCAAGCCTGGTTGGTTTTATTACTAAAAAAGCACACAAAGAAGGTCTGAAAGTCTGTGTACAGCCTGAGGTTATAATTCTTTACAACGAATCAAAGCAACTTAAAAAGAGACTTGAGAAAGATTTTTTATTGAGCTACTACCAAAATTGGGGTCAGTATCTAAATAAGATAAATGCAGAATACTTATTGATTCCATCGACATCGATTGAAATGATTCCTGAAAACGATAGGAATACCTGGCTTATAGAAACACTAAAAGAAACAAAAACTTACTACAATGGAAAAATAGGTTTTCTTCTTTCAAATATTTTTAATTCCAGAAGCAAGAATTCCTGCGAGGTTGATCTTCTCTGCTTAAAAGGAAATTTGGTTGGTAAAACAGCCAAACTTGCTATTCCTGAAGTAAAAGGCTATGACTTTGTGGTTTTTGAACTATTTCCACCCATTGAAGCAAAGAACATTGGTCTCTTCTTCGTAGATTTAAACACCATAGATAGACTCATAAACAGATATGCTTTAAGAACTGGATTTGGTGAAGTTGTATATGCTGGCCTAAACCTGCCTGTCGACCCAGAAGCTTCTAAGTCTTTTAAGACGCTCGTGGTTACAGAAGAGGAAAGGGAAGTATATCTTGAAAAAATGATGAAATTCATAAACGAGAATTCGTCTGATTTTATTATTTATGATTGGGATTCAAGATCCTTAGGAATATCAGATAAAAAGATACTCTCGATTCTTGGAGGGAAAAAGAAAGATGGCGCTAAAACAAACTAGGATTTCAGTAAAAACTGAAAAAGGTCCTTATTTCGTTGATATAACTGAGTTAGTACAGAAAGAAGTTAGAGACTATACGAACGAAAAAGGTATTGTAAATCTTTTCTTGACTGGCACAACAGCATCACTTTTTATAAACGAAAACGAACAAAACCTTTTAAGAGATATAAATAACCTGTTCTCAAGTATTGTTCCACAGGGCTCCTGGAATCATGATAAGCTCTCGTTTGAATCAAACGCCCATGCTCATTTAAGAAACATAATAACGAATTCTTCAATTAGCATACCATTTGATAACGGTAAAATTCTCCTTGGTACCTGGCAACGTATCTTCCTTGCTGAGTGGGACACAAGAAACAGAACAAGAGAAATAATTGTAACGATAATCTTTTAGGGGAGGGTTCCTTCTTGATCGCAATAATAGGTGGGTCTGGATTTTCCAAATCTGGCTTGAACCAAAATATGGAGAGGATTGAAGTCCCAACTGAGTACGGAAAGGTTGATGTCTTTACTGTTGAAATAGAAAATAAGCAACTATATTTCTTGCCAAGACATGGACTTGGACATTCATACCCGCCGCATCTGATACCTTATAAAGCAAACATTCAAGCATTAAAAAACTTAGGTATTGAACGAATTTTTGCAACAAGCGCTGTTGGCTCCCTGAACGAAAACCTTGAACCAGGAAGAATCGTCATTCCTGATCAGTTTATTGATTTTACAAAGAATCGAGACCATTCTTTCAGCAAAGTCGGTAAGGTCTATCACCTGGATTTTACAGAACCTTTTTGTTCTGAAATGGCAGAGAGCGTTCTTAAGGCATCATCAATGATTGGATTGAATGTTAAGTCCGGAGCCACCTATGTTGTTACTGAAGGTCCACGTTTCGAAACACCAGCAGAGATAAACGCCTACAGAATTCTTGGTGGCGATCTTGTAGGAATGACATTGGTACCAGAATGCGTTCTTGCGCGTGAATTGGGAATGTGTTATCTGACCATAAGCATTGTTACAAATCTAGCAGCTGGTATTAAGGGCGAAAGGTTAACCGCTGTTGAAGTCGAGGAAATGATGAAAGTGAAGCAAGATGAGGTATTAAACCTTATTTATAAGGCAATAACTTTGTTGCCCGAAAAAAGAAAATGCCACTGTTCCAGTGCTTTTGAAGGCGCCGAAATCTAACTTTTGCTTATTTTTTCAATGTATTTATCTGAGATAGACTTTAATTCTTTTAAATCAACATTTACAAGTTTGCCTTCAAAAACAACAGGTTTACCATTTACATAGACATATTCAATATCGCTATCCTTAACAGCATAGATGAGGTGCGAGATATAGTCAAAGCAAGGATAGAGATGCGGTCTTTCAAAGTTAACTAGGATAAAATCAGCGTCTTTCCCCTTTTCCAGAGAACCGATTCTATGTTCCATCTTTACTGCTTTGGCTCCTAATAGTGTTGCCATAAGAAAAGCTTGTTTTGCACTTACAAAAGTGGGTTCTTTATTGGCAATCTTATGCAGTAAAGATGCTGTCTGGGCTTCTCCAAGCACACTCAATCTGTTATTTGAACTGGCACCATCTGTCCCAAGACCGACCGAAACGCCAATATCAAGAAGCCTTGGCACAGGACAAATACCTGTCGCGAGCTTCATATTTGATCGTGGATTATGCGCCACACCCACATTGTTTTTTGCTAAGATTTCGTAATCGCTTTCATCCAGCCAGTTAACATGTGCAGCGATAACATTTCTATTCGAAAAGAAACCTAGATCATCAAGATACTTTATTGAAGAACGATTCTTTTCGTTCAAAAACTTTTCAAGTTCCCACTTCTCTTCAGCAAGATGAATATGGATAGGAACGCCGTATTTGCTGGATAACTCCAATGATCGTTTTAACGTTTCTTCAGAAGTCGTGTAAGGTGCATGTGGAGCAACCATTGGAAAAATAGAGTCGTCATTGAGAAATTTTTCAATCAAGTTTATCGTTCTCTCAAATGCATGTTCCACTGTTGGAGATGTTGGGGTAGGAAATTCTAGAATCCCTTCACCAATCTGAGCCTTGATACCCACCTTTCTTGCTGCTTCAGCAACCATTTCCATTGCAAAATACATATCTGAAAAAAAGGTCACTCCACATAGAGCCATCTCAGCAATACCAATGAGAGATCCTTCGTAAACAAATTCAGGATTCACAAGTTTGCCTTCAAGTGGCCAGATATGATTTTCCAACCATTCCTTCAATGGCAAATCGTCAGCAAGTCCTCGAAACAAAACCATTGGCGAATGTGTATGGGCGTTTATGAAGCCAGGAAAGATAACATGATTTGGGAAAGAATGAAATTCCTTACCTCTGTATGGATAATCAGTGCTTGCATCTCCTACATCAATAATTTTGCCATCTTTAATTGCGATGAAGCCTGGCTCATAAACAGCGATATCTCCATAAGAATTTCCTGTGACAACTGCTCTGGCTCTGACTACAAGGTCAACCTTTGAAACATTCGCTTCCATATGATCCTCCCATACTTTTATTTTTCTATTTTAAGTTTAGAATATCGTATTGCTATGTATTTAAAAACTCTCAAAATCAAAGGATTCAAATCTTTTGGAAAATCAGTGACTTTAAACTTTTCAAGAGGTCTTTCAGTCATCGTTGGTCCAAACGGAACAGGTAAAAGCAATATAGTTGATGCTATATTGTGGGTTTTAGGAGAACAGAACCCACGATTTTTACGTGGTCAGACGATGCAGGACATCATATTTTCTGGCTCAGAAAATCTTCAGCCATCCCCCAATGCTGAAGTAACCCTTATTTTTGATAATTCAGACTCATCCTTGCCCGTGGACGCTCCAGAGGTATCAATAAAAAGAGTTGTTTCGAGAGACGGTACAAGCAATTACTTCATAAATGAAAAACCCTGCAGACTTCTCGATATTCGAGAGTTGTTGTCGCATCTTAATCTGGGGACAGAACTGCCAGGTATCGTTCCTCAGAACCGAATTTATGAACTTATCAATCCTCATTCTTCTGATTTAAAGGCAATCATTGAAGAATCAAGCGGCGTAAGTTACTACAGGATGAGAAGAGAGAATGCAGTTAGAAAGTTGAGGTCGGCTGAAGACAAATTGGAGAAAATCCGGCTGCTTCAAAATGAAATTTCTCTGCAATTAAAACCACTTAAGAAGCAGGCTGAGGATTATAAAAGAGTGGTCCAGTTAAAGTCGGCCCTTGAAGCCCAGACAGTTAAGAAAATGCTTGCTGAATTAAATGAAAACAGAGAAGTTTATGAAAAAATCAATGAGGAAATTTCTGCACTCGAAGGCGAGCTGGATAAATTAGATTCTGAGATAGAAAACCTTGAGGAAAAAAGAAAACTTCTTGAAGGAGCATTAAGAAAGGACTCAAGTGCAATTTCTCATATTGAAAAGGTACAAAAACTAAAGGATTTTAGGTCTAATTTCGAATTCATAAGACTGCTCGTTGAAGAAAAGGCAAGAAATACATTAGAAAAGATATCAAATCAACGTCAGTTGATAACATCGTTGAATGCTGAAATCTCAAATCTTCAAAACAAACTTAAAGAAATTGAAAAGAATTTAGAAAATCAAACGAGCAAGATGAGTGATTTAGAAGACGAAAGAAACCTGCTTTTAAACGATATTGCTTTGCTGGAAAAGGATGAACGATCTTTAATTGATAAGATAAGACAACTACAAGGCGAAATTCAAAATAATAGAAACTTCCTTACAGAAATGTTAAGAAAAATTGAAGTTTTTGATAGGGAAGTACAATCTCTGTCAGCTGAAAAGCAGAGACTTTTAAAAAGAGGTAAGAAAATAGATGAAGATTTTAAAAAGATGAATCTTGAGCTTTCTCAAAAAATTAATGAGAGCAAAGAATTGGAAATTCAAGAAGAAAAATTGAAGAATTCTTTTAACGAGGCAAAGAAAAAGTTAAGCCTACTTAAAGATGAAAAAGTGCAACTTCAAGGAGAATACGATAGCCTTAAGCGCTCTTCTAAAACTCTGAACGAGGAAATCGCAAAGGCTGAAGGGGCAATAAAAACCTTCAACGCGGATTACTCAAAAGTGGAGGATTTTATTAAATTAGAAGAAAATGATATCGAACTTTTAAACAATGTCCTTCCTCACAAGCAGCCACTTTTCGTGATTTTTGAAGAAGATCTGGTTGCAAAGAAAAATTTTCCTGCCCAGTTTGTTTTGGTAAATCATAATGATTTAAAAGAAAAGATTGAAAGTTTGCTCAAAGAACTTAAAAAACAGTTTTCTCTTCTACCTAAAAGCTTTAGTAAAAACTATGGTTTTTTCTACCATCCAGCAGGCTTTTACTATCAATGCTCGAGTGAAGATGGCTATTACGGTTTGAAAATAAAGTTGAACGAATTGAAGAGAAGCGCTGAAGAAACAGCAACAAAGATTTCAGAGATAGAAGAAAAAATCAGGAAGAAGGAAAAAGAAGAAGCAGTCGCAGAAAATCTTTTAAATTCAATAGAAAAGGATATTGAAGATATCAGAAAAAGACTTAGCAGGCTAAGGGTTGATATAAAAGTTATTAAGGAAAAGCAGGATTTTTATCTGAAGGAAATAAAAGATATTGAGGAAAGAAAGCAACGTCTGGAAGCAAACATAGAACAATCATTAGAACGGAAAAAGGAACTTTCAGCGAAATTAGATTCTTTAAAGGAAAATCTTACAAAATTGGAAAGAGAAAAGAATAAATACGAAAACGAATTAAGAATCCTTAGATCAGACATCCTTAAGAAAAGAGAGAAATTAAAAGAAATAGAACTTCACGCAAGACATCTCAAGATGGATATTGAATTCTCTGAAAAGGAAGCATCAGGTTTAAGAAAAAGACTCAATGAGTCAATTGTTCTTCAGAGCACAGGGTCTGAAGGTATTAAATATTTCGAATCAAGGCTCACCCTGCTAAACAGGGTCCATAGATTGATTGAAGAGTATTTGGAAACCATAAAAATTCTTTTGTCAGCAAACTCCTATCTTTCAACCTACGAAGAAGCGATAAAGAAACACACAAAGGAAATCAATGAACTTGTGGAATTAATAAGCAAATCCTATGATAGAAGGAGCAGATTAAATTCAAGGTTAGAAATATTAAAAAGCCAGTCATCTGAAAGGCTAAAGCGTATTGAAGAGTTGGTAAGAGCACTTGAAGAAACCACTGGAAAGCCGATTGACCGAATTATTGATACCTATACAGTTGAAGCAAGTGCTCTGGAGTATGAGAAGGAAATCAAAAAACTGACAGCGAAATTGCAGGAAATAGGTGAGTACAACCCTTTCGCAATAAGAGATTACGAAGCACTGAAAGAACGTTTAGAGAAACTTAAAGAACAGGCTTCAGATATAAGAAATGCAATGAAAAATATCAACGCCATTATTGAAGAAGTCGACAGGAAAATATTGGATTCTTTCAGGTCTTCCTTTGTAAGACTCAACGAAAACTTTTCACGGATTTATAGTGAGCTGACTAATGGTTACAGTGCATATATAAAAGTTGATAATGAAAATAATATAAGCGAATCAAGTTTTAATATCCATGTAAGCCAGCCAGGTAAAAATCTTAGAAGCATAAATTTGCTTTCAGGTGGGGAAAAATCCTTAGCTTCCCTGGCACTTATTCTAGCACTTGAAGAAACTTTTAACATTCCTTTCATGGTCCTAGATGAAGTTGAACCAGCGCTTGATGAAGTGAATCTTCAGAGATTGATTTCATACCTTAAGAAAACTGCAAGTAAAACCCAGATAATTATGGTTACTCATCAGCCACTTACTGTTGAAGCAGCAGATGTGATATATGGTGTCACTGTTGATAAAGATGGAAGTAGCCGCATTTACAGTCTGAAAGTAGATAGATTGGAGGTATATGATGCTTAATTTTGAAAAGAAAGGAATCTTTGAAAGAGCCCTCATAAAAACCAAACAGAAATTACTTGGTTTCATATCATCAACAAAGTTTGATTTTGAAGATCTTGAAGAGATGCTGATACTTGCTGATCTTCCAATCGAATTTGTTGAGGAAGTAGTTGAGAATGCGAGAGCCAACTTTGTAAGGGCTTCTGATGCTATTCCTTACCTTAAGAAAAAACTGATTGAAGAGTTGGAAAGCAATGGAAAGTTTACTCTTGAGTTAGATAAGCCAAATATTCTTATTCTTACTGGTGTTAATGGCGCAGGAAAGACAACAACAGCAGCAAAACTTGCCAATTATTACAAGAAAAAGAATTTGAAGGTTCTTCTTGCTGCTGCTGATACATTCAGAGCAGCAGGATCAGAGCAGCTGGAGGTCTGGGCTGAAAGAATAGGTGTTTCTATTGTCTCGCAACAAAGAGGAGCTGACCCTGCTTCAGTTGTTTTTGATGCTACTAAGAGCACTCTTGCTCGTGGTTACGATATTATGATTGCAGATAGCGCTGGTAGACTTCACACGAAATCAAACCTTATGTCAGAAATGAAAAAGATAGTCGAGGCTGCAAAAAAAGCATCTGAGGGAGTGGCTTCGGTCAAAAGTCTCCTTGTTATAGATGCAAATTTTGGGACGAACGTGCTTAACCAGGTTTCAGCATTCAGTGAAGCTGCTGAAGTGAACTTTCTTATTGGGACAAAACTTGATAGTTCATCTAAGGCAGGTTCGCTGATTTCTGCATCCATCATCTTAGAAAAACCAATCGCCTTTGTTGGCACAGGCGAAAATATAGACGATATCGAAGAATTCGATGCTGAGTCTTTTGTTGAAGCACTTTTTGAAGGAGTAGCAGAGAATTGAGATTGCTGAAGAAGGTAGCAACTGTATCAAAAATCGTCAAACAAAACAGTTATTATCAGATTGTACAGGTAAAAGAAACAGAATTTCCAGCCATTTCCTTTATTCAGTTTGTTGGTTCTTTAAGTAAGGGTGATAAGGTAATTCTTAATACGACAGCAACAGAATTAAATCTCGGTACAGGTGGATATGATTTTGTTATAGCAAAGATTGGTGAGGGCTGTCTTTCCTTTGAAGATGAAAAAGAAAGCCACATAATGAAGTTAAATTACACACCACTTCAGTTCTCAACAACTTTCATTGAAGAATCTGAAGAATACGATGAAGCATTAAGAATTTTTGAAGAAAAAGGAAGAATAGATGCTCCAGTCTTTGTTCTCACCATTCACTCACATATTTTACCGCTATTGATCGGTTTAAATAGATCTATAAACGATGCAAGGGTTACGTTAATAATTGATGATTCTGCCTGTCTTCCTGCTTATATGAGCCAGACTCTTGATTACTGCGTAAAGAATAATCTGGTTTATGATGTCATAACTTCTGGAAACTCCTTTGGTGGAAAAAAAGAAGCAACAAACTGTTTATCAGCGATGATTTATGCCAGTTTTGCAAATAAATCAAAGGTCATTGTTGTTTCACCAGGATTTGGCATAAAGGGTTCTGGAAAAAAATTTGGAAGTTCTGCCATAAGAGCTTTAGAATCACTTTCCTATGCAGAATCGCTTAAAGCACCTGCTTTTCTTGTGCCAAGAATCTCTTTTGCTGAGAAAAGAGATAGGCACTATGGCATTTCACACCATACTGCTGAGATTGCTTATTTAAAAGGTTCTGGCTTCTTCATTCCTTTACCAGAGTTCGTACACAACGACGACCTGAACGAATATATTAGAAGACAGTTAAGGAAAGTTGAATCTCTTCTAATTGACTTTAAAGTTCAAACTGATTTGCTCTCAGACTTACGCGAACACAGCAACTATTTAAGATCGATGGGTAGGGGGATTGAAGACGATCCTTTCTTCTTTCTTACTCCTTATTCAATTGGTTTAAACTTTGGAGTGGTTATGGATGAGGCTAAAAGAAAGAAAGATAATATATCAGGGTAGAATAATTTCTTTATATGAGGAAATATGGACAAATGAGAACAAGATCTTCAATAGAGAGATTGTTGTCCACCAGGGTGCGGCCTGCGCTCTTCCATACAGCGAAGACACTGTCTATCTTGTTAGACAGTTCAGAGCGCCTTTAAGATGCGAATTACTTGAGATACCTGCAGGATTGATTGAACCAGGAGAAAATCCTGAAAATACTGCTCTCAGGGAAACTGAAGAAGAAACAGGACACCCTGTCATAGAACTATTTAAAGCAGCAGAAATTTATTCCTCACCTGGATTCAGCAACGAAGTAATTCACATTTATTTTGCTAAGGTGTCTCCAGAAGTCAAGTATGATCGGTTTCTCGATGAGGACGAATTCATTGAAGTTGCTGCTTTCAAGTTCGATGAATTTTTTAGGCTTGCTTCTTCTGGTTTAATTAAGGATGGTAAAACTTTGCTTGCTTCTCTTCTTTTCAAGGAATATTTATCTAAAAAAGAGTAGGTGCTTATTTCTTGGAAACTATCAAAACTACAAAAAATAAAGATATAGAACTTGGAGAAGAGTTTCAAAGGCTCTTGGTTGAATTCGAAGCATTTCTTTTACTTGAAAGGAGGCTATCGAAAAATACCGTTAAAGCATATATCTCAGACGTCCAAGAATTTTTGCTGTTTTTAAAAAAAAGGAAAATCAATGTGATTTCAAAGGTCGATGCAAGTTTGATAGAAGACTTTATGTCTCATCTTGCGTTATCTGAAAGATCAAAAGCACGCTTGGGATCGAGTCTCAGGAGTTTCTTTAAGTTTCTTCTTGCAACTGGAAATAGGATAAATATCGATCCTGATGAAATCAGTTTACCTAAGATTCCCAAGTATCTTCCCGTTGTTTTTAGTGTTGAAGAAGTTACAAAACTGATTGATTCAGTTTCTGGAACAGATTTTCTCTCTGTAAGAGATAGAGCAATTCTTGAGGTCTTATATGCAACTGGAATGAGGGTATCTGAACTTATTAATCTGACCACTGATAGAGTTGATTTAAAAGAGCAGCTTGCTATCGTCGTAGGAAAAGGAAACAAGGAGAGAATTGTGCCTTTTGGAAGAAGTGCAAGAGAAGCCCTGGAAAGATGGCTTACTATCAGGTCTGTATCTCTTATTTCAAAAGGAAAGATAAGCAATTATGTATTTCTGTCAAAGAACTTAAAGAAGTTGACACGAGATGCAGTGTTTAGAATGCTTAAAAAGAGAGCTCTTGCTTGCGGAATCAGAAAAATCTCTCCACACTCACTAAGACACTCCTGCGCAACTCATATGATTGAGAATGGAGCTGATCTTCGTGCTGTCCAAGAAATTCTTGGCCATTCAAATCTGACGACTACAGAAATTTATACTCATGTTTCAAAACGAATGATTAAGAAGATTTTTGAAGAATTTCATCCATGGGGAAAAAATTTTTAAAATCGTAATTCTTAGATTAATATTTAGGTTGATTTAAAATATTAAAAAATCAGGAAGGATGTGGGTTTCTTGAGAACCAAAAATTACTTGATATTTTTACTTTTAATCGGAGTTTTATCAATCGTTCTTGCAGGATGCACAAAATCAGAACCTCAACCAATCAGCGGTACTCAAAATCAAAACGCTCAAAACCCACATATGTTTCAGACAACTGTAACACCAGAAAAAGTAGGACCTCCAACTGTGCTTCCAAAAGATAAGAAGCCTGAGCAATGGGTAAAGGAATACTATGAACTTTATGCTAAGGGTGATTTTGAAAAGGCTTATTCATATCTACCTGCCATCAATAAAGCAAGGGAGACAACAGAAAGTTTCAAGAGTTCAAGAAAGCAAATGCCTATAAGTTCCTTTGAGATCGGCACACCAACTGAAACAAAAGAAGGGACAGCAACCCTCATAAAAGTTCCTGTTAATTTAAGTTCAGGTGGAATGGCGTTTCAGACAACCTGGGTTTTTGAGAAAAGACAAGATGGTTCTTTTATTGCCAAAGAAACACAGACTGCAATAAATAGCAGCAAATAAGTGTTAGAAGAAATTATTGAACAAATCGAAAAAAATCAATTAGACGAAAAACTGCTGACAGAATTCTTCAATCTTTACCTAAGAAGGGAAGTTAGCAGGCAAAGCGTAGTTGAACTTCTCAAAGCATTTTCGCAAGTTAAGGACCACGAAACAATCAAGAAATTCATTGAAGCTGAAGTAAACACCGGAAAACAGTTAGAGTGGCCTGAAAATTTAAGACCTGTAATCGACAAACATTCTACTGGTGGAGTTGGAGATAAAGTAAGCCTCATAGTTGTCCCATGGATAGCTGCCTGTGGATTGAGGGTTGCAAAATTATCAGGTAGATCTCTAGGACATACAGGAGGCACAATTGATAAGATTGAATCCATACCTGGTGTAAGCCCCTTATTGGATTCAGAAAAATTTGCTGAAGGGGTAATCAGAAAAGGATGTTTAATTGCTGAACCATCTAACGATATATGTCCTGTTGAACCCCTATTGTATGAACTTAGAAATGAATCCGATCTGGTTCCGTATCTTCCGCTTGTTGTGGCAAGTATCTTGAGTAAGAAAATTGCCACTAATGCTGACATAATAATTTTTGATGTTAAGGTAGGTAAGGGAGCTTTCTTTAAAGACAGAGAAAGCGCAGAAATGCTTGCCAAATATTTAGTGGAGGTCTCCTTACTTTTCAACAAAAAAACCTCAGCAATATTGACTTCGATGGATGCTCCTCTGGGATATGCAATTGGAAATTCTCTTGAAGTCCTGGAAGCAATTGAATTCTTATCGGGAAAAAACATCGATGGTCTTAACGAGGTGGTTTACGCAATCGCCATTCAGGCTCTCTGTCTTGCAGGATTTGACGAAGAGGAAGCATTCATTAAACTGGAAAGCGCTAGAAATTCTGGTAAAGCATTGAATTACTTTGTAAATATGGTCGAATTCTTAGGAGGACCATCCTCTTTAAATGATCTTATGCGAAAAATTCCAAGGGCACCGGTTGTAGGAACTTTTACTTCGATTGAAAAAGGATACATTCACAGCATTGACCCATTGTTGATCTCAAAAGCTGTTCAGGCTGCTTCAAAAAATGTTAAACGACCTGATACAGGTATTAGACTGCTTGTAAGGCAAGGACAGGAAATAGGAATTGATGATGAATTGTGTGAAATTCACGCCCTTGATTACGAATCTCTTGATAAGGCATCAGATATTCTCGAAAATGCTTTTTTAATTGAAGAGACGAAACCAAAACCATTAGAATATGTTATTGGTAAGTTTCCTATTTAAAGTGGTTCGGAATTGATGAAAAAGTTCCTCATACTTACTCATGTCTCTGCTGATTTCGATGCAGCAGCTTCTTGCTATGCAGCCTCTCTTATTTATGAAAACTCAATACCTGTCTTACCAGGTTCACCAAACAAAAATGTTAGAGATTTTCTCTCCCTGCACTCTGACCTAATTTATTTTTATGGTGAGAGAGATTTTAAGATTGAAGATATAAGTGGGATTGTTCTCACAGATGTTCAAGGTCTTGAAAGGACAGGTCCCTTCCTGTCAGTTTTGCTCAAAGATTCCAAACTGCCAATCATTGTTTTTGACCACCATCCAAGCAGTGAAATCTTAAATAATGTATCTGAAAGCCATATTGAAAAAACAGGTTCCACCACAACCATACTTGTCGAGAAATTAAGAGAGTTGGGCAAGGCAATAAGTCCTGCTGAAGCAACCTTTTTTGCTCTTGGAATCCACGAAGATACCGGCTCTCTAACCTTTAAAAATTCAACTGAAAGGGATGCAAAAGCACTTGCCTGGCTGTATGAATTAGGTGCTCAACCTGAACTGATTTACCGATTTCTTCATTCAAGATTCTCTGAAATTCAATCTGAACTTCTTATTTCTCTAATTCGAAACGCAAAACATGAGCGAATTCACGACAAAATACTGCTTTTTTCAGAAGCCCAGGCAAAAACTTTTGTGGATGGTGCTTCATCAGTCGTCCACCGTCTTGTCGATATCTATAATCCTGATTTTGCACTTGTTGCACTTGTTTCTCCTTTAAAGATTACTCTTATTGCCCGTTCTTCTTCTGAAGAGATTGATTGCCTGAGTGTCTTAAAGGAATTTGAACCATCAGGACATCCTGAAGCTGCAGTAGCATATATTGCTAATACAGACGTAAGGTCAGTTTTTGAAAAATCAAAAAGTAAAATCAAAGGTCTTTTAAAGCCTGAAATAAAGGTAAAGGACATAATGAGCAAATTGGTTGTCACAGTTAAGCCAAGCACCAAAATCATTCAAGTTCTTGATCTTTTTAAAAAAACAGGTCATTCTGGATTTCCTGTGGTTGATAGAGACAAGGTTGTAGGAATAATTACACGCACAGAAGCAGAAAAGGCAATTATGCATAACCTCGCTCATGCACCTGTTAAAGGCTTTATGGTTCGAGATGTTACTTTTATTGAACCTGACACAAGCATCAGTGATGCAGTCAAGGTAATGATGGAAGAAGGCATAGGTAGGTTGCCAGTTGTCGAAAATAATAGGTTGATTGGCATAATCACAAGAACTGATGTCTTAAGAGCACTCCATGGAATCACTTATTACTCTAAGGAGAAAGTAGAAGTCAAAGAATTGATACTTCGAAAATTTAAAGAAAAAATCCCTTTTGAAATCCAGCAACTACTGCAACTTACAGGGTTTATAGCGGATGAACTGGGATATTCAGCCTATCTGGTTGGCGGCATTGTTAGAGATCTAATTCTTGGCTACGAAAATCTCGATTTCGACATTGTTGTTGAAGGTTCAGCAATAGAGGTTGCAAAAAGGCTCGCTAAATCAACTGGTGCAAGAATGGATGCATACAAAAGATTTGATACGGCTGTTGTTATTTTTAATACAGGCTTGCGACTGGATTTTGCAACTGCAAGAACAGAGTACTATGAAAAGCCAGGCGCTTTACCAAGAGTACAAAAATCAAGCATAAGAAGCGATCTCTTGAGAAGAGACTTTACCATCAATGCACTTGCTTTTTCTCTTTCAAGAAGGAATTTCGCTGAGGTTGTTGATGTTTCTGGAGGTCTTAAGGATCTGAGAAGTGGAACTATAAGAGTTCTTCATTCTCTTAGTTTTATTGAAGATCCGACAAGGATTGTGAGAGCGGTTCGATTTGAAGCGAAGTTTGATTTTAGAATGGATGAAACCACTGAGATATTAGCCAGGGAGGCAATACGTCTCCACGTCTTGAAGCAGGCAACTCCTGTCAGGCTTCGTGATGAAATATTTGATCTTTTCAAAGAAGAAGAATTCTTAAAAGGTATAGAAAGAGCAGTTCGATTAGGTGTTATGGAAGAGGTATTCGGACCTTTGAAATTAACTCCACAAAAAAAGGCTCACTTTAAAATGATCTCAAAATCATCCCAGCTAAGAGAGAAACCTGAATTAAAGAAGATTGCTGTACTATCAGTTCTTTTAATGGATTTTTCAGACGAAAAGATTGAGGAACTCGCTACTTTTTTCAAAATGAACTCAAGCGATAAAAGAGTCCTTCTTGAATCCGTTCGCCTTCTCAGGATGCAAGATATTAAGTTAACTAAAAATTCTGAGATTTTTGATTTCTTTCAAAACTACCGAGAAGAAAGCCTTCTTTGCGTTTATCATTCACTTAAAAGAAACTCTCTTTTAAAACCTGCATTGGGTAAGTATCTCAATGAAATCAGGGTTAAGAAACCTCCTTTGACTGGAAGGGACCTGATCGAGATTGGATACTCTGAATCACCGATGCTTGGTAAGATAAAGAGCGAAATTTTTAAACTTTTTTTGGATGGAAAGATTGAAACAAAGGAAGAAGCTTTGGCTTACGCTAAGAATTTCTTAAACAAGCAGTCAAAATAATTATTAAGGGTGTCAGCATAATACTGGAATGCTTGAGATAATCTTTAAAGTTATTCATTTGATCATAGCCGTTGTTCTGCACGAAACAGCACATGGACTAGCAGCATCCAAAGAAGGCGATCCAACTCCTTTGAGAGCAGGAAGAATCAGTTTGAATCCTCTAAAGCATATTGACCCATTCTTTACAGTTCTACTTCCGCTTCTTTTGATTCTTTCTGGTTCACCTATAGTATTTGGTGCAGCAAAGCCAGTTCCAATAAATCCATTCTACTTTAAAAGAGGGAGGCTCAGTTTTGCCATAGTTTCTGCTTCAGGTATAAGCATAAACCTTCTCTTAGCCTTCATTTTTTCACTGCTCTTATTTCTTTTTCCACATAATACGGTTTTATCCACTTTCTTTAGTGTTGGTGTCTGGCTAAATATCATTCTGGCAGTTTTTAATGCTATTCCAATTCCTCCACTTGATGGAAGTAGAATCCTATACGTATTTCTGAATCCATCTCAACGCCGCACATTTGATGAAATTGAAAGGTATGGATATTTAATCCTTTTTATCTTCTTATACTTTTTCGGTGACATTGTATTCAGGATTGCTATGCCTATTGCTAATATATTCTTTTTAATAGCAAAGCAAATGATAAAGATTGGAGGTATTTGATGAAAAGAGCATTAACTGGTTATAGACCAACAGGTTTTCTCCATCTTGGCCACCTCCATGGAGTTCTGAAAAATATGCTCAAACTTCAAGAAGAATATGAGTGCTTCTTTTTTGTTGCTGACTGGCACGCTCTAACCACTGATTACGAAAATCCTTCAAGGATTTCTGAATATACAAGAAGCCTTGTCCTTGACTGGTTAGCAGCGGGAATTTCTCCCCAAAAATCTACAATCTATCGACAGAGCGATCTACCAGAGGTTGCCGTTCTTTCTCTGTTATTTGGAATGATAACTCCACTTGGCTGGCTTGAAAGGAATCCAACTTACAAAGAACAATTAAGAGAATTGAAAAAAAGACATTTACAGACATATGGATTTCTTGGTTATCCTGTCCTACAAGCAGCCGACATTTTAATTGTCCTTGCAGACGTCGTACCAGTTGGAGAGGATCAAGTACCCCATCTTGAACTGACAAGAGAGATTGCCAGGAGATTCAACTCCCTCTACGGTGAATATTTTCCTGAGCCTGAAGCGCTTCTTTCGTCATTCCCAAGAGTTCCTGGGACAGACGGAAGAAAAATGTCCAAATCGTACGAGAATGCTATATTTCTGAATGAAGAAATAGAAGTGATTAGACAAAAGGTGCTCAATATGTTTACTGATCCCAAAAGAATATATAAGAAGGATCCTGGACATCCAGAATCCTGTCCGGTATTCAACCTGCATAGATTTCACACGGAAACTGAAACTGTCAAGCAAATCGAGCAAGACTGCAGGAATGCTATCATAGGATGCAGAGATTGCAAAAAGATACTGGCTGAAAACATTATTAAAGACGTTATCCCATTTCAGGAAAGAAGAAAGATGATTTTGAATGAAAATCCAAATATTGTCGATGAAGTTTTGGAAGAAGGTTTAAGAAGGGTAAAGCCAATTGCAAATCAAGTGATTCTTGAGGTTGAAAATAAAATGGGGTTGAAAGCTTAGTGTTGAAGAGTGTTCAACCAAAAAGCAAGGTCGCTCCTCGACTTGCAAGTTATCATGTTAAAGTTAGGTCATATACAGGACCTTTCGATGTTTTGCTTCAACTTATCGCTGAGCAAAAGGTTGATATCGAAGACATCGATCTATCCAAACTAACAGAAGATTATCTGAACTTCTTAAAGGAAAACTTAGAAGATGGAATAAGACTGGCGCCAGAATTTATTCAGGTGGCTGCTGTTTTAATACTCATTAAAACCAATTCTCTGTTAAATGAGCCTCTTTCAGAGAGGTTTGATTTAGAAGATTTCCCATTGTCGCAGGATGAGTTGTTGAAATCTTTAAAGGAACTCGAGCAGGCAAAAAAAGCACAGGCCTTGATAGAAGAAAAATTATCCGATAGGCAACCTCTAATTGAAGCTCAAGTAAGAATTTTAGATGAAGATATGAAAGCAGGGGGATGGAATTTAAGCATTGATAAGACCCTCTTGATAAAGATTTATGAAGAAGTTTCCTTTCGCAACCCATTGAGCGTTAAAGAGAAATTTGTAGGTAACCAAACTTTTGATATAGGAACCTTCGAGTTGATTCTTTTTGAACTGCTTGAGAAAAATAGAATGTTAAGTTTTTTTGATGCTGCAACGAGATTTCTGAAGTCACGAAAGAATGTTATAGGGTTTTTTCTTGCGTCCCTTAAGCAAAGTGCGTTGGGGAAAGTGGAACTTCATCAGGAAAATCTTTTTGGAGATATCATCATTTCAAAGGTATCTGACTGATGAAAGAATATCTAACTGAAAATGAAAAGAAAGCAATGGCTTTGCTGGTTGCTGCCAGGGATAACTTGCATATTACATCTTTAAAGCAAGCCTTAAATATGGATAAGAAGGAAATCAGAGAGTTGCTAAAATCTCTTGAAAACAAATTTTTAGAGTTAAATTTGCCTTTTAAGTTGATTGAGGTTGAGGATTCCTTTGGTATAGCAATAGACGAAGAAACTTCAATTTTTCTAAACAATTTTTTTAAATCATCTTCAGCGCAAAAATCGCTATCTAGGGCCGCACTTGAAACCCTTGCTGTTATAGCTGTTCATCAACCTATAACAAGAAGAGACATTGCAAGAATCAGGGGTGTAGCACCCGACAGTTCGTTAGCAACCCTTATGGAAAGCGGATTAATAGATAGAATAGATGTAAAAGGTAAAACTTGCTTTGTGACAACAAAAGAATTCTTAAAGGCTACGGGTTTTAAATCATTAAATGAATTCAAGAAAATGGTTGAAAAACTGAATAATGAGTGAGACAAAAACTCAGAAGACAGAAAAGTTACATAAGTTCATTGCTCGTTGCGGAATCTGCTCTCGCAGACAGGCAGAAAAGTTGATTGAAGAAGGAAGGGTACGAGTAAATGGAAAAATTGCAATCATTGGACAGAGGATTGACCCTCAAACCGATATTGTTGAGGTTGATGGAAAGATAATAAAACCAGTTGAGGAAAAGATATATCTTGCTTTCAATAAACCAAAAGGTGTAGTAACGACAGCAAAAGACGAGTACGGAAGAACCTGTGTTCTCGATTTCTTAAAAAAGCACTTTGATCTTGAAAAATATCATCTATTCCCTGTTGGCAGGCTTGATAAAAACAGCACAGGCCTTATCATAATAACCAATGATGGAGATTTAGCTGCTGCATTGTTAAACCCAAGAAAGATGATTCCAAAAGAGTACATAGTTACTGTCAAAGGCCATCCTTCGAAATCAAAACTAAGTCGCCTTGAGCAGGGAGTAATGCTTGATGGTAAAATTACCCTTCCCTGTAAAATAGAATTGCTTCAAAAAAACAAGCGTTCAACAAGATTAAAAGTGACTCTTTACGAAGGAAAGAAGCGTCAGATAAGACGTATGATGAAAATGATTAATCACCCTGTTATTAGCCTGAACAGAGTTGCCGTTGGACCTATAAAACTAAAAGGCCTAAAAAGAGGGAGTTTTCGTCATCTAAGCAAGGATGAAATCGTAAAATTATTAGAAGCAATTAAGGATAGGAGGTTGGAAAGGTGGGAAGCGTAAAAGATCTCTTCATTATTGAGCAACCACAAGAAACAAGGGCTGGAAAGGGAATGTTTGTATTTTCCGATCGCTATTCGGTTTTTGATTGGGGTGAGATGCCTGATAAGATACCTCACAAAGGAGAAGCATTATGTATGTTAACCTCTTACTTTTTTGAACTTGCCGAAAAAAGAGGCGTAAAGACGCATTACCTTGGTTTGATTGATAAAGACGACCAAGAAAAGAGATTGGCTGAGTTAAATTCAGCTTCAAATAGAATGATGGTTAAACTGCTGAGAGTGGTTGAGCCTGAATACAGGGATGGCACTTACGATTACACTCCTATTAAGAATTTAAATGCAAACTATCTTATCCCTCTGGAAGTTATTTACCGTTTCTCTCTTCCTGAAGGTTCGAGTGTATTTAGAAGAATTTCTGAAGGAAGTTTGACTCCTTCAGATTTAGGACTCAACGAACCTCCTGTTCCAGGTACAGTACTCAAAGAGCCCTTTATAGACTTCTCAACAAAATTGGAACACTTTGATAGATACTTAAACAGGAAAGAGGCTCTTGAAATTTCTGGCTTATCTGAAGATAAGTTCAACCAACTTGTTGATATGGCAAAGGATCTTGCAAAAATGATTCGCGACGCTTACGAAGAAATAGGCATTAACAACGAGGACGGAAAATTTGAATTTGGCGTAGATGAGTCCGGTGACATCATCTTGATAGATGCTCTTGGAACTCCTGACGAATGCCGATTCAGTAAGGATGGTGTCACATTAAGCAAAGAGTTTGCGAGAATTTTTTATAGAGGAAGCAATTGGCACAAAGAATTGGAAGCAGCCAAGAAATCTTTTGGTAAAGATTGGAGAGAGCATGTAAGACTTAAGCCTGAACCCCTGCCATCTGAAGACCTTGAGCTTCTTTCAAATATTTACACAAGTCTTACAAATTCACTGCTGAAGAAAAAGGTGTTTGAGACAGATTACACTCTTGAAGAACTGATATCGAAGATTAAGGAGAGGCTTTCTTGAGACCCTGGCACGCCTTAACAGAAAACAAGGTATTAGAAATCTTAGAAAGCAACTTAAAAGGTTTAACCAATGAAGAAGCGCAGAAGCGTCTTGAAAAATATGGTTTAAACGAGATTGCTACTGAGAAGAAAAAGACTTTCTTACGAATGATTCTTGATCAAATAATAAACCCGTTGGTCATAGTCCTAATTGCAGCTTCGATAGTAACCATTTTTTTAAAGGAATTTACTGATGCTTTAATCATTCTCATCATTGTTCTTCTTAATACTGCAATTGGTTTCTATCAGGAATACAAAGCAGAAAGGGCAATGGAGGAGTTGAGGTCTTACGCTCCTCAGACTGCTAAGGTAATCCGAGATGGATCCTTAAAAGTGATTGACGCAACACAACTTGTACCTGGAGATATAGTAGTTCTTGATGTTGGCGACATTATACCGGCAGATTTAAGACTTCTAAAAGCAAATTCGATGAAAATCGATGAATCCTTACTCACAGGCGAGTCAGTTCCTGTTGAAAAGATTGCTGAAGAAGTCCTTCATGAAAATTCCTCAGTGCCTGAAAGAAGAAATATGGCTTTTAAAGGAACTCCTGTGGTTAATGGGGACGGAATAGGAATTGTAGTGGCAACTGGCACTCAAACTGAGATAGGCAAGATTAGCCACCTACTTTCAAGTACTGAAGAAGAGAAAACACCGCTTCAAAAAAGATTGGAAGATTTTTCTAAAAAACTAACTGTTATCGTTATCTTTATCGTTGCATTTCTTTTTGCCATAGGAACTTTGAGGGGCGGGAATATCTACGAGATTTTTCTCACTTCAGTTAGCCTTGCCGTTGCCGCTGTTCCAGAAGCACTACCAGCAGTCGTAACAATAATTCTTTCATTAGGTGCATCCTTAATGGCAAAAAACAATGCACTTATTCGTCACTTGCCTTCAGTGGAAACCTTAGGATGCACAGATTTTATCTGCACAGATAAGACAGGCACACTTACCTTAAATCAGATGTCTGTTGTTGGCTACTCCACTGGCAGTTTAAAAGAAGTAATAGATAAGTTTCCTGAAGGCAAGATAGGTGATCTTATAAAACTAACCATCATAAACAACCATGATTGTCGAGTTCTTGAAAGCGGAAAAGTTATAGGTGATCCAACTGAAATTGCCCTTTTAAAATCTGCATATCGAAGCGAGTCGATTCATACAATCAACAACGAAAACATCTTCTGCAAATTTCCTTTTGATTCAAAAAGAAAGATGATGTCTGTTGGTGTAAAAAGCAATGGTCAGAACCTATTGCTGGTTAAAGGTAGCCCTGAAGCACTCATCGCCAATTCTTCAAAATATTTGGATGACGAAGGAAATGAACTCTACATAGATAATGTAAGAGAGACTCTACTAAATCGAGTTGAAGATTTTGCCATCAAGGGATTTAGAACAATTGGCTTTGCCTACAAGCAGATGTCCGCAATAGACGACGTAGATGAAAGGGACCTTACATTCTTAGGTTTAGCGCTTCTAATAGATCCACCAAGACCTGAAGTAAAAGACGCGATAAAGGAATGCTATTCTGCTGGCATAAAGGTGGTTATGATTACAGGAGATCATCCACAAACCGCTAAGAAAATCGCAGAAGAAATTGGGATTCAACCAGTCAAAAGAGTAATAACTGGAAAAGAACTCTACGAGCTTCCAATGAGCGATTTTGAAGAAATAGTAGAAGGGGTGTTTGTTTACGCTCGTGTTGATCCTGAACAGAAACTAAAGATTGTCGATGCTCTTAAAGATAAGAACCATGTTGTTGCAATGACCGGTGACGGCGTTAACGATGCTCCTGCGCTTAAGAAAGCAGATATTGGAATTGCCATGGGAGTAACTGGAACTGAAGTTGCCAAGGAAGTTTCAGATATGATTCTTCTGGATGATAATTTTGCCACCATCGTAAAGGCCGTAAGAGAAGGAAGGCGCCTCTACGAAAACATAAGAAAGTTTATAAAATACACGATGGGCTCGAATACCGGTGAAATAGTGTCAATAATTCTTGCTCCATTAATTGGTTTACCGATACCATTAAAACCAGTTCATATACTTTGGATTAACCTGGTAACAGATGGACTACCAGGTCTTGCAATGGCTTTTGAAAAAGAAGAACCGGATGTTATGGAAAAACCTCCACGACCGCTCAATCAGAGTATTTTTGCTGAAAACCTAGGCTGGCATATTATCTGGGTAGGATTTCTTTTGGGTATTATCACACTTGCTGCATTCCAGTTAAGCCATATTTTTGGCTGGCATAAAGAAGCAACTACCATCGCATTCTCAGTACTTTGTCTGGCTCAACTCGGCCATGCCTTTGCAATTCGATCCCACAAGTATTCAACTTTCTCTCTCGGATTCTTTTCAAACAGGATGCTAACCATTTCTGTTGCTTTAACTTTTATTCTTCAAATGGCACTCATATATGTTCCCTTCCTGAACATAGCCTTTAAAACGGTACCACTTTCTTTGCCGCAGCTTGCTTTGATTCTTTTATTTTCAACCTTCATATTTATTGCTGTTGAGATTGAGAAATTGTTAATTAGAAAATACGACATCTATGAAAAAATTAAGTCTTCCCTAAAAAATAATGGCTTATAATATCTCTTAGCGGGGTGCCCCTTTCTCGAAAGAGAAAGGGGAGAATAGGGAAGACCGGTGAAAATCCGGCGCGGTTCCCGCCACTGTAACCGGCATTTTTTTAGGGCTGTTGCCACGCTGCAGATTGCTCTCAACCAATGGGGGTGACTGCTTCGGAAGGCCTCAGCCTGATAAAGCCGGAAGCCAGGAGACCTGCCCTGCTTTATAAGAAGCCTTCGGGAGGTGAGGCATTTGGAACGCAACCCCTTTATTAAACTTTTCATTAGTACTTCCTGAACAATTCTCAATCTATCCATTTCAAGTAAATTAAGCTGGAGGTGGAGATGAAGAAGTTCATTACTGTTTTTCTAATAGTCATACTCCTGTTTGCTTCAACCTTTTCAGGATGCACATTAGAAACAAAACGACCTGAAAAAACTACCAAAAAACCTGAAACAACCTATTTTTCTTTTAAAGATGATTTAAATAGAGAATTAAAGATAAAAGTTCCTGTTTCTTCTGTGGTAAGCCTCGCTCCTTCCCATACTGAAGTAATTTTTGCCCTTGGCAAAGGTCAAAAACTTAAAGGTGTGACAGTATTTTGCAACTATCCAGAAGAGGCTAAAAAAAAGCCTAAGGTAGGAGATTTCTTTAATCCTAATGTTGAAATGATTGTGAAATTGAAGCCAGATCTTGTGCTCGCAGTAAAAGGAATCCAAAATAGTCTTATAAGGACGCTTGAGAACAACGGTATTCAGGTTGCTGTTTTTGATGCTACTTCGCTAAAAGACTGCGCCAAAGATATCAAGATAATAGGCAAATTGCTTGGTGCAGAAAAGAAGGCAGAAGAGATCGGAAACGCGATTGTAAATGCTTCTTCAAATTACGAAAAAACAGGAAAGAAAGTCTTTATTGAAATCAGTCCTGACCCACTCATCACTGCAGGAAAGAACTCTTTTATTTCTGATGCTATAAAAGCTGCAGGTGGTATAAATGTCGGAGATGAGTTCGGAGAAGGATATCCAATTGTTAATCCAGAAAAATTGTTTGAAATCAATCCAGATGTCTATCTCGTATCAAAATCGCTTAACTTGAAGTATGAAGACATTGCAAAGAGACCTGGTTTTAGCAAATTGAAATGTATTAAAAACAGAAAGGTTTTTGTTTTACCAGATGATGATATAGTTCAAAGACCAGGTCCAAGAATTATTAAAGGCATTGAGGTTATAAATGAACTTATCAACAGGTAGGTTAAAGCAAATCTTCAACAGTATTGTATTTCAAGCATCAATCGCAATCCTGTGCCTTGTTTTATCAACAATTTTTGGTTACGGATATGTTGTGGATCCTTCTGATCCAGTATTAAGGATAAGGCTTTTTAGAGGATTGGTCGCATTTTCAGCAGGTGCAAGTTTGGCTACCGCTGGAGTTGTTTTTCAATCTGTCTTTCGCAACCCGATGGCTGAACCCTATCTGCTTGGCTCTTCATCTGGCGCTTCATTTGCCGTTGCAGTTTTGACGATAGTCTCTTCTTATCTTTCATTTTCAACGATTAGCTTTTATCCTGCTGCTGCCCTTTTTGGGGCAGCAGCAGCATCTTTTGTTACTTTAAGCATTGCAAGAACAAATGGCAGGACACCTGTTTTAAAATTGCTTCTCACAGGAATAGCCGTTTCATTTTTTCTTGGAGCAATGACGCCTGTCATTCTCGCCTTCAGTGGGAAAGATCTTTACACAGTTTTCTTTTTTATGAATGGCACCACTCAGGGAGCAGGCCTGTTTGAAGCTCTAAGTTTGCTAACATTCAGTGCCCTCTTATGTTCAATCATTGCATTCAACTCAAGAAGCATTGATTACCTCTTACTAGGAGAGGAGAGGAGTTATCACATTGGATTCGAAATCGAAAAGGCAAAGATGTTTCTATTGTTAATTGCTTCTTTTTTGACCGGACTTTCAGTTGCTTTTGCAGGTATTATAGGATTTGTTGGACTCTTGATTCCTAATTTAACTAAGAGCAATCTTTCAAAAGGAGCCTTTCATTGGGTTTCTACATCCTTTTTTGCTGGTGGCACATTTCTTGTTATTGCAGATTTCTCTGCAAGAAATCTATTCTTTCCTCGGGAAGTTCCCTTGAATTCAATTACTGCAATCCTTGGTGCACCATATCTTATTTATCTGGTGAGAAAGAATGCCTGATATAACTCTTAAAGCAAAAGATGTAGAACTTAAGCTGGATGGCTTCTATTTAAAGATCGATAAACTAAGCGTAAAAACTGGAGAAAGGGTATGTTTATACGGTCCAAATGGAAGCGGTAAGACAACCCTCTGTAAAATACTGACAGGATTTATTAAGCCTGAAAAAGGAAGCATAAAACTCTTTGGTAGAAGCCTAAGCGAACTCAACTCAAAAGAACGCGCAGGATTAATCAACTACACCTGTTTTGATACTTCAGTTGCCTATGTCGATAAAATCCTCATTGATTTTGTAAAATTAGGTGCCTATGTTAGGCGCTCTGCCAACGGTATCGAATCTGAGGTGATTGATGTCTTAAAACTCTTGGGGCTCGAATCAAAAAAGGAACAGGTTGTATCAACACTTTCTGCAGGCGAACTCCAGAGGGCAATAATTGCACAATCCCTTATTCAAAGATCAAAGATAATGATTTTTGACGAACCCACTGCCCATCTCGATATTTATTGGCAGCATAGATTGATAAACGATATCAATCAGTACGCAAAGGATTTTCTAAAAACAGGAATTTTTGTGCTTCATGATTTGAACCTGGCAATCAATAATTTTGATAGATTGATCTGTATGAACGAAGGCAAGGTTCAGGCAGATTTAGAACTGGACTCTCCTGAGAAAAAGTTCAAAGCAATCGAAATCATTGGAAATCTTTATTCAATTAAGATAGATGTTACCCAGCACAAACGCAAGGTAATCGGTGTCTACTTTTAGTATAAAATCGAAATTGTGGATGAAAATGTTTTAATCGTTCTAACAGGAGAAGGCAAAGGGAAAACGTCGTCAGCAGTTGGTCAGGCAATCAGATATCTGGGTGCAGGTAAAAAGGTTCTTTTTGTGCAGTTCTTCAAACCAGGCGATTCTTCAGAAATAAGAATTCTTAAAAAACTTGGCATCGATGTCTACGCCGATTCTCAAGCATCTCTACCAATCGATTTGAGTGATGAAATAACTATAAAGAGGCAGTTAAACTTACTTGAAAAAGCGGTAAGGGTATCATCACAATATCAGGCATTCGTGTTGGATGAATTTAACCTGCTTTCATCTTCAAATATCGTTGATATGAATCTTCTTAAAGAGTCTCTCAAGCATCTTAAATCCCAAGGTGATGTTATTTCGACAGGCAGAGATGCAGCGCTATGGCTTATTAGGATGGCTGATACTGTATCACGCATTCTATGCGTAAAACACCATTTCAATGAAGGAATCGGAGCAAAAAAAGGCAGGGAATTCTAAGATGAAGCCAAGAGTTCTAATAATTTCAGGACTTGATCCATCAGGAGCCTCAGGTCTTTTGCTTGATGTTACAATTTCCTCATCAGAAGGGGTAATAACTGCTGGAATACCAACATGTCTCGTGGCAGAAAACTATAGGACTGTTGAAGGGATTCAAATCACTGAACCAGATATACTTAGAGATTCAATCGATCTGGTGCTTGAGGAAGGAGATTTTAAAGCAACAAAAATTGGGCTTGTTCCACCTTCTCTGGTAGAAACTTTGGTAGAGGTTATTTCTGAAAGAAAAAGTCAGTTAGGTTTTGTGGTGTTTGATCCTGTGCTTTTTTCAAGTTCAGGATTCAACTTCTATGAAAAGGAATTTGATCTGCTATTTGAACTTTTTAGATGCACAAATATCATAACGCCCAACATTGATGAGTTCGAAAAGTTATTTAAAACAAATAGAGAAAACATCAGTGAAGAAGAATTAAAAACACATTTGAATTCAATAAAACCAGCAAACCTATTGATAACTTCTTTTGAAAGAAAGAAAAGGATAATTACAAATCTCTTTTTGACTCCTTCAAAAACTATGCGTTTTGAAGTTGAAGAGACAGAATATGATGTCAGAGGTACTGGATGTGCTCTATCTTCATTGATCGCTACCTATGTGGCTAAAGGCTGCAAACCAGAAAAAGCGATAGAACAATCAATGAAAAGAGTTAGTGAACTGATAAAGGTTTCAGTTGTTATTAAAAATAGAAAAAGAAGATTCGTGTTAGATTAAACCACAACTTTTACTTTTCCTGCTTTCAGGCACTTTGTGCAAACATTTATCCTTTTTAAGGAACCATTTATCTCTGCATTAACCTTCTTCAGATTTGGCAGGAACCTTCTTCTATTAACTTTGTGAGAGTGGCTTATTGTATTTCCAAATGCTGTGCCTTTTCCACAAATATCACATTTTTTTGCCATTTCTATCCTCCACCAAAATGATTATCTAGCGAAAAAGAACGGATTAATTTTAAATTGGCATTTCAGTTTAATCAACAATAAAATGCAGTTCTGTGTGATATTATTTTATCGGTGATGAAATTGAAGACAAGATTTGGAGAAATAAAAATATCGCCATATATGATTTCACAGGTGGTTTCAAAGTCTGCCATGGAAAGCTATGGAGTTGTTGAACTTTCAAAAAAATCGATTAAAAGTAAGATAAAGTCAATGATAACCAGGTCAAGTGCAAGTGAAGGAGTAGATGTTGAAATTACTGAAAATGATCAAATAAATTTAAAAGTTCACATTTTCGTTGAATATGGTGTGAATATTCCAGAAGTCACCAGAAATCTGGCTGATAGAATCAGATACGACGTGAATAAGCTTCTCGGTCTTACAGTAAGTAGCATCGATGTTGTGATTGAAGGGGTGAAAGACTAACGATGGCACTTTCGCTCCTTCGCTTAAATGACGTTAGGGAGTTTTTAAACCTCTCGTATGAACTTATAAAACTCAGCGAGCAGGAAATAAACAATCTAAACGTATTTCCAGTTCCAGATGGTGATACAGGTACCAATATGCTTCTTACTATGTCATCAGTAGCGGCAGCTGTTGAATCAGATTCAGTCACAACATTGGTCCAACTGGCAGATGTTGCAACAAAATCTGCTTTACTTGGAGCAAGGGGAAATTCTGGTGTTATTCTTTCTCAGATAATCAAAGGATTTTTCTCTCCTGTTAAGGAAGATAACTTGCAGCAAATTGATCCAAAATCGCTGATTAAATGCCTCGAATCAGCTAGACAGACAGCCTATCGCGCCGTAAAAAAACCTGTTGAGGGAACAATGTTAACAGTCATCAGATATGCTGCTGAAAGCGTATCTAAGATGAAGAAGAGTAGAAGAATTTCTCTCTCAGATGTAATTGAAGAAGCATTCAGAAACGCAGTTATTGCGCTCCAAAAAACTCCTGAAATGCTTGATGTTCTTAGAGAGGCAGGGGTAATAGATGCTGGAGGTCTGGGACTTGTAAAAATCCTTGAGGCCTTAAAATCTATCATTTTAGAAGAAAAATCAGTCGAGCTAAGCAGGAAAGAAGAAGTCGGTTCCTCTGTTGAATTTGCAAGAATTCCATCAGAAAAAATCAACTACACATTTTGTACCGAATTCCTCATCCTATCTAAAACACTCGATGTTGATTCAACCAACGAATTCTTAAACTCACACGGTGATTCGGTTCTTGTCATTAGAGATGACGAAATAGTTAAAATCCATGTCCATACTGATAAGCCCATTGAACTGCTCAATCATTTCAAAAATTTTGGAGAGTTTCTTGATATAAAAGTCAACAATATGAGGGTTCAGACTGAAGAGGCGAATAAAATTCGTAAGGAAAGAAAAAATGAGGTTAGTCCTGAAAAACCGATCGCAATTGTTTCAGTCGCACAGGGTGACGGAATAATTGAAATCTTTAAATCTCTTGGAGTAGATAGGATTGTCGAAGGCGGGCAAACTATGAATCCTTCATCAGAGCAGATTCTTTCAGCCATAGAGGATGCTCCATCAAACAATGTTATTGTGCTTCCAAATAATAAGAACGTTATTCTTGCGTGCGAGCAAGCAGCTGTCCTTTCTGAAAAAAATGTGACCATATTGCCCACCAAATCAATCCAACAGGGACTTCAGGCTATGCTTGCCTTCAACCCGGTTCTAAGTGTTGAAGAAAACTATAGAAATATGATGGACTCACTCAACGATGTTGTTTCTGTTGCTCTTACAAAAGCTGTTAAAGACTCAAACATCAATGGATTGAAGATTCAGAAAGGTGATTATCTAGGTTTGGTTGATGGAAAAATTGTTGAAAATGGTATGGATCTAACGCTTGTTCTGGTAAAAACCCTTAAGAAAGCGGGCATTGAAGATGCATCTTTTGTCACAGTCCTGCTTGGAAAAGACTTGGAAAGTAAGGATAAGGAACTGATTCCATCTATAATTGAAAAGAATTTTCCAGATGTAGAATTTGATGTTAAGCACGGTGGACAGGACCACTATCCAATCTTAGCTGCGATAGAGAGGTGATAGGATTTGGCAATCAACTGTGGAATTGTTGTCGATAGCACTTTTGATCTTCCTATCGATTTCTATAAAACAAACAATATAGAGGTTGTCTATCTTAGATCGATATTCAGCGATGAAGAAGTTTATAAAGAACATTTAGAGATTTCTCCTGCACAATTCTATGAGAAATTAAAGTCAGCCAAAAAGTTACCGACAACAAGCCAACCACCTGTTGGAGAGTTTTTAGAGATATATTCAAGGTGTTTGGAAAAGTACGATTTTATACTCAGTCTTCACTTACCTGAAACTTTAAGTGGAACAATGAATTCTGCGCGCACTGCCGCTGATGAAATTGATGGAGAAATATACGTGAAATCCACTATGAGCGTCTCAATTGGTTCTGCCCAGATTCTTGAGCAAGTTTTGAGATTAAGAGAAGAAGAAAATGATAAAAAGAGATTCCTTGAAAAAGTAGACGAGTTAGTTGATAACCAGTTCTTACTAGGAATGCTTCCAACGCTTGATTACCTGGAAAAAGGTGGCCGAATAGGAAAGGCACAAGCACTTCTTGGCAGTCTACTTGACTTCAAACCATTGCTTGCCGTGAAGGATGGTGTGGTAATCCCACTAGGTCGGGCAAGAGGTGAGAAGAAAGGTTTTAAGGAGTTGGCTGAACACATTGAAAATTTTGCTTCTGGATCTAAAGTATCTCTTCTTTTCGGATATGGAGAAATCCCTGAAAAAACCGAAAAATTCAGAGAATATCTGAAAACAACTGAAATTGATTTTGTTGATAAGGGCATTGTTCAAATTGGACCTGTCATCGGTACTTATCTTGGACCAGAGGTAATTATGGTTTCTGTGTTGAAAATTGCATAGAAAATGGAGCTTACATTAGACGCTCCAATTCAATCCATTCCTTCTATCGGAAAAAGAATTGCTAAAACATTGAGCCAACGTAACATAAATACTGTTGGAGACCTTCTATATTTCTTTCCGAGAAAATATTTAGATCGCTCAAGGATTGTTAAGATTGGAGAAATTCAGGCAGGACAGGAAATAACCTGCCTTGGAGTAGTTAGGTCAGTTGAAACTAGAAAAGCAGGCAAATTAAAAATTACTCAGGCTATACTTTATGATGGTACCGGCTATCTCTTTCTTATCTGGTTTGGTGAAAGAAAAATTGAAAAAATAATAGACAGAGATTCAAAAATCTCTGTAAGCGGGAAGGTTACCTATTATAAGGGTAGACTTCAAATAGAAAATCCTGAATTTGAAGTTATTGAAGATGAATCAACTCTTAATCTTTTAAATACAGGAAAGATAGTGCCTGTTTATCCAAGTATTTCAAATGTATCACAAAAATTTCTTAGAAAACTCGTGCTTAACGCCCTGGAAAAGACGTATATTTCAGAAATATTGCCTGCTGAAGTGGTTATTAATGAAGAACTTTTGCCACGACACAATGCGTTTTATGAGGTCCATTTTCCTGAGAATAATCAATTGCTTGAAAGAGCCTTATACAGGTTCAGATTTGAAGAAATTTTTATCTTGCAGACTGCGCTTGCCCATCTCAAATTCAATTACCAAAAACCAGATGCAGGTATTGCCCATTCTGGAAGCAAAGAACTTGTCGATAAATTTATCAGTTCGCTTGGTGTTTTGCTTACTGAATCCCAGAGACAGGCTATCGATGAAATTATCAGCGACTTAAAAAACAGTAAGCCAATGAACAGACTACTTCAGGGTGAGGTTGGTTCCGGTAAAACCATAGTTGCACTTTCTGCTGCTCTTTTTGTTGCTTCTGGTGGTTTTCAGGTCGCCTTTATGGCACCAACAGAGATACTCGCACAGCAACAATTTGATAAGTATGCGCCATTCCTGGAAAACATAGGTATTAAATGTGCTCTACTTACAAGTTCAACAAAGGGTCGTCAAAGACAAACCATACTTGAAGGAATCAGGAATGGACATATAAAAATAGTATTTGGTACGCACTCCCTCATCTACGATGAAGTCAAATTTAAGAGACTCGGTTTTGTTATCATCGATGAACAGCATAGATTTGGAACAATGCAGAGGCTAATGCTCAGGGAGAAAGGGAAAAATCCCGATTTACTTATTGTCTCTGCCACTCCAATACCAAGAACACTTGCCCTTACAGTATTTGGAGACCTTGATATTACGAGTTTAAAAGAAAGACCAACTGGATATGATCTAAAGACACAGGTAAAAACTGTTCACTTAAATACAGATAAGCGCCACATAGCCTATGAACATCTGCGAAAAGAAATTGAAAACGGGAAAAAGGGTTTTATAGTTGTTCCTTTGGTTGAAGAGTCTGAAAAATTGGAAGCAAAGAGCGTGAAGGATGCTCTTGATTTCGTTCTAAACTATGTTGATAAGGAACTGATAAGAGTTATTCACGGTAAACAGACATCTCTGGAGAAAATAGAAGCAATAGAGGCTTTTAGAAATGGAACAGCAAGGGTTCTTGTTTCAACCACAGTGGTGGAAGTAGGCGTGGATGTACCTGATGCAACAGTTATGATAATCGAAAATGCGGAAAGATTTGGATTATCGCAGTTGCATCAGTTAAGGGGTAGGGTTGGCAGAGGCAAGGATAAGGCAGTTGTTTATGCTATAAGCGACCTGCCAACAGAAGAATCTGCATTGAGAATAGATGCTTTTGTCAACAACTTCGATGGATTTAAACTGGCTGAAGAAGATCTTCGATTGCGAGGAGAGGGTGATATTTTTGGCTACAGACAGTCAGGCCCATCAGGCTTAAAATTTGCTCAGTATGCAAGGGACTTAGAGTTGTTGGAAAAAATCAGAGGATTGAGTTTTAACTATTACCTAAGATTTAATGACAATAACAATTCGGTTAAAATGATTTTAAAGGAAGCATTAAATAGATATTCCAATATGGAGCTGGCACTGAAAGCATGATAAGAATACAGTCAGGCGAAGATAAAGGAAAAGATTTAAAGATGCCAAAAACACCTACTTTACGCCCCAGTTCAAATAAGGTAAGAGAGGCACTTGTTGATATACTACGATCAAAAGGCATCCTACTCGGTGCTGATGTTCTTGATATTTATGCAGGGACCGGAGCAGTCGGATTTGAACTTCTCTCTAATGGCGCAAAGGAAGTAGTTTTTGTTGAAAAATCAAGGGTCGGGCAGCAAACAATAATTGAGAATGCGCAAAAACTTAAGAAGAGCGAAAGAATTTTGGTTATAAAGGATGAAGCTTTAAAAGCACTCGAAAATCTAAAAAAAGAAGGCAAGAAATTTAATATCATTTACGCTGATCCACCTTACAATATTTCAGATGATGAATTACAGGCAATAGAGGAACATATTGTTGATCTTCTTTCTAAAGAGGGTTTATTTGTTTTAGAGCATTCTTCAAAAAGGACCTTTAACCCAAAATATCTCATAACTTTGACTCAAAAGAAATACGGTGATACAATGCTTACCTTTTACGGAAGGGCAGGTTGATTTCTTTGGAAAGGGTAACTGAAGTTGCAATCGTGCCCGGAAGTTTTGATCCCATAACTTATGGTCATATAGATATAATTGAACGCGCAGCCTATATCTTTGATAAAGTAGTAGTTGGTGTAGCAGTAAATCCTGAAAAGAAACCTTTATTCACTTTAGAAGAGAGAGTAAAGTTTATCACAGATGTATTTGAGAGTTCTTCAAAGATAGAGGTTAAAAGTTATAACAAATTGCTAACTGATTTTGCTCTGGAAAACAACGCAAAGATAATTATAAGAGGTTTGAGGGCTGTATCTGATTTTGAGAGGGAGTTTCAGATTGCTCAGTTCATAAAGAAATTAAATCCTACTCTTGAAGTTATGTTCTTGATGAGTTCTCCAGAGTATATGTATCTTTCATCAAGTGCAGTAAAGGAAATAGCTGAATTTGGAGGTTGTCTCAAGGGTCTTGTTCCAAACAACGTTGAAAAAGCTCTGATGAAAATATATCAGGAAGGCAGGAGGTAAAAAATGGATATAATGGAACTTATCGATAAAATTGAGGAAGTTATAGCTAATGCAACTAAGGTGCCGCTTTCAAACAAGGTTTTGGTTGATCAGGAAGAGATATTTCAGCTGATAGATAATCTAAGAGAGGCTGTTCCTGCAGAAATTAAGGAAGCGCGCTGGATTATCAGGCAGAAGCAGCAACAACTTGAAGAAGCACAGAAGGAAGCTCAACGTATCATTGCAGAAGCCAAAGAGAAATCCCAAAGACTTGCTTCTGAAAGCGAGATTGTGAAGGAAGCCAAGCGTCAGGCGCAAGAAATTATCGAAAATGCAAGGGCAAAAGAAAGGGAGATAAGAAACGCTGCTGAAGATTATGCAGATGAGATGCTTGCTAACCTTGAGGCAAACCTGGGGAAGATGCTTGCTACAGTTCAGCGAGGTAGAGAAAGACTTCAGAGCAAGATAACACCAAGAGAATAATTCTTCTTTTTTATCTTTTTGAAGGTGATCGGAATGAAAATTATCATTAATGTAAAAAAACTTTATGATTATGAGGAAGTCTATCAGGAAGAAGAGTCTGATTACGAACTCGAAGATTTTGAATTGTTCAGCGAGGCTGTCAAACTGAAGGGCCCTGCACACGTTTCTTTTCGCCTATCACGGGTTAGATCAGGAATAATCTTGGATGGCAGAATGGATGCAAGAGTTGAACTGACCTGTGTTAGATGTTTAAAAAGATTTGAAAAGGATGTAGAGGCAGAGATGCATGAAGCCTTTGCAATCCCTGGATTTGAAGAAAACTTCGAAGGATTTGATGATGTCTATATGATAGAAAGGCAGTCTGAAATAGATATTGAACCTGCCCTTCATTCCAATCTTGTTGTGAGCATACCGTCAAATCCGATCTGTAATGAAGCATGCAAAGGTATCTGCGAAGGCTGCGGTGCAGACCTTAACACTGAAACCTGTGCTTGCAAGAAAGAAGAAATAGATCCTAGACTTGAAATCTTGAAAAAACTTAAAGATTCGTTATAAGATTTATGTTCTTTTGAAATAATCATAAACAAGGAGGTTTTTCTATGGCAGTACCAAAGAGGAGAACAAGTAGAGCAAAAAGAGATATGCGTAGAAGACAAAACGAAAGATTGTTCATACCATCGTTAAGTAGTTGCCCTCAGTGTGGTTCACCCAAACTTCCACATCGCGTCTGCCCAAACTGTGGAACCTATAAAAATAGGTCAGTAATTGAAACAGAATAATGAGGTTGTAGCAGAATGCAACCTCAGATAAGCATCATTATTGACCTTTTAGGTTCAGACAATTCACCTAAAACTGAGGCTGAAGCAATAAAACTTTTTTTAAAATCTACTGAACCTGAACTTCTTAATGTGAAGTTAATTGCCGTTGGAAATGAATCTTCTTTAAATCTTCTACCAGAAGACGAAAGAATTGAAAAGGTTTATGCTTCAAAAGGCGTTCCTATGAACGTCCAGCCTGCTTTTGCCCTTCGTAATCTCAAGGATTCCACGATGGCAATTGGAATAGATCTCCTTTCACAGGGACGTGGTGATGTTTTCTTAAGCGCTGGAAATACAGGAGCTGTTCTTGCTTTCTCTCTAAAATACTTAAAGAGACTTGAAGGTATAGATAGACCAGGAATTATGATTGTCTTACCGAAGCCACTGGGCCATAAGATAATCATCGATTGCGGTGCAAACTCAGATTGCAAACCTGATTTCTTTGTAGGATTTGCAAAACTTGGTATGGCTGCAGCAAAGTCGCTTTTTGGAAAGGAGAATCCGTCAGTAGGTCTTTTGAATCTTGGAGAGGAGAAAGAGAAGGGAGATAAGCTTCGAAAAGAAGCATATGAAAAACTCGAGACGCTTGGTGAGTCTTTTTATGGAAACTTGGAGCCACACGACCTTTTTCATTCTTCTGTCGATGTGGTTGTAACTGATGGATTTACAGGAAACATACTGCTAAAAACCCTTGAAGGTTCTTTTGATTTTCTTATGCGATATTTAAAAAGAACATTAAGCAGTGGAAATATTCTTCAATCTCTTGCTGTCCTGGTTTTAAAACCTGTTTTAAAGAATGCTTTTAAGGAATTTGAGTATCAAACCTATGGTGCAGCACTCCTTGCTGGACTTAGCCATCCAGTGCTCATAGCACATGGAAGAAGCGACAAAAATGCCATTCTAAATGCACTGAAGTATGCAGTTAAGGCATCAGAAATCCAATCGGAGATAAAAGCCCAGTTTGGAAACAAAGAAGAAATAAAGGTGCAGCCACAAAGGAAGAAGGGTACTCTATTTGACTAGATTTCTCACCGATCTTAAATCTTTTGAATATATTGTTGGCGCAGATGAAGTCGGCAGAGGTTGCCTGGCAGGGCCTTTGGTATCTTCTGCAGTTCTCATCGAAGGAACTAAAATTACTGAGATAATTGAGGCAAGAGATTCTAAACAGCAGAATCATATTCAGAGAAAAAATAATTTAAGAAAGTTTATTTCAGATATAACTGCTTTTTCTGTTGTGAGTATACCTGCAAGGATCATCGATGAAATCGGCGTCAATCAAGCAAATAGAATGGCCATCGAAATTGCTGTTAAAGATGTCCTTAATTTTTCTCGTGGTAAAAGAACCCTTGTTATAGTAGATCACATAAACATAGTCTTACAAGATAGAACAATAGAAGTTATTTCCATTCCAAAAGCCGATGCAGAGTTCAAACCTGTCTCTCTTGCATCAACCTTGGCAAAAGTTCTGAGAGATCTTACACTTTCTTGTTTAGAAGAAGAATTCTCTCAATTCTCTTTCTCAAAACACAAAGGATATGGAACGCATAAGCATCTGACAGAGATAGAAGTTAGCGAAGAAACTGTGATTCACAGAAAATCTTTCAGACCAATCCAACAGAAACGATTGTTCTAATTAGACAAGATATTTTTGCTATTAAATACAGTTTATAGTTCGATTATCCTTTATTTTTCAAAGTGGTATTTAAGTCAAATCTTATTCTTGAAGTAAATATACCGCCTCAAAGTCCGAACCCATTAAATGAACACTGTTTGCTTTTTATGATTGATAGTTTATTAAGCAAAGAAGAAAACCAGTTTCTCAGAAAATTTTCGAGAAAAGCTTTTCTTCATAAGATTACACTTCTTTTCGAAGCAAGATCAGTTTTCTTTTTAAATGACCTGATTATGCATCTCTTTTCAGACAAACCAGATTATCTTTCAAATATATTTTTTTTAGAAACATCCAGAGAAAAAGCAATTCCTGATTTACCTTTAAATTTAATTAGACCCTACGGAAGAACAGGTGATTTAACTATTGAAAAGATGCTTCAGGCAATTGTGCTGAATGCTAACGTGCAGATATCAGTTCTTATCTTTAAACATAGAGACGATAATCAACTAAGGTCAGTCCTTAATCTTCTCTCAGAGATGAATGAGCAACCCCTGGCTCTTCCATCATCACCTTTTTCCAAAGAATACTCTGGAAATATTCTTGCAATGAAAGAAGGGGCTGAAATCGTTTACTCAACTGATGATATTGTAAGTTTGGTTGTTTCAAGCACCAGGTTATAAAATATTGAACCTGCAAAAAAGATTTGTGGAGTCAGAAAATGCAAGAAAAGACAGCAATCATTATTGGCGGAGGGCTGGCTGGTTCTGAGGCAGCCTTGCAACTCGCAAAAAGGGGAATAAGGGTCATACTTTACGAAATGAGACCAAAGAAAATGACAGGTGCGCATAGATCAGGAATGCTGGCAGAACTAGTGTGCTCCAATTCCTTTCGTTCAATTGAACTTTCAAGGGCTGCTGGACTTTTAAAAGCTGAACTGAACATACTTGATTCAGAATTGCTCAAGATATCTTTAAGAACGAGAGTACCGGCAGGGGTTTCCTTATCTGTTGATAGAGAGGCATTTTCGAGCGAGGTCACAAAATTACTGGAAGAAAATCCTTTGATAGAAATAAGGAGAGAAGAGGTCACTGAAATACCAGATCAGCGCCCACTTATAGTAGCATCTGGACCACTCACATCAAAGCCTCTTCTTGAAAGTTTGAAAAAGATATTGGGAGATGATTCGTTCCTTCACTTTTTTGATGCAGTCGCGCCATTAATCTATGCAGAAACCATCGATCTTTCAAAAGCATTCATTCAAGATAGATACGGAAAGGGAGAAGGAAGTTATATCAACTGTCCAATGACAAAAGAAGAATTTGAAAATTTCTACAGGGAAATTCTAAATGCTGAAAAGCATCCTTTAAAAATAGAAGGAGAGGAAAGGTACTTCGAAGCCTGTCTTCCGATTGAGGAAATGGCAAAGAGAGGAGAAAAGACACTTCTTTTTGGACCTTTAAAACCGGTCGGGATAGTGGAGCCAAGAACTGGAAAAAGACCTTACGCTGTGGTTCAGTTAAGACAGGATGATGTTGCAAAACAGCTCTACAATATGGTTGGATTTCAAACTAATCTGACCTATAAGGAACAAAAAAGAATCTTTCGAATGATTCCTGGGCTTCAAAATGCTGAATTTGCTCGATATGGAAAAATGCATTTGAATACCTACATTGAAAGCAACAAACTTCTGACACCTTATCTTTCACTTAAAAACGATCCTTCTATCTTCTTTGCAGGGCAGATAACAGGTTCAGAAGGATATGTTGAAGCAATAGCCACAGGCCTTGTCGCTGCAATAAATGCTTACAGGCTTCTTGTTTCTAAAAAACCAGTAGTCTTGCCAGAGACTACTGCTTTAGGTTCTCTCATTCGATACTTAACATCAGAGGAAAGAAAGGAAAAACTAGAACCGATGCATGCAAGCTTTGGTCTCCTTCCGCCCTTAGAGAAAAAACTACCAAGGAAGATTCGTTATTTTGCCTACACAGAAAGGGCAATTAAAGATTTGCTAAATTTTACAAGTAATTTGTTATAATCATCGCATGAAGCACCAGAAAACCGATATTTTGCATGCATTTTCAGAATATCTGCTAAAAATTAAAGGCTATAGTTATCAAACGGTAAAATCATACATTTCTGATTTAAAAATACTTCAGTCTTTTTTAGAAAGACAGGGAATTGACTTAATAGGTGATGAAAAACTATCTTCGACTCATCTTCGTCGTTTTATTGCACTTCAATCAACTTTGAATCTTTCACCAAAAACAGTTGCAAGAAGAATCGCTGCAATTAAAAGCTTTTACAGATGGGCTAAAAAATCTGGAATGATATCTAATAATCCTGCTCAAGCTCTTTCAACACCAAAGATTCCATCAAATCTTCCGGTTTTTCTTTCTGAATCTGAAGCAGAAACGCTATTTGATTCTTTTAATCCAAAGACGTTAAAAGAACACCGCAACCTAATTCTTTTCAAAGTGGTTTATGGATGTGGTCTAAGAATCTCAGAGGCTTTAAACCTGAAAATTTCTGATTACGATAGTTACTCTTCACAATTTAAAATCAAGGGCAAAGGAAAAAAAGAAAGAATAATACCTCTGCCTTATAAATTAAAAGTTGAATTGGAGAACTATCTAAGATCAATAAGACCTGAGTTGTTAGAAGATAGTGCAAATGAATATATTTTTCCTGGAAAAAAAGAAAACCACCTATCAGATACAGCAGCAAGAAAGAGTTTGAGAAATATGGTATTGAGCGTAGGACTCTCTGCAAAAATTTCACCCCACGCTTTAAGACACAGTCTTGCCACACATCTCTTAGCACGAGGAGTAGATGTTAGAATTGTTCAGGAGATTTTAGGACATTCATCGCTTAATACAACACAGGTTTATACTCATACCGATAAGAGTTGGTTGCAAAGAATTTATATGAAAACTCATCCCAGAAATTGAAGGAGAAGCGGAAGAATTGGTAATGACATCTGATTTGGAGCTTTCAAAAAAAGAGCTCGAAAAGCTCTGGAAAGAATATAAAGAGCAAGGGAAGGATTCTGCAAGACAGAAGCTAATCATTTATTACTCACCCCTTGCAAAGTATATTGCAGGACGGATTGCTTCAAACCTGCCAAAATCCATTGACATTCAGGACCTTATTCAAAATGGCATACTTGGTTTAATAGACGCAATTGAGAAATTTGATCCCAATAGAGATATCAAATTTGAAACATACGCTCTTTCAAGGATAAAAGGTGCGATTATCGATAGTCTTCGCTCTCTTGATTGGCTACCAAGGACATTGAGATTTAAGGTAAAAGAAATAGACAGAGTCTGTGCAGAACTTGAAAGTAAACTTAATAGACCACCCACCGAAGAAGAGATTGCTGAAGCAATGAATATCTCTGTTGAGGAACTTCAGCAGATTCTTGCTGAGGCAAGGTTTTCATCAATAGTTGCCCTTGAAGATTCCTTTCCATCAGCTGATAGCAGAGAAGATGAAAAATCAGTTTACTATTCAATTGCTGATAAGGATGCCATTGATCCTTTTGAGGCTGCTGAAGAAAAAGAAATAAAAGAGTTACTGATAAAAGCAATCCAAGAATTACCTGAAAAAGAGCGAAAGGTAATTATTCTGTACTATTACTCTGGACTGACCCTTAAAGAAATAGGAGAACTTTTGGGTGTGACTGAATCCAGGGCTTCGCAATTGCACTCAAAAGCAATTTCCAGATTAAGAACTCAACTCAAAGAGATATATTAGACTTTTTCCAGTTTACTTTTTGCCTTCCTTCTGATATCATTCGTTAATCTGGATTTAAATCGTACACTGGCCGTCTAATACCGGTCCCTGTACCTAGACGGGGCTATGGCTGGTGGAGAATAAAAAACCGGGAGGGATTTAGAATGCCGTTTGAAGTTACTATGAAAGACCTTCTTGAGGCCGGTGTTCATTTCGGCCACCAAACCCGCCGCTGGAATCCTAAGATGAAGCCTTATATTTTTACAGAGCGGCACGGAATCTACATCATCGATCTCCAGAAAACAATCACTATGCTTGAGCAAGCGTACAACTATGTCAGAGATCTTGCTGCTGAAGGTGGTACTCTGCTCTTCGTTGGAACCAAGAAACAAGCGCGTGATGCTATAAAGGAACATGCTGAAAGATGTGATATGCCCTATGTAAACTACAGATGGTTGGGCGGAATGCTTACAAACTGGCAGACCATCTCAAAAAGAATCGATAGATTAATAGAATTAGAAAGAATGGCCGAATCAGGAGAGTTATCTTTTTACCCAAAAAAAGAAAGAATGATGCTTGAAAAAGAACTCGAAAAATTAAGGAGAAACCTCGGTGGAATAAGAAATATGAAAAGAATTCCTGATGCTGTTTTTATAATTGACACGAAGAAAGAAGAAATAGCTGTTAAGGAAGCAAGGAAACTTGGTGTACCGATTGTTGCTGTGATTGACACAAACTGTGATCCTGATGAGGTGGATGTAATCATACCTGGAAACGACGATGCCATACGTTCAGCAAACCTTCTTGCAAAGACAATTGCTGATGCTGTCATTGAAGGAAAGGGAATTTTTGAATCAAAGAAGGAAGAAGAAGCGGCTGCAGAAGAGGAATCTGAGTTGATCCATGTTTTTGTTTCTGAGGATGAACAAGAAACAAGAGCCAAAGCAGCTCCTATGAGTGATGATGAACTAGCAACAGAAGAAGAAATTGCTGGAATTAGAGTATTTGAACCAGAAGAAGATTCTGAATAGTATTTTAAGGAGGGATTTGTAAGATGGAAATATCAGCACAGGATATTAAGAAACTTAGAGAAATCACTGGCGCTGGAATTATGGATTGCAAGCAAGCGCTGAATGAAGCAAATGGTGATTTTGAAAAAGCCATTGAATGGCTCAGACAAAAAGGATTGTCAGCACTTGCCAAGAGAGCCGAAAGGGAGGCAAAAGAAGGTCTTATCGATGCCTACATTCATTTCCAGGGTCGCGTGGGCGTTCTAATTGAGGTAAACTGTGAAACTGATTTTGTTGCCAGAAATGAAGAGTTTAAGAAATTTGTTCACGATCTCGCTATGCAGGTGGCAGCTCAAGCTCCTTTGTATGTTTCAAGAGAAGATGTTCCTGATGAATTGATTGAAAAAGAGCGACAGATCTATTTTGAACAGATGAAGGATGAGAACAAACCTGACCACATTAAGGAGAAGATTGTCGAAGGAAAAATGGAAAAATTTTATGAGCAGGTCTGCCTCCTTGATCAATCATTCATTAAGAATCCTGATATCAAAATTAAAGATTATCTCGGCGAGATGGCAGCAAAACTCGGTGAAAACATAGTGATTCGAAGATTTGTTCGCTTTGAACTTGGAGAACACTCTTAAGAGCGAGGCAGAATTGGACTCGGAACGTTCCACCAACATTAAATATAAGAGGGTTTTGCTCAAACTGAGCGGAGAGGCTCTTTCAGGTTCTCAGGGTTTTGGTATTGATTCTGAAAAAATACTCGAAATATCGAAGGAAATTGCTGAAGTCCAACAGTTTGGTGCTCAAATAGCCATAATCGTTGGTGGAGGCAACTTCTTTAGAGGTCTCCAGGCTTCTGCAAAAGGAATGGATAGGGCAACTGCTGATTACATCGGAATGCTTGCCACAGTAATGAACGCACTTTCCTTACAGTACTTTCTTGAAAAGATTGGTGTACATACACGTGTCCAGTCTGCAATTACAATGCAGGAAGTTGCTGAACCCTATATCAGAAGACGTGCTATCAGACACTTAGAAAAGGGTAGGGTTGTTATTTTTGCCGCTGGCACAGGAAATCCATTCTTTTCAACTGATACTGCGGCTGCTTTAAGGGCACTTGAAATAGGCGCAGAGGTAATATTAAAGGCAACCAAGGTTGAGGGTGTTTATGATTCTGATCCAATGCAAAACCCAAACGCAAAACTTTACAGGAAACTAAATTATATCGATGTTCTTAATATGGGTTTAGAGGTTATGGATTCAACTGCTATTTCTCTTTGTATGGACAACAACCTGCCAATCATTGTTTTTAACCTTCTTAACAAAGGTAACATAAAGAAGGTAATATCAGGGGAGGAAATCGGTACCATTATTAATAATCAAAGGGGTTGATAAAGATGCAAAAACACCCTCTGCTACAGGAAGCCATTGAACGAATGAAAAAAAGCCTTGAAGTAATGCATAAGGAATTCTCAACTGTAAGAACAGGAAGACCATCGCCAGCCCTTCTTGAGCACATAAAAGTTGACTACTATGGAGCACCGACACCTATACCACATCTTGCCAATATTTCTGTTCCAGAACCCCATTTAATGGTCATTCAGCCATTCGACAAGTCAATAATTTCGCAAATCGAGAAAGCAATTCAAGCATCTGACCTTGGAATAACACCTTCAAATGATGGAAATATCATTCGCCTTCCTTTTCCTCCTCTAACTGAAGAGAGAAGGCGTGAACTAGTTAAGATTGTCAGACAGATGGCTGAAGAGGCAAGGGTGGCTATAAGAAATATTCGTCGTGAGATTAACGAGGAATTCAAGAAAATGAAAAATGAAAGTTTAATTTCTGAAGACGAATATCATCACTACCTCGATGAAGTACAGAAACTGACAGATAAATTCATAGACGAAATCGATAAAGATTTGAAAGTAAAAGAAGAAGAAATAATGACAGTTTAAGATGTTTTCTCTTAACGAATATCTCGACGAAATTCTTTCGCGCTATTACCATTTCAAGATAAAGAAATTGAAAAATTTGCCTTCCCATGTTGCCATTATTATGGACGGCAACGGTAGGTGGGCAAAAAAAAGAGGACTTCCAAGGACAGCAGGTCACAGAGCTGCTACCAGAAGCATAAGAAAGATAATTGAAGCAAGCCTCCAATCTAAAATAAGATATTTATCTCTATTTGCTTTCTCCACTGAGAACTGGAAGAGGCCTAAAGAAGAAGTTGATTCAATACTTAAACTCATAGAAGAACAACTTAAAGAGAACCTTGAAGAACTCAACAGCAATGGTGTAAAAATCAAACTGGTAGGATCAAGAAGAAATCTACCAGAGTTTCTTATAAAAAGTTTTGAAGAGGCAGAGAAGAAAACATCTAAAAATGACAGGCTTACACTCTATATGTTAATTAATTATTCTGGAAGAAGAGAGATTCTCGAAGCTGTTGAAAAGATAATTGAGAATCCGGATTCGTTCGAAGCAAAAGAGGAGAAATTCAGAGAACTTCTTTACGAACCTGAAATGCCTGATCCCGATCTAATCATAAGAACGAGTGGAGAGATTAGAATATCAAATTTCTATCTATGGCAGTCTGCCTATTCAGAACTATACTTTACAAAGACACTGTTTCCTGATTTTAAAAAAAGTGAATTCTTTAAAGCACTAATGGACTATTCAAGGAGAAAAAGGCGTTTTGGTGGCCTGGCGGAGTTTTAATGCTTAAGGAAAGAGTTATAACGGCAATTATTGGTGGCCTATTGCTTCTTATTCTTATCTATCTTGGTGGCATATACGCTTATCTCCTTGTAGCTTTACTTGTGATTTTCTCCTCAATAGAAATATCAAGAATTGCTGGATTCACAATAACTCAGCAGATTATTACCGTTTTTACATCTCTTGCTTCAGTTTACTTTTTTACTGAAAAAGCTTACTTTTATGCTATTTTTATTCTTCTCCCAATACTTGCCTTTAAAAATCAAAAGAAAAGGTCCAATTTTTACCCTTTTATATTTACGGTTTACACCATGCATGCCTTCAGTTGGTTTTACAGGTATTCAAAGACTGAAAATTCGCTTTTTCCTTTGATATATTTACTCTTGCTTGTCTGGGCAAACGATACTTTTGCATATTTTGCAGGACTCTCTCTTGGTAGAAAAAAGATTGCTCCTTCAATATCTCCAAACAAGACTGTGGAAGGTACAATCATTGGCATTCTTGCAGGAACAGCCACCTTAACGATTGCTTTAATCGTAAGTAAGGGGGATTTCAAAATCTTGAGTGCTATAATATATGGGTTGATTTTAAGCATCGCTGCCTTCGCAGGTGATTTGTTTGAATCTCATTATAAACGCTTCTACAATGTCAAGGATTCAGGAAAGATACTTCCAGGTCATGGTGGCATTCTCGATAGGTTTGATAGTTTGTTGATGGTTCTTACAATTTCGTCATTAATTAATTTTTGGAGTTTTTAAAATGGCAGTGAAAAAGATTGCCATATTTGGTTCAACAGGTTCTATTGGACGGCAGGCGCTTGAAGTTATCTCTCACTATAGAAACGAATTTGAAATTGTGCTCCTTACTGGGTACAAGAATTATTTTCTTCTTAAAGAGCAGGCTCTCGAATTTAACGCAAGATACATCTCAACTCCAGATGCACAGTCATTTGAATCATTAAAAGATGATCCTCAGGTAGGTTACAAACTGATTAACTTCAAACAAGCAACAGAGTTAATTCGCTCAGAAGAAGTTGAAGTTGTTCTTAACGCATTGGTAGGTGCATCGGGTTTAAAGATAACAATCGCATCCATATTATCGGCAAAGACGCTTTTGCTTGCAAACAAGGAATCTCTCGTTATTGGTGGAGGCTTCATACAGGATTACCTTCCTAACTGGAGAAAGTTTGTAATACCTGTAGATTCTGAACATTCTGCCATTTTTCAAGCGCTTCTTGGGGAACAAATTGAAACTGTAAGCCAGATAATCTTAACAGCTTCTGGTGGTCCATTTTTTAATCTCTCGCTCGAAGAGTTAGAAAAAGTTACTTCTGAGGATGCATTGAAGCACCCCACCTGGAAAATGGGTCAAAAAATAACTATTGATTCAGCAACACTGATGAACAAAGGACTTGAAGTGATTGAAGCCCACTACCTGTTCAATATCCCATATGAGAAGATCAAGGTTGTGATACACAGACAGAGCATTGTGCACGGAATGATCCTTTTTTCTGATGGCACCATTAAGGCCGTTCTCTCAAAGCCCGATATGAGGCTTCCAATAGAGTATGCTCTATTTTATCCACAGAGAAGGGAACAGATAATCGACCCATTGCCTTACTCAAATATGACGCTTGAATTTGAAAGACCTGATAATGAAAAATTTCCTGCGCTTAATCTCGCTTATGAAGCAGGTAAACGTGGTGGTAATATGCCTGTAATTCTTAATGCTGCCAACGAAGTTGCTGTTAGAGCATTTTTATCTGGTAGCATAAAATTTACTGATATATCAAAGGTGGTGGAAAGAACTCTTTCATCCTTTACGTGGAGGAAGATGGAAAGCATTAAAGATATTGTTGAAACTGATCAAACCGCACGCACTAAGGCAATTAGCATTATTAAAGAGATGAAAATTTAGAAAGGAGGAACACGTCTGGGAGTTTTCTTAGCCATTCTCGGGGTTGCCATACTCATACTTGCCCATGAGTTCGGTCATTTCTTAATAGCAAGGATCTTTCGTATAAGGGTTGAGGAGTTTGTAATTGGTCTTCCAGGCCCAAAGATTATTAAGTTTAAAAAAGGAGATACTGTATATGGTATCTCAGCAATTCCTTTTGGTGGTTATGTTAGACTCTATGGCGAGTTTGAGGATCCAAATGACCCAAATTTAAGTCAGAATCCTGAATCATTCATCCACAAGCCATGGTATGTTCAAGCGCTGGTTGTAGCAGCAGGAGCTTTCTTTAATTTTCTTATTGCGATTCTCATTTTTGCCATAATGTTTGTCTATGGTGTTCCAGGATATCCGACAACAACTATTGACAAAGTTATACCACAAAGTCCAGCAGAGAAAGCAGGTATTCAGCCTGGCGACAAGATCTTAAGAATAGATTCTATGAAAGTCAGAGAATGGCAGGATATTTCAGATTTTGTTTCGAAAAACCCAAACAGACAGGTTGAATTAATTATAAAGAGAAATGATAAAGAAATCAGGATAAGAGCAACCATAGGAGAAAAGAACAATAAAGGATTTCTCGGAGTTCAATCAAAAACCACCGTAAAAAGACTTTCTCCATTTAGCGCTCTTTTAGAGTCGACGAAACTTACTGCCGGTATGCTGGTGACATTCGTCAAATTACTGTTTAGCGAAGCCTTCAAGGGTGACTTACTGAAGCAGAGCACAGGTCCTGTCGGTATAGTTGTTGAGACTTCCAGAGCAGTTAAGGTAGGTTTTGACTTCTACTTGTTCCTCATCGGTCTCATAAGCATAAACCTTGGTCTTGTAAACCTCCTTCCAATTCCTCCGCTGGACGGTGGAAGAATCGTTATTATCTTTCTTGAAAGGGCAATAAAGAAAAAGATACCTCAAAATGCTCTGGCTTTGATCCAGCTGTTTGGCATACTCCTATTTGCATATCTTATGATTTATCTCCTTATTTCAGATATTCAGAGATATTTTCATTTAAATTTCTAGGCGGGTGCAGTAGTGAAGAGAAGAAAAACCAGAGCAGTTCGGGTGGGAAACCTCTTTATTGGTGGAGAATACCCTATATCTGTTCAGACAATGACCAATACAGATACAAGAGATATTAAGAAAACTATTGCGCAGATAAAAAAAATAGAAGAGGCTGGAGCAGATTTAGTTCGTGTATCAATTCCTGACGAAGATTCAGCAGATGCGCTTAGATCAATAGTCAGTTCAATAGGTATTCCTGTCGTTGCGGATATTCATTTTAATTATAAGCTAGCCCTTGCTGCTGTAATAAATGGGGCTGCAAAAATAAGAATCAACCCTGGCACTATTGGATCTGAAAAATCAGTAAAAGAGATCATCAAGTTATGCAAAGAATATAATGTGCCTATAAGAATTGGTCTGAACGCAGCTTCTCTTCCAAGAAAATTTAAAGGCCTGAATCACACCGAAGCACTCATTGAGGCTGCAAAATATTGGGTTTCTTTCTTTGAAGATGAAGGTTTCTTTGATATCGTTATTTCAGCAAAAAGTTCGTCTGTTATAGAAACTATCGAGACCTATTCCAAACTGGCTGAAGTATTCGATTATCCATTTCACTTGGGAGTTACAGAATCAGGGACAAAATTCTCAGGAAGCATCAGATCTGCAGTAGCAATTTCAATACTTCTCCATAATGGAATTGGAGATACAATACGCGTTTCATTATCCTCTGACCCTGTTGATGAGGTAAGGGCAGGCATTGAGATACTAAAATCGCTTGAATTGAGGAAGGGACCTATAGTTATTTCGTGCCCGACATGCGCAAGGACAACAATAGATGTAGAAAAGATAGCCTCTGAAGTGGAAAACATGCTTTTATCAGTTAAAATACCGCTTAAAGTTGCGGTTATGGGCTGTGAAGTTAATGGACCTGGTGAAGCAAGAGACGCTGACCTAGGTCTTGCAGGAACCAAGAGAGGCGTTATGCTTTTTAAGAAAGGTAAACCATTGGGAGTGTACAGCAGTTCTGAGGCTTTTGAATATCTACTGAAACTAATTAAAGAAGAATATCTGAAGGAGGATGGATGAGGCAGAGCAAATTCTATGTACCAACTTTAAAGGAAAATCCGGCAGAAGCAGAGGTTCAATCACATCGTCTACTAATAAGAGCAGGATATATTCGGAAGGTGGCAGCTGGAGTCTATACATTCTTGCCGTTGGGAAAAAGGTCTCTACAAAAAATAGAGAACATCGTCAGGGAAGAAATGAATAGGTTTGGTGCTCAGGAAATTCTTATGCCAGCGCTTCAACCCAAGGAATTATGGGAGAAAACAGGCAGATGGGACGCTTACGGTCCAATGATGATGAAACTAAAAGACAGAAAGGGAAGAGATTTTGCTTTAGGTCCAACTCATGAAGAACTCATTACAACACTTGTCTCTCTTGATGTACGTTCCTATAAGGAACTTCCTTTAAATCTTTACCAGATTCAGCCTAAGTTTAGAGACGAGCCTCGACCTCGTTTCGGTTTGATAAGGGCTCGTGAGTTCATTATGAAGGATGCATATAGTTTTGACGTTGACGAGGATGGCTTAAAGGAATCCTATGAGAAAATGAGGAAAGCCTATAACAATGTTTTTCGAAGGGTAGGACTTAAATTTATAGCAGTAAAAGCCCACACAGGATTGATCGGTGGTTCAGATTCAGAAGAATTTATGGCTTTAGCCGAGATCGGTGAAGATAGCATCTTTGTTTGCTCCAATTGTGGATATGCCGCAAACAGAGAACTTGCAAAAAGTAAATTCACTTACAAATGGCCAGAAGAAGATCGGGCTCTAACTAAAATGCATACACCTGCAAGAATGAGTGTTAATGATGTAGCCCAGTTCTTATCTGTTCCAGAAACGATGCTCATAAAAACTATGATTTACAGGACTGAAAAGGGTTATGTTGCTGCGGTAATACCTGGAGACAGAGAGGCTGTTGAAACAAAAATTCAGACAGCGCTTGGGGTCAATAATGTTGAGCTTATTAATCCAGACGATTTTGAAAAACTGGGACTACCTTTTGGTTATGTGGGTCCAGTTGGCCTGAAAGAAATATTGCCAGGCGTGGTGATTGTTATAGATGAGAGAATCGTGGACTTCAAAAACGGAGTTACAGGTGCCAACGAAAAGGACTACCATCTTACTGGAGTAACATATGGAAGAGATTTTGTCGCTGACATTGTTGCTGATATTGCTGAAGCAAAGGATGAAGATGCTTGCCCCAACTGCGGTGAGGCTATTAAAGAAGAAAAGGCCATCGAAGTCGGTCACATCTTTCAATTGGGTACGAAGTACTCTGAATCTTTGGATGCCTGTTTCTTGAACGAAAAGGGAGAAAGAAAGCCTTTCTTTATGGGTTGTTATGGAATCGGAGTTTCACGAATTCTTTCAGCAGCAGTCGAGCAAAACAATGACGATAGGGGTATGTTTCTGCCTTTACCAATTGCACCTTTTGAACTTCACCTGCTACTACTCAATCCAGCTGATAAACTCCTTAAGAACACAGCTGAAAACCTTTATGAACTTCTTTCAAACAATGGATTTGAAGTTCTTTACGACGATAGAGAAGATGTCACACCTGGTGTAAAGTTTTCTGACGCTGACCTGATTGGCATCCCACTTCAGATTATTGTAGGCAAGAAATTCCTTGAAGAGTCAAAAGTTGAGATAAAAATAAGAAGCACAGGAGAAAGAGTTCTGGTCTCGACGGAAAATTTGATTGAATATCTAAATGACTGGAAAAACAATGAATACTCAAAGTTCAGCGCAGTCTATGAAGGATGATAAGATCTTCGAAATCATTGCCATTATTCCTGCTTTTAACGAGGAGGGCAGGGTAGGCAAGGTAGTCGAGGTAGTTGTAAATTCAGGAGTGGCTGATCTAACAGTAGTCGTTGATGATGGTTCAACTGATAAGACTGCAGAAGAAGCAAGAAAAGCAGGAGCGCATGTTATTAAAAAGCCGGTCAATGAAGGAAAAGCGGCTGCTCTGGAAACGGCATTAAGAAAATATAAGGCCAATATATATCTTTTTATTGATGCTGATCTGTATGGTTTGAAAGAAGATCATTTAAGAAAGATGTTAGAACCACTTAAAGATAAATCTGTTGGTATGGTTTTAGGAAGGCTTTCAAAAGGCAGGCTTGCAACCAACCTATCGCATTTTATCACTCCAAATATTACAGGACAGAGAGCCATAAGAAACGAGTTGGTGCAATCCTTACCAGATCTTTCAAGATTTGGGTTTGCTGTTGAAGTTTTTCTGAACGATTTTTGCAAGAAACGTGGATATAAAATTGTCTATGTTGAACTTGAAGGGGTATCCCAATTTCTCAAAGAAGAGAAATCTGGAATATTTTCTGGTTTTATATTCAGATTGAAAATGTATGCTGACATACTAATATTTTTGGTTAAGAGATATTTTGGTTTGGTCAAATTTTAAAAATAAAATTGATTTAAACTTAAAATTAATGCAAAATAACTATTCAATTTTTATTCAACCAATGCCTCGGAGGTTTTAGCGATGACCGAAAGAAAAGTTTTCATCGACGACACAACATTAAGGGATGGAGAGCAGACTGCCGGTGTTGTCTTTTCCAATCACGAAAAGATCACCATTGCGAGGATGCTTGCTGAAATTGGTGTTGATCAAATCGAAGCAGGAATACCTGCTATGGGTGGCGACGAAAAGGAAGTTATTAAGAAAATAGTTGATCTCGATCTTCCCTGTTCAATTCTTGCCTGGAACCGTGCTGTCATCGATGATATCAAGCATTCGCTTGACACAGGTGTTAAAGCAATCGCTGTATCGATTGCCGTTTCTGATATACATATCCAACACAAACTCCGCACTTCAAGAGAGTGGGTTATTGATGCAATTAAAAAATCTGTAGACTTCGCTAAATCTCACGATCTTTATGTTTCAGTAAATGGAGAGGATGCTTCTAGGGCAGATATTGAGTTCCTCATCGAGGTTGCAAGAACGGCAAAAGAGCACGGTGCTGATAGATTCAGGTTTTGCGACACAATAGGCCTGATGGAACCATTCAAGACCTACGAGATTATTAAGACGATAATTGATGAAACTGGAATTGATGTGGAAATGCACACTCATAATGACCTTGGACTTGCAACTGCAAACGCTTTAGCAGGCGTAAAAGCAGGTGCAAAGTGGGTAAATACAACTGTGATGGGTCTCGGAGAAAGAGCAGGAAACGCTCCAATTGAAGAAGTTGTGATGGCCTTGAAACTGACGATGGGCATAGACTTACCTATAAAAACATCTATGTTCAGAGAACTTGCAGAATATGTTGCAAAGGCATCCTCTCGCACTGTGCCAGTATGGAAAGCAGTTGTCGGAGCCAACGTATTTGCACACGAAAGCGGTATTCACGCCGATGGAGTTCTTAAAGATCCAAAAACATATGAAGCTTTCTCTCCTGAAGAGGTTGGACTTGAAAGGCAGATTCTTATCGGAAAGCATTCTGGAACTCATGCACTGGTGGCAAAATTCAGAGAATACGGAATAGAACTCTCAAGAGAGGAAGCAAATCAACTTCTTCCTCTCGTAAGAAAAACAGCAATCGAACTGAAGCGTGCTTTGTTTGACAAGGAACTTATGCTCATCTATAAGCAAATGAAAGAAGGGTCCTAAAAAAGGAGGATAAGGAGCAAGAAGATGGGAATGACCCTTGCACAAGCAATTCTATCAAAAAAAGTCGGTAGACCTGTCAGTGAAGGAGAAATTGTTCTTGTAGATTTAGATTTTATGATGGGGCAGGACGGTACGTCACCGCTTGCAATCAAAGTCTTTAAGGAGATGGGTGGTAAAAAAGTTTTTGATCCATCCAAAATCGCGCTCGTTATAGATCACAGTTCTCCTTCTCCAAACCACGGTGTTTCGCAACTACACGATATGATGAGAAAATTTGCACGTGAAACCGGTGTAATCCTCTACGATATCGGAGATGGCGTCTGTCATCAACTTCTTCCTGAGATGGGTCATGTGGTTCCCGGAGATGTTGTTATAGGTGCAGATTCACATACCTGCACTTATGGTGCTCTTGGAGCTTTTGCAACCGGGGTGGGTTCAACAGACCTTGCTGCTGCAATGATATCCGGAAAGACCTGGTTTAAAGTTCCTGAGACAATTAAGATAATCCTTAACGGAAACCTGCCAAAAGGAGTTTTTTCAAAAGATATATTTCTTGAGATAGCAAGAAGACTTACTGCTGATGGAGCCACGTATAAAGCACTTGAATACCATGGAAGTACAATAAGTGAACTTTCTATGGATGCTCGATTCACAATAGCCAATATGGCTATAGAAGTTGGTGCCAAGGTAGGTCTATTCCTTCCAGACGATGTTTCCATAAGTTACGCAAGGTCGCATTCAAAAAGGAATTTTGTGCCTGTATTTCCTGACAAAGATGCGGTTTATGAGAATGAAGTTGAAATTGATGTGAATAAGTTGACTCCGTTAGTAGCAGCACCTCATACGGTTGATAATGTAAAACCTCTTGAAGAACTGGAGGGAACCCCAATTCAGCAAGCATTTATCGGTACCTGCACCAATGGAAGATTGGAAGATCTTGAAATCGCTGCAAGAATTCTTGCCGGTAAGAAAATAAACCCAGACACAAGACTAATTATTGCCCCTGCATCCAAGAAGGTACTTAAAGAAGCAGTAAAATCTGGAATTTTTGAGGTTCTGCTTGATGCTGGGGCAGTTTTTGTAACTCCTGGCTGTGGTGCCTGTGTAGGCACACATAACGGTGTTCCAGCAGATGGTGAAAATGTGATTTCAACTGCAAACAGGAATTTCAAGGGTCGTATGGGCAATCCAAACGCGTTTATTTATCTCGCTTCACCAGCTACTGTTGCAGCATCTGCTCTCGAAGGAAAGATTGCTGACCCTAGAAAATATATTAGTTAGGAGTGCATAAAATATGGAACTTAAAGGAAAGGCTCATAAGTTCGGTGACGACATAAATACTGATTACATAATCTCAGGCAGGTACAAATTTAAGACACTGGATATGAACGAACTTGCCAAACACATTATGGAAGATCTTGATCCTGATTTTTACTCGAAACTCAACCCAGGAGATTTTATTGTTGCTGGAAAGAACTTTGGATGTGGTTCTTCAAGGGAACAGGCGCCACTTGCTATAAAACATGCCAATGTTTCAGCTGTAATCGCAAAATCTTTTGCCAGGATATTTTTTAGAAATTCAGTAAACGTTGGTTTAATGCTTATAGAAGCCGACACCGATTTAATAGACGATGGTGATGAACTGGTAATCCTTCCAAAGGAAGGGTTGATAAAAAACGTAACAAAGGGAATTGATATTCCTTTCAAACCACTTCCTGATTTTATGATCAAAATACTTTCTGACGGTGGACTTGTGGAGCACTTCAAGAAACATGGCGGATACAGTTTCTAATATAAGTAAAGGGGGATTTTCATGGCAAAACACAGAATTACCTTGATACCTGGAGACGGAATAGGCCCTGAAATAAGCGAGGCCATGAGAATCGCTGTTGAAGCAACTGGTGTTGATATTGAGTGGGTAGAAGTGAATGCAGGTCAAACTGTTATGGACAAATATGGTACACCTCTACCTGATGAAGTTTTGGATGCTATCAAAGATACCAAAGTTGCCATCAAGGGTCCAATCACCACTCCAGTTGGAACAGGATTCAGATCTGTAAATGTTACCTTAAGAAAAGAACTTGACCTTTATGCGTGCGTAAGACCGGCATTCAGTATAGAGGGAGCAAAGAGTAAATTTGAGAATGTAGATTTAATAGTTTTTAGAGAGAACACAGAAGATCTTTATGCAGGAATAGAGAGAATGGTCGATGAAGATACCGCAGAATCTATTAAAAGAATCACCAGAAGGGGAACAGAAAGAATATCGAGATTTGCTTTTGAATATGCAAAAAAGCATGGAAGAAAGAAAGTAACTGTTGTGCACAAGGCAAACATAATGAAGTTCTCAGATGGACTGTTTCTAAAAGTCTCATCTGAAGTAGCTAAAGAATATGAAGAGATCGAATTTGAAGATAGGATTGTCGATAATATGTGTATGCAACTTGTAATGCATCCTGAAAATTACGACTGCCTTCTTTGTCCAAACCTCTATGGAGATATAATCTCTGATTTAGCTGCAGGCCTGGTAGGTGGTTTAGGTATAGCACCTGGTGCAAACATTGGCGATGAATATGCTGTTTTTGAACCGGTCCATGGTAGCGCACCTAAATATGCTGGAATGAACAAAGCAAACCCTACCGCACTGATATTATCAGCGTGGATGATGCTCGATTATCTAGGAGAAAAAGATGCTGCTCAAAAACTCTTGCTTGCTGTTAAAAAGACGATTAAAGAAGCGAAGAAAGTAACCTACGATCTTGGTGGGACAGCTTCAACTTTTGAAATGGCTGAAGAAATAGCAAGAAATATCACAGGCTAAAAAATGTATTATGAAAAAGTAAGAAAGATTTTTGCAGTTTCATTTATTGCTACATTACTACTTCTGATAACAAAGATTCTTGCAGGTTATTTTTCAAAAAGCCTGGCATTGATTTATGATGGATTTGAATCTGCTGCTGACATAATACTTTTTATCTCTCTTTATGGAGCAACTTTACTTGCTGCGAAACCACCAGATTCAGAACATCAGTATGGACACACCAAAATCGAGAATCTGGCTTCGCTTTTTCTGGGTTTAGCAATTTTTGCAGGTGGCATTGCTCTTGGTTTCAATGCATTTTCAAAATTCTTAAAGAATATTCACGAAATACCGAGTTGGTACTCATTTTTTGTGGCAATAACCGTTGTTGCAGTTAAGGAATCGCTCTATTTTTACACAAAAAAGCGAGCAGTTGAAACAAAAAGTCCAGTTCTTGAAGCTCTTGCAATCGACCATCATAAGGATGCACTGTCTTCTATAATCACAGTCATAGGAACTGCTTCCAGTTTTCTTAAAGCTGCCTTTTTAGATATACTGGCAGCATTCATAACAGCGATAGTGATTTCATTCATTGGATTGAGGACAGCATACTCATCTTCTTCGGATTTGCTTGATAGAGGACCGGATCCTTCAACTATGGAAACGATTAAGAACGCAGTATCGAGTGTTAATGGTGTGAAGAAAATTGCAAGAATAAAAGCCAGAAAAAGTGGTAAAGATATATATGTGGACATAGATATTGAGGTCGATAAGAAACTGACAGTTGAAATGGCGCACGAAATAGCGTCACGAGTCCAGGAGAAAACCTCTGAGGTGGTTGAAAATGTTAAGGACGTCGTTGTTCATGTTGAACCACACTCAGAAAACTAAAATGCTTTTTTTGATAATGATTTTCGCTTTCATATTTTCCTCCTGTAATTCAGTTAAAGAATTTAGACTGATGATTGATGAAAAACATCCGATTAAGGATAAAGGAGTTTTTAGTATCGATATCAGTGCAAAACTTGAAAAGTTGATTATTGATGAGAGCACAGGAAACATCAAACTTTACGTTAGATTTATACACAACATAATGCCCAACAATCCTCAAGAAGAAACAAAGGCAGGTAATTTAAATATTGGAGATGCTGAACCAATAGGAGAAACATATCTTGTAAGAATAGCAAAAGCCCCAAGGAAAGAATCTCTAAGCTACGGGGAAATCATTCAACTGAACTTCGGACAGTTTACTCTTCAACCTGTCAACAAGTTATCATCTGGATTCAACGAAATTGATCAGTTTGGGAACGGTTCTTTTGAATTTCTAGCAGAAATTACGGTGAGGCCCAGAGAAGAGATTCCTGATGAAGAATCTGCAAAGGACTACATCTCTGATCTCTGTTATGAAAATAAAATTGGCTTTAACTACTCTATTACAATAGAGCAGGGAAGGGGAAGACAACTTTATAAAAGCATAGAGATAAAAATCCCTGAAAAATTAATAAAAAGCAATAAAGAATTCTTGATATCAACTGCTGAACTCTAATCATTCTTTCTGTCATTTATAAAATACTTTGGTTCCTTTCCTTTTAGAAAATCTGGAAGTCTCTCCAGGTGTCTTATCAAAACTACAATACAGAGGATTAGTATCGGTAAGAAATCTTCCTTTCTTACAAAGTATACATAGATTGGAAGAAGCAGTGGGGCAGCTATCTGACCAGCAATCAGGTACTTTGTTAGAAATATTACAGGAAGTCCGACCAACAGAGCAAAGACAAGATACATCGGTTCGTACCCCAATAGTCCACCGCCACCAGTTGCAAGACCTTTTCCAGAAAGAATTTTTCCAGTTAATATCCAGGCAAATATCGAAAAGTTATGTCCTATAACAGAAAAATTAAGCGCGACTGCCTTTAGTGTTCTTGGGTCATATCCCAATCTTGTAGCGATAATACCTGCAAGAATTACTGGAACCAAACCTTTTAAACCATCGAGCACCATAGCAACAGTGAACCAAGCCCATGAGCCGGTAGCTCTTCTTACATTCATGGCACCGATATTTCCACTTCCAACTTTCGTGAGTTCTTTATTCGCGGCATATTTAGCGACGAAATAACTGAAAGGAATTGCACCTACCAGATACGAAGCCAGAGCTACAATAATTGAAAGAGAAATAAAGTTCACTTTTTGCTCCTGAGAAATGCCTTATCTGAAACTACAACTTCCAGGGCCTTATCGATCACCTGAATATCAGCATCTTTCACTCTATAGGTTTCTCCATCCAACTGAACGAAGACCTCGCGACTGGCTTCTACTTTAACACTTTTTGCTCGAAGAGTGTGGGCAACCTTCATCCATTTATACTTGCCAATTATAAAGAAAGGTAACCTGATAGGAACCTGATAATTAGGAATCTCTTCAACAATACAGATATCAAGTAGACCATCGTCAATAAAAGCATCGGGCGTTACAAAGAAACCACCACCATAAGATCTACCTATATTTATTGCAGCAAGCATACTTGGTTTCTCATAGACGAGTTTGCCTTCTGACTCGAAACGCAACGTAAAACTTTGCCAGTCTTTTAAGACCAATTGAAGTGATTTTAAATAGAGTGGCACACCTTTTAGCCTGGTCACGTTCCTAAGTTCATAAGCCTTTTCAGCTACAAGTCCGTCTAGTCCAATACCAAGTGAATTGGAGTAATAAATGTTGTTCATTCTTCCTACATCAACTTTGGCTGTCTTAAAACTAGTAATTACGCTAACCGCTTTTTTCAGGTTAAAAGGTATTCCACAGGAACGGGCTGAGTCGTTTCCTGAACCAACAGGGAGGTACGCAAGAATCGGCTTTTCATCCTTTCTCTTCATTACTCCATTGACAGCCTCATGAACTGAACCGTCTCCACCACAGATAAGAAGAACATCGAATCCTTTTGATTCAAGAGATATCTTTTCGATGTGGCCCTTGCCTTCTGATTCCACTATATCGACTGCAAAAGATTCTTTCAATTTAGGAATGACACTTAAGGAATCCTCTTTTCCTTTTCCATGCCTTGATACTGGATTGATGATTGCTAAAAGTGAGGGCTTTGACAATCAGAAGTCCTCCCTTGAAATTATCTTTCTTGTCTGGACAATAAAACCTGTGTGGCCTCTCATTTCGAACTCCGGTCTGCTGGCTCCTGTCTTTATATCCCAGAAGCGATGAAGTATCTCCATCGTTTGAGGTGGCATAAATCCAAAATTCCTCAAAGATATGACTGTTTTTTCAACTTGATTCACTGTTGGAACAAAAATGGCCAGAGGTGCGCCAGGTTTCAATGAATCATACACGGTTTCTAAAACTCCCCATGGTTCTGGTAAATCAAGCACACATGCATCAAAATAATTGACTTCACTGACAGCATCTTTAAGGTCTCCAGCGCGTAATTCAACATACTCAAGAAGACCTGCCTTCTCAATGCTTTTCCTTGCATCGTCAATGAATTCTTCTCTTCTTTCGCAACTTATTACCCTTCCTTCAGGTGAGACAAAGTAAGCAAGGGCTATTGCCAGCGAGCCAGAACCGGTACCTGATTCAAGAACCTTCATACCATTTTTAAGACCCAAAGAAAAAACAATCCAGGCAATCTCCTTTGGATAACTGATGTTTGTAAACCTCTTTACGGAAAATACTAAATCTTCAACACTAGGGCGAAAAACATAAACTGGCTTATTGAGGTTTGTTAAGAGTTTTGAGCCAGGCAAGATACCAATTATGTCATTATGTCTGACATAGCCTTTGTTTGTATGTAGAATTTCTCCACTCTTAAGTTTCACCAAGAAATTCTTCTTGATGATACGAACCGTGCAAAGATCTCCTTCTTTAAACTCTAATTCTTTCATGGTTTTAGAATTGTATATGAAATAAGCAGTTATTTTAACTCGTTTTTTGTTGATTTACTTAACACTGATAACTATAATTCCTGAAAATAACTAACCAATTCTTGCGCATTTTTGCATATTCTTTACGAAAGGAGCCCTTTGAAGTGAGAAGTGATTCCTTAAAGAAAGGTTTAGAAAGAGCTCCACACAGGTCACTCCTCAAATCTCTTGGAATCTCTGATGATGATATGAATAAGCCGTTCATTGGTATAGCCAACAGTTTTAATGAAATAGTGCCTGGACATATGCATTTAGAAAGAATTGCAAGGGCAGTTAAAGAGGGAATTTACGCATCAGGAGGAGTACCCTTCGAATTCAACGTAATTGGAATCTGCGACGGTCTGGCGATGGGTCATACAGGAATGAAATATTCTCTTCCATCTCGAGAAGTTATTGCAGATTCCATAGAACTGATGGTTCAGGCTCATCAGTTTGATGCAGTGGTTTTTATTCCAAACTGCGACAAGATAGTGCCAGGCATGCTAATGGCTGCTGCTCGCCTCGATATCCCTGCAATTTTTATCTCAGGTGGACCGATGCTCACTGGAAGAACCAATCTTGCAGAAACTGACCTCATTACAGTTTTTGAAGCAGTGGGTAGAGCGGTAAAAGGGGAAATCTCTTCAGAAGAACTTCTCGAACTGGAGAATACAGCCTGCCCGACATGTGGTTCCTGTTCAGGTATGTTTACTGCAAACTCAATGAACTGTTTGACAGAAGCAATAGGTCTTGCTTTGCCTGGCAATGGAACTGTTCCTGCAGTCTATTCAGAAAGAATTAGGCTGGCAAGAGAAACAGGAAAAATATCAGTCAAGCTTGCTCTTGAGAATAAAAAGGTATCTGAAATCATCGATGAGAAATCCATAGAAAACGCACTTGCTGTTGATATGGCACTTGGTTGTTCAACAAATACAGTACTTCATCTTCTTGCCTTTATACACGAATTGGGTCTTCAATTTTCTCTAGAAAAGATAAACGAGGTGAGCGACAGAACACCAAATCTTTGCCGAATAAGTCCAGCTGGAAAGCATCACATATTCGACCTATATGAAGCAGGCGGCATTTCTGCTGTTATGATGGAGCTTTCAAAAAGAAATCTTATTCATCTCGATGCAAAAACTGTTGAAGGCACTGTTAAAGAAAGAACAGCTGTTGCTAAAAACAAAAATACTCAAGTCATAAGACCAATTGAAAATCCTTACTCTCAAACTGGTGGTTTAACAATTCTCTTTGGTAACCTGGCACCAGAAGGTGCAGTGGTTAAGTCAGCAGCAGTTGATAAATCTGTCTGGAAAAGAAAGTTGAAGGCAAGGGTTTTCAATTCTGAAGAGGAAGCAATTGAAGCAATTCTTAACAGAAAAATCCAAAAAGGAGATGCTGTTATCATAAGGTACGAGGGGCCTAAAGGAGGACCTGGAATGCGCGAGATGCTCCAACCAACCTCTGCAATCTGTGGGCTTGGTTTAGACAAAGATACTGCACTCATAACAGACGGAAGGTTCTCTGGCGGAACGAGGGGTGCAGCGATAGGACATGTTTCACCTGAGGCTGCTGAAGGAGGCCCTATCGCTTTGGTTGAAGAAGGGGACGAAATTCTTATCGATATTGAAGAAAAACGACTTGAACTTTTGGTCGATGATAAAGTTCTTGAAGAAAGAAGAAAGAATTGGACTCCACCTAAAATGACGCTAAAAAACAGTTACCTCTCACTTTATTCTCAACTTGTATCTTCAGCGTCAAGGGGAGCAGTAATCGATCGCAGGAAGAAGGTGAAATTTGAATGAAGCTCACCGGCGCAGAAGCAGTCGTCAAATCTCTTGAATTGCTTGGAGTTACAGATATCTTTGGGATTCCTGGTGGCGCAACACTACCACTAACTGATGCTCTTTCAAGAACTGAAAAAATTAAATACTATTTAATGAGGCACGAACAGTGCGCCGCACATGCTGCTGATGCCTATGCACGTGCTACTGGTAAAGTGGGTGTATGCACTGCAACATCAGGTCCTGGTGCAACGAACCTTGTTACAGGAATAGCAAATGCTTATATGGATTCCATACCTATTGTTGCTATAACCGGTCAGGTTGCAACAAGCGTGATAGGAACAGATGCCTTCCAGGAAGCAGATATAACAGGAATAACGCTTCCTATTGTTAAACACAGTTACTTAATAACTGATGCAAATGAAATTCCATATCTTTTTGCTGAAGCATTTCACATTGCTTCCACAGGAAGACCTGGACCTGTAGTTATCGATTTGCCCAGAGATGTTCAGAATCAGGTCATAAATTTCAAATTTCCTGAAAAAGTGAACCTACCTGGCTATAAACCAACCATAAGAGGACATACAAGGCAGATCAAACTTGCACTGGAAGAACTGATGAAGTCAGAAAAGCCAGTTATGTTTATTGGTGGTGGAGTTGTTCTTTCAAACGCCCACCAGGAAGTTAAGAAACTGGCTGAGAATTTTAGAATTCCGGTTGCCTGGACATTGATGGGTAAAGGTGCATTTCCAGACAACCACGAGTTAAATATGGGTATGATTGGCATGCATGGAACGAGAACAACAAACACCGCCATAATGAACTGCGACCTCCTTTTTGCAGTGGGTGTTAGATTTGATGACAGAGCAACTGGAAACCTGAAAAGATTTGCACCGCACGCAAAGATAGTTCACATAGATATCGATCCTGCTGAAATAGGAAAGAATGTTAAGGTTGACGTTCCAATTGTAGGTGATGCTGCAATAGTTTTAAGAGAACTTAACACGATGATTGAAAACAATAATCTGAAAAAAACAAACCACCTTGCTTGGGTTGAGCAAGTTTTTGAATGGAAGAAAAAGTGGCCACTTAAAACACCAGATTCAACTGATCTAACTCCTCAATTTCTAATTTCAAAAATCAGCAAGGCTGCAAATGATAAAGATCTGATTATTACAACCGGCGTCGGTCAACATCAGATGTGGTCAGCCCAGTTTATTGAGTTGAATGGACCGAGAAGATTCATAACATCAGGTGGACTGGGAACAATGGGGTTTGGGTTGCCTGCAGCCATAGGTGCGCAGGTTGGAAAACCTAATGCCCTTGTAATAGACATTGATGGCGATGGTTCATTCCAGATGGTTCTTCAGGATTTAGGAACAATTGCCAGATACAATCTACCTGTTAAGGTGGTTATCATCAATAATAGATACTTGGGAATGGTCAGGCAATGGCAGGAACTCTTCTTTGGTAAAAGATACTATGCTGTCGATCTGGAAAAAGGTTCTCCGGATTTCGTAAAACTCTCAGAAGCTTATGGAATAAAGGCTTCAGTTGTGAGTTCAGTTAGCGAACTTGATGAAAAAATAGATGAAATGATAAACCATAGAGGACCGTATGTCTTGGATGCGAGAGTCAAGGAGGAAGAGAATGTATTTCCCATGGTTCCTGCAGGTGCCTCTCTCGACGAAATCATAGGGGGCGATTAAGGTGAAACACACTCTTTCGGTTTTAGTGGAAAATAAACCAGGGGTTCTCGCAAGAGTGGCTGGTCTCTTTAGAAGAAGAGGTTTTAACATTCACTCTCTTGCAGTTGCCCCCACAGAGAATCCAAATCTTTCAAGAATGACAATAGTTGTTGATCTGGAGGGAAAACCACTTGAACAGGTGGAAAAGCAACTGCATAAACTGGTAAATGTTCTTAAAATTCAAGATTTTTTACCCCACGAGGCGGTTGAGAGGGAACTTGCCCTTATAAAGGTTCATTCAACCAAAGAAACCAGGGCAGAAATAATTCAGATATGTGACATTTTTAGAGCAAAGATTGTAGATGTATCGCAGGATTCACTGGCTATCGAAGTAACAGGAACTGAGGATAAAATAGATGCCATAGTCTCATTATTAAAACCTTATCGCATAATAGATTTAGCAAGAACAGGAAAGGTTGCGGTCTCCAGAGGAAGAAAATAGAAAAGGAGGAGAGATTTTAAATGGCAAAGATCTACTACGAGACAGATGCAGATCTTAACTACTTAAAAGAAAAGACGGTAGCTATCATTGGCTACGGTTCTCAAGGAAGAGCTCACGCTCTCAATTTAAAAGATTCAGGAATAAATGTAGTTGTGGGTTTGAGAAAAGGATCTCCAAGCTGGGAAAAAGCAGAAACAGATGGGCTTTATGTCCTTTCAGTGGAGGAAGCAGCAAATAAGGGAGATCTGATTGCGTTCCTTGCACCTGATGAAGCACATAAGAGCATTTACGCTCAGATAAAGCAGTTTCTACAAGAAGGAAAGGCTCTTCTATTCGCTCATGGATTCAATATACATTTCAATCAAATAGTTCCAGAGCCATATCTTGACGTAATTATGGTTGCACCTAAGGGTCCCGGAGATCTTGTAAGAAAGCAATACGAAGAAGGTTCTGGAACTCCTGGATTGGTAGCAGTTTACCAAGATTACACTGGAAACGCTCTAAATGTGGCACTAGCGTATGCTAAGGGAATTGGTTGCACTCGAGCAGGAGTTATAGAAACGACATTTAAGGAGGAGACGGAAACTGACCTTTTTGGTGAACAGGCAGTGCTTTGTGGTGGTGCAACAGCCCTCATTAAGGCTGGATTTGAAACGCTTGTGGAGGCAGGATATCAACCTGAGGTTGCCTACTTTGAGTGCCTTCACGAATTGAAGTTAATTGTTGATCTCATTCAGTCTCGAGGCATATCAGGAATGAGAGAGGTTATTTCAAATACTGCTGAGTACGGAGATCTTACTGTTGGACCTAAGATAATTGACGAACATGTGAGAAACAATATGAAGGCAGTACTTGAACGCATTCAGAGTGGCGAATTTGCGCGTGAATGGATTTTAGAAAACCAGGCTGGAAGACCTGTATTTAATGCTTTAAGAAACAAGGATAAAGAACATTTGATAGAAAAAGTGGGTAAAAAGCTACGCTCTATGATGAGCTGGCTTAATAAATAGAAGGAAAGGATGTGGTTATAATGTCGCACCACAAAAAGCATCTTTTAATGACTCCCGGACCGACACCTGTACCAGAAAAGGCTCTTCTGGCTCAGGCAAGAGGGATGATCCATCATAGAGGTCCTGAATACGGTGAAATCATCACCAGAGTGGTTGAAAACCTGAAATATGTTTTCCAAACGAGCAGAGATGTTTTTATCTTTACTTCTTCTGGAACAGGCGCGATGGAATCGGCTGTTGTTAACCTATTCAGTCCAAACGATAAGGTAATTGTTGCAAGCACTGGAAACTTTGGAGATAGGTGGGCAAACATTTCTTCTGCCTATGGTTTAAATGTCGTAAAACTTGAGTTCGAGTGGGGCACAAAAGCAGACATTGATGTCATCAAGAAGGCTATTGATGAAAACCCAGATGCAAAAGGTGTGCTCTGCACTCATTCAGAAACATCAACAGGTGTTGTTAACGATGTAAAGGCTATTGCTGAACTTACAAAAGATAAAGATATGGTTGTGGTGGTTGACGCAGTTTCGGGACTTGGAGCATGCGAACTGAAAACTGATGAATGGGGACTTGACGTCGTTGTTTCTGGTTCTCAAAAAGCGCTTATGGCTCCACCTGGTCTTGCTTTTGCTACTGTATCAGAGAAGGCCTGGAAGTTTGTTGAAGAATCCAAATTACCAAAATTCTACTTTGACTACAAGAAATATCAGGCTTCAATCAGAAAGGATCCACCACAGAGCCCATTCACTCCTGCCATATCAACTATGCTTGCTTTGGGTGAATCTCTTCAGATGATTCGCGAAGAGGGTCTTGAGAATATATGGAAGCGACACATTGTTTTTGGAAGGGCAGTAAGAGAAGCGATCAAATCAATAGGATTGAATCTCTTTTCGCCTGATGATGATTCTTCCTCTGCAGTAACTGCAGTCTGGTCACCTGAAGGAATAGATCCAAAGAAAATCACCACTATGATGAGAGTAGAATATGGTATCACCATTGCAGGAGGGCAAGGCAAAGTTAAAGGAAAGATCTTTAGAATCGGTCACTGTGGCTACTTCCAGAGAAGCGACATCATCTCTACAATCGATGCCCTGGAATCGGTTCTCTGGCGACTTGGATTCAAGTTCGAAAAAGGAATTGGCGTTCTTGCTGCTCAGAAGGTTTTTGACGAAGCCGGCATTTATTAGTGGAGGTTGATGAAGGATGAAGGTACTTGTTAAGGAAAAGATTGCTGCTTCAGGAATAGATATGATGAGAAAAGCAGGTTTTGATGTTGAGGTTGGCACAGACTGGACTCAAGAAGAGTTCCTTGAAAGATTGGGCGAGTTTGATGCATTAATTGTCAGAAGCGGTACAAAGGTAACCAAGGAAGTTCTTGAGCATGCAAGTAACCTGAAAGTTATTGGAAGGGCAGGGATTGGAGTCGACAATATAGATGTTGAAGAAGCAACAAAAAGAGGAATAATTGTTTGTAACGCTCCTCAATCAAATATAGTCTCTGCAGCAGAACACACAATTGCTCTGCTTCTTTCCCTCTTAAGGTGGATACCTCAAGCACACTATGCCTTAAAAAACGAGCACCGCTGGGAAAGAAATAAATTTATGGGAGTGGAATTTACAGATAAGATTGCAGGTGTCATCGGCCTCGGAAGAGTAGGTTCCATTGTTGCCCAGAAGTTGAGAGGTCTAGGAGTTAAGGTCATAGGATACGATCCTTATGTTTCAAATGAAAGATTCGCTCAACTCGGCATCACAAGAGCAGAAAAACTCGATGATATACTGATGCAGTCTGATTTCATAACCATTCACCTTCCAAAAACCAAAGAAACCATGGGGCTCATCGGAGATAGGGAATTTCAGATGATGAAAGATGGCGTTTACATCGTAAACACAGCAAGAGGAGGAATAATAAGAGAGGACTCCTTAATAAGGTTCTTGAAGGAAGGCAAAGTTGCAGGAGCTGCTTTAGACGTCTTTGAACAAGAACCTTGCACTGAAAGCCCACTTTTTGATTTTGAAAATGTTATCGTGACCCCACACTTAGGTGCTTCAACTGTAGAAGCTCAGGACAAAGCAGGTGTTATGATTGCAGAACAGGTCATTGCTGCTCTAAAGGGAGAATTTGTTTCTGCAGCAGTAAATATACCACTATTGCCACCTGAACAGCTTGAAGTCGTAAAACCATACCTGCCCCTTGCTGAGATGCTAGGCTCAGCCCTTGCTCAAATTTATGAAGGTAAAGTGGATAAGCTTGAAATAGTAGTTACTGGCAGACTTTCTGAGACCAATCCATCTCTTCTAACAACTGGAGTTCTCAAAGGTTTCTTCTCAAGGGTTGTAGAAGAACCCGTAAGTTATGTCAACGCTCCATTGTTTGCAAAAGAAAGGGGCATCCAGGTCCTTGAGGTCAAATCTTCAATTTCTTCTGGATTCCACACAGATGAGATAATAATAAAGGTAGATGGCTTTGAAATAGCAGGCACTGCAGTTGCTCCTCACTATGTACCAAGGTTCACCAAAATATTTGGATATGAAGTCGATATCGCACCTTCAAAGCATATTCTTATCATCCAGAACGAGGATAAACCAGGCATTGTTGGAAAATTGGGCACAATTCTTGGAGAAAACAACATAAACATTGCCTCGATGCAGGTAGGTAGGCGTGAGGTGCGTGGTCAGGCAGTATCTATCGTCATCATCGACGAAGCAGTTCCTGTAAGCGTTCTAAGCAAACTTAAAGAAGTGGAAGGAATTATGGATGCACGTTACCTAACCCTTTAGATCTATCGTTGCTTTTCAGAAGGTGAAAATAAATGGCAAGAAAAGTCTACATATTTGATACAACAATGAGAGATGGTGAACAGACAGCAGGTGTTACTCTGACTTTTAATGAAAAGTTAGAGTTAGCAAGACAGCTTGCCAATTTAAATGTCGATGTGATTGAGGCAGGTTTTCCTTTTTCTTCTCCTGGTGATTTCAAAGCTGTTGAAGCCATTGCTGAACAGATTAAAGGTCCAATAATCTGTGCGCTTGCAAGAGCACTTCCACAGGACATAGACCGTGCTTATGAAGCTTTAAGAAAAGCAGAAAAACCCAGAATTCATACCTTTATTTCAACTTCAGATATCCAGATAAAGCACCAGTTGAGAAAAACAAGAGAAGAAGTCCTTGAAATGGCTGTTTCAGCAGTCAAAAGAGCAAAATCCTATGTTACTGATGTCGAATTTTCTGCAATGGATGCAACAAGAAGCGACTGGGATTTTCTTTGCACCATTTTTGAGGCAGCAATCAAGGCTGGTGCAACTGTCATCAACATTCCAGATACGGTTGGTTACACGCTACCTTCAGAGTTTTACGAACTTGTTAAATACGTTATTGAAAACACAAAGGGCATAGATGATGTTATTGTTTCAGTCCACTGCCACAACGATTTAGGGCTGGCAACTGCAAACTCACTTGCTGCCATCGAAGCAGGCGCCACACAGGTTGAATGCACTGTAAATGGAATTGGAGAAAGAGCAGGAAATGCAGCACTTGAAGAAGTGGTTATGATAATCGATACAAGAAAGGACAGAATAGATGCTTTCACAGATATAAATATTTCAGAAATAGCAAGAACAAGCAAGCTTGTCTCAAGACTTACAGGCGTCTATGTGCAGCCCAATAAGGCAATTGTTGGAGAGAATGCCTTTGCCCATCAAAGTGGCATACATCAGGATGCTGTCCTCAAAGAACGAACAACATTTGAAATTATCGATCCCAAAAAGATTGGTTTTATTGAATCCAAAATAGTTCTTGGCAAACTCTCAGGAAGGCATGCCTTAAAAACAAGGCTTGAAGAATTAGGCTATTTCCTTAACGAAGAAGATTTGAATAAGGCTTTTCAGCGCTTTAAGGAACTTGCAGACAGAAAGAAAGAAATCACTGATAGAGACCTCGAAGCAATTGTTTCAGCTGATGTAAAAGTTCCATCAGAACACTTTAAACTGAGCTATATCCAGGTTACCACCGGAAACAGAGTTATACCCACTGCAACAGTAGCACTTGAAAAAAATGGCCAGAGTTTCATTTCTTCTTCAACTGGAGATGGCCCTGTGGACGCTGCTTATCGAGCAATAGATAATATCACAGGATTCAAATGCAGACTTCAAAATTTCTCTGTCCAGGCAGTCACTTCAGGACAGGATGCACTCGGTGAAGTTCAAGTTCAACTTGATATTGAAGGTATTTCTGTTACAGGTAGGGGTATAAGCACTGATATTGTTGAATCGTCAGTTAGAGCGTATGTAAACGCAATAAATAGATACCTTACCATAATCAAGCAAGCAGAGGAGCAGGATAATGGGTAAAACTATCTCTGAAAAAATATTCGAAAAACATTTAATAGAAGGAAATCCTGTGGCAGGGGAGTTTGTTCTTGCAAGGGTTGACCTTGTCTTGATGAATGATATAACTGCTCCACCTGCTATTGAAGCTTTTTATAAGATTGGAGTTGAAAGTGTCTTTGATAGATCCAAAATAGCGCTCGTTCCAGACCACTTTACGCCAAACAAAGACATCGAATCAGCAATGCAAGTAAAAATGATGAGAGATTTTGCAAAGGAGCAGGGAATTGAGCACTTTTTTGAACTTGGTAGAGGTGGAGTTGAACATGCACTCCTTCCTGAGAAAGGTTTAACACTTCCTGGAATGTTAATAGTTGGAGCAGATTCCCACACCTGCACCTATGGTGCTGTAAATGCATTTGCAACAGGGGTTGGCTCAACTGACGCTGCTTATGCGATGGCTTTAGGAGAACTCTGGTTTAAAGTACCAGAAACAATCCGAGTAAATCTTAAGGGAAGGATAAATCCCTGGATAACTGGCAAAGATATTATTCTTTATTTGATTGGAAAAATTGGCGTGGATGGAGCGCGCTACAAAGCCTTGGAGTTTGGAGGCGAACTCATTAAGGACCTGAGTCTTGATTCACGTTTCACCATTGCAAATATGGCAATCGAGGCTGGTGCTAAAGCAGGTATATTCGAACCAGATTCAATTTTAGAGGAATGGGCTCGTTCTTTCGAACCAGAACCTAATTTGGTTTATCCGGATAGCGATGCTACATATTCCGAGATAATCGAGATTGATGTTACTGAAATAGACCTTCAGGTAGCCTTTCCACATCTTCCAAGCAACACTCGAAATGTAAGCGAAATCAACGAAAAAATCTTTATCGATCAGGTCTTTATAGGTTCATGCACAAATGGTCGCATTGAAGATTTGCGAATTGCTGCTTCTATTCTTAAAGGAAAAAAAGTGGCTCCTAATGTTCGACTGATAATTATTCCAGCAACTCAAGAAATATATAGGCAGGCACTTAAGGAAGGGCTTATTGATATTTTCATAGAAGCAGGAGCAGCTGTTGGAACTCCAACTTGCGGTCCATGTTTAGGAGGTCACCACGGAATTCTTGCTAAGGGAGAGAGAGCACTCTCAACTTCAAATCGAAACTTTGTAGGAAGAATGGGACACAAAGAAAGCGAAGTTTATCTTTCAGGACCTTCAGTTGCTGCAGCAAGTGCCATAACAGGATACATAGCTTCTCCATCTGAGGTCCTTTAAGGGAGGAATTATGAATAAAGTCATCAGGGGTAAAGTTCATAAATTTGGAAGAGATATAGACACAGACGTCATCATACCTGCCAGATATCTGACAACATTTGATCCTCTGGAGCTCGGTAGGCACTGTTTTGCTGATCTTGACGAGAGCTTTGCAACCAGAGTTTCTGAAGGAGACATAATAGTTGCAGGCGAAAACTTTGGTTGTGGTTCTTCAAGAGAACACGCACCAATCGCCATAAAGGGTGCTGGAATATCTGCTGTAGTTGCTGAATCCTTCGCAAGGATTTTTTTAAGAAACTCAATAAATATCGGGCTTACAGTAGTTGAGGCCCCGGGTATCACGAATTTTGTTGAAGATGGCGACGAAATAGAAATCGATCTTGAAAATGGAAAGATAAGAAATCTTACAAGAGACCGGGAAATGAATTTTCAACCGCTTCCCTCATTCTTAAAGCAGATTATAGATGCCGGGGGCCTGATAGAATTTGCTAAGGAAAGGTTGAAAACAAGATGAGAGAGTTTAAAGTCGCCATTCTCCCGGGAGACGGCATAGGTCCTGAAATCACTAAAGAAGCAGTAAAAGTTTTAAATGCAGTATCAGAATTATTTAATGTAAAGTTTAACTTTATAGAAGCAGATATTGGTGGAGTTGCTATTGATAAATATCAGGAACCTCTACCAGAAGAAACCAGAAAGGTATGTTTGGAATCAGATGCAGTTTTACTGGCTGCAGTTGGTGGTCCAAAATGGGACTCAACCAAGCCTGGGGCCAAAAGACCTGAAGATGGATTGCTGGAACTCAGAAAATTACTCAATACATATGCAAACTTAAGACCTGTGAAGGTCTACGAAGAATTGATTGCTTCATCACCACTTAAACCTGAAGTTGTTAGTGGGACTGATCTTTTAATCGTAAGAGAACTTACAGGTGGTATCTACTTTGGAAACAAGGGGAGAGAAAAGGATTTTGCCTTCGATACAAATCTTTACACAGTTTCAGAAATTGAAAGATGCGTAAGGTTGGCATTCAGACTTTCTAAACTGAGAAGAAGAAAGGTAACCCTCGTAGATAAAGCAAACGTACTGGAAACTTCAAGGCTCTGGCGAGAGGTTTTTCTCGATATTTCAAAAGAGTTCGATGATGTTGAAACAGAGATTCTTCTTGTAGATAACGCAGCAATGCAATTAATAAGGCGCCCATCAACCTTTGATGTTATAGTAACTGAAAATATGTTTGGGGACATCTTATCAGATGAAGCAGCCACCATCTCAGGTTCCATAGGTCTTCTCGCTTCTGCAAGCATTGGAGAAAGCCATCCATACCTTTATGAACCCATACATGGAAGTGCACCCGATATAGCAGGTAAGGGGCTTGCCAATCCACTTGCAATGATTCTCAGTTCAGCCCTGATGCTAAGGTATAGCTTTAACTTATTTGATGCTGCAGATGCAATTGAAAATGCAGTAGAAAAAGTTATCCAAAATGGTTATCGAACACCTGATATTGCAACAAAGGCAGATAAGGCAGTTGTCGGAACACAGGAAATGTCTAATCTCGTTATTGAATTCTTATATGAGGACTTTAAAAAGAATTAACTAAAATGGGCAGGAGGTAGCGATGCCAATTCAAAAAGTAAAATTTATCTGGATGAATGGTAAATTTGTTCCATGGGACGAAGCCAATATCCATGTTCTTTCCCATGCTCTTCACTATGGAAGCGGAGTTTTTGAAGGTATAAGAGCATACGAAAATGAGAATGGAACATTCATTTTCAGGTTGAAAGACCACATAATAAGGCTTTTCGAATCAGCCAAAATCTATTTTATGGAAATACCCTACAGCATAGAAGAAATTTGCGAGGCAACAAAAGAACTTTTAAGGAAAAACGAACTCAGAGCAGGCTACATAAGGCCAATTGCTTTTAGAGGATACGGCGAGATGGGTTTAAATCCTTTAAACAGCCCTGTCGATGTTGTCATAGCCACATGGCCCTGGGGTGCCTACCTTGGTGAAGAAGGTATTGAAAAAGGCATCAGGGCAAAGATATCTTCTTTCAAGAGAATAGATGTAAACACACTACCTCCTGCAGCAAAAGCAACAGGCCAGTACATAAATTCAATTCTTGCCAAAATTGAAGCGATAAAAGATGGGTATGACGAAGCAATCTTATTAGACCAAAGGGGATTTGTATCTGAAGGCTCAGGTGAGAACATCTTTATAGTTAAAAATGGTATCTTATATACTCCTCCTTCAGCATCTGGAATTCTCAAAGGAATCACAAGGGACACTGTTATGAAACTTTCAGAAAATTTAGGATATAAGGTTGTTGAACAGGAACTTGTAAGAACAGATCTATATCTTGCTGATGAAGTCTTCTTTACCGGTACAGCTGCTGAGATAGTACCAATCAGAGAGATTGACCATAGAACAATAGGAGACGGAAAACCAGGTCCTGTAGTTAGAAATCTTCAATCTTCATTTAAGCAATTGATTCAAGGAAAATATTCAGAATTTGAAGATTGGTTGGACTATGTATAGAAAGAATAACGCTAAGAAAAGAAAAATCTACCTCTACGATACAACATTAAGGGACGGGGCACAGCGAGAGGGTATTTCTTTCACGCTTCTCGATAAACTAAAGATAACCGAAGCCCTTGATGAACTCGGTGTTGATTACATTGAAGGGGGTTGGCCATTATCCAACCCAAAGGATGAGGAGTATTTTAAAGAAGCATCTAGACTTAATTTAAAAAATGCTAAATTGGTAGCATTTGGCAGTACTCGAAGAAAGGGGATTTCTCCAGAATCTGATGAAAATCTAAGATCTCTTTTAAATGCAGAGACTGAAACTGTATGCATATTTGGTAAAAGCTGGGATCTTCATGTTAGATATGCCTTAAAAACTTCATTTGAAGAGAACTTGCGAATGATTTTCGACAGTGTGTCTTTTCTTAAGAAACATTCTCGCGAGGTCATCTTTGATGCTGAACACTTTTTTGATGGTTACAAAAGCAATCCAAAGTATGCATTAAAAACTCTTGAATCGGCAATTGAGGCAGGAGCAGATTGGCTTGTCTTATGCGACACAAACGGCGGAACCTTACCTCACGAAGTTGATTCGATTGTTAGAGAAGTTATTGAAATCCTTAAACCCAATGGATTTAGATACGGAATCCATGCACATAATGACGCAGACACCGCTGTTGCAAATTCTCTTATGGCTGTTCTTGCCGGCGTTGATCAGGTACATGGAACGATAAATGGATACGGAGAGAGATGTGGGAATGCCAACCTCTGTTCAATCATACCTGCATTAAAGTTAAAGTTGGACTTTAAGTGTGTAACATCAAGCCAATTAAAGAAGCTGACAGAAATTTCTAATTTAGTGGCTGAACTTGCAAATGTAACCCCTATACCATGGCAACCCTATGTTGGTTCAACAGCGTTTGCACATAAAGGAGGGGTACACGTTAGTCCTGTCAGGGAAAAATCTTCAACCTATGAGCATATTCCACCTCAAATGGTTGGCAATCTAAGGAGAATAGTTGTTTCAGAACTTGCAGGAAAGAGTACCATCATTTTAAAAACACAGGAACTTGGGCTTAAATTGGATGAGAAAGACGAAATTATTGATAGGGTACTTAAAAAAGTAAAGAGACTTGAAAAAGTTGGATATCACTTCGAAGCAGCGGATGCAAGTTTTGAACTTTTAATCAGATCTGAACTTGGAATTAGAAAGCATTTCTTTAACCTTGAAAGCTACAGGGTTATCGTTGAAAAGAGAGAGGATGGAAAACTGGTAACTGAGGCAACAATTAAGCTGTATGTAGACGGTGAAAGGATTATCCAGACTGAAGAGGGTAATGGACCGGTTAATGCTCTTGACAGGGCGCTGAGATCAGCTCTTGAAAAAGCATACCCTGAACTTAAAAATATCAAACTCACAGACTACAAGGTAAGGGTGCTTCAAGAAAAACAGGGGACTGAAGCAGTTGTTCGCGTCCTTATTGAGACAACCGATGGTGTAAGGACCTGGGGCACCATAGGAGTTTCGCCAAACATCATTGAAGCAAGCTGGGATGCTCTTGTTGAATCAATTGAGTACGGTTTAATGAAAGAAAAAAACGAAACACCATGAATAAGAAAATAGAAATCTTTATAGGAAGGGCAGAAGTTCAAGAAAATCCATATTTTGGTTTATTCGTTCGAGAAAGGGAGGAAGTATCCTTTCTTCCCATAACAGCAAATTTTTACAATTTTCTCGATCTTGTTTTCAATAAATCTCTTGAAGAAGTGGTTGAACAAAACCTGAAAAATCTAACATCAAACTTTAAATATCTACCTCCAGTTATTCCATCAAAAATTATTGCTGTCGGACTAAACTATGAAGACCACGCAAAAGAGTTTGGTTTAAACATACCAGAGGAACCTATTATTTTTTTAAAGCCACCTTCAGCAGTCATCGGACATCTTGACCCAATTGTTTATCCTCACATAGCCACACAGGTAGATTTTGAAGCCGAACTTGCTGTTGTCATAGGAAAGAAATCGAAGAATATAAACGTCGACGAGGCAGGACACGCAGTACTCGGATACACCTGTGCCAATGATGTTACTGAAAGGTACTTTCAAAAGATTGATGGGCAGTGGACAAGAGCCAAAGGGTTCGACACATTTGCGCCAATAGGACCGTGGATAAATACAAATATTGAGAACGAAAACAGTTTAAAAATCGTCTCACGCGTAAACGGCGTAGAACGGCAAAGTTCATCTACATCATTAATGATTTTTTCACCCCTTCAAATTGTTGCCTTCGTCTCAAAAATTATGACTCTCTTCCCAGGCGATGTTGTTCTTACAGGAACACCTTCAGGAGTCGGCAGAATCAATAAAGGAGATATTGTGGAAATTGAGATTGAAAGTATAGGCACGCTTAAAAACTATGTTATAAGTGAAGTATAAACTTTAACCTAATATTTATACTTATCTTTAGACACATAGATTATGTAATCTTCGCACAAATGAAACATCTGACAGTTTAAAATTATCGTCATGAAAGAATCGAATTCATCAAAAAAACAATTTGTTCATCTTCATGTGCATTCTGAATACTCGCTTCTTGACGGAGCGATAAGGTTAAAAGACCTTGTTAAGCGGGCCAAGGAACTAGGAATGCCAGCAATCGCCCTCACAGATCACGGTGTAATGTATGGTGCTGTTGATTTCTTTAAATATGCTAAGGAAGAGGGCATAAAACCTATCATAGGTTGTGAGGTTTACATTGCCCCCGAATCGAGATTTAAGAAAGATGGCAGAGATAGTTCAAGGAACTTCCATCTCGTCTTACTTGCAAAAGATAATATTGGATACCGAAACCTCTCAAATATCGTTAGCCGTTCCTTTATGGAAGGTTACTACTATAAACCACGGGCTGATTTTGAACTCCTCTCTGCTTACTCTGAAGGTTTAATCGCCTTAACCAGTTGCTTGCAGGGTGTACTACCAAAACCATTGCTTGATAACAACAAAACGCTCGCTTACGAAAATATGGACAAAATAATCTCTATATTTGGTAAAGAAAATGTTTATGTGGAGCTTCAAGACCACAATATTCCTGAGCAAAAGAAGGTCCTTCCTGAACTACTACAAGTTGCTAAGGAATTTGGTTTAAAAGTTGTTGCTACCAATGATGTCCATTATCTTAAGAAGGATGATCATACTCTGCACGAAGTGCTTCTCCACATTCAAACAGGAACGACTGTAAAAGATGATCTAAAAATCTCTTTCTCAACTGATGAGTTCTATCTCAAATCTTATGAAGAGATGAGAGAAGTCTTTCAAGAATTGGAAGAATCCCTCGCTAATACTTTAGAAATCGCTGAAAGATGTAATGTTGAATTTGAATTTGGGAACATTATACTTCCAGACTACCAAGTTCCAAAAGGAGAAACTCTTGACTCCTACTTAAGAAAACTCTGTTATGAAGGGGTTAAGAAAAGATTCGGAAACAATCCACCGGAAGAAGTTCTTAATCGACTCGAATACGAACTAAAAGTTATAAAAGATATGGGATTTTCTGGCTATTTCCTTATAGTTTGGGATGTTATCAATTGGGCAAAAAACAATGGCATACGAGTTGGACCAGGAAGAGGTTCTGCAGCTGGTTCATTGGTCTCATACGTACTTGGTATAGTTGATATTGATCCTTTAAGATTCGGTCTTTACTTCGAAAGATTTTTAAATCCTTCAAGAAAAACAATGCCTGACATAGACATAGATATAGCAGAAGACAAGAGAGATAAGGTTATCGAGTACGTTCAGAGAAAGTATGGTGAAGACCACGTAGCGCAGATAATAACCTTCTCCACGATGAAAGCTCGTGCTGCAACCAGAGATGCAGGAAGGGTCCTTGGTTATCCTTACAGTTATGTTGATAAAATAGCAAAACTCATTACTCACTCTACCATTGAAGAGTCAATAGCCAATACAAAAGAACTAAATGAACTATATTCACGCGACGAGGATGCTAGAAAAATTCTTGATGTGGCCAAAGGAATTGAGGGACTTGTAAGACAGGATTCTATACATGCAGCTGGTATCGTTATCTCAAAGGACCCTCTGACTGACCTTGTTCCACTGCAAAAGAAAACTGAAGGCGAAGTCGTAACTCAGTTTTCGATGAAGCCAATTTCTGACCTCGGACTCCTCAAAATGGATTTCCTTGGTTTAAGGACGCTTACCGTTATAGAAAATACACTCAATCTTATACGAGAAAGACACAATGATATTCCTGACCTTTCCTCTATAGATCTCAACGATGCCAGGACATTTGAACTCCTCTCGAAAGGTCAGACTGTTGGGGTTTTTCAACTGGAAAGACCCGGTATGCGAGATATGCTTCGAGAACTTAAGCCATCTGTCTTTGAAGACATAATCGCTGCAAACGCACTCAACCGTCCGGGTCCCATTAAAAGTGGTATGGTAAAGGAGTTCATCGAAAGAAAGCACGGGAGAGCCAAAATTGAGTACCCTCATCCTTTGCTTGAACCGGTTCTCAAAGAAACCTATGGAACCATAGTATATCAGGAGCAGGTTATGCAGATTGCTCAGACGCTTGCCGGATATACAATGGAAGAAGCAGATGTTTTGAGGCAAGCAATTTCAAAGAAAATCGCAGGGGAGTTCGAAAAACAGAAGGAAAAGTTTATACAGGGAGCAATTGAAAGAGGTGTTTCAAAAGAAACAGCGGAAAAAATATTCGAGAACATCACCTTCTTCTCTGAATATGCTTTTAACAAGAGTCACTCTGCTGCTTATGCTTTAGTTGCGTATCAAACTGCTTATCTTAAAGCACATTATCCAGTTGAGTTTCTAACAGCATTGCTAACATCAGTTCAGGACGACAAAGATAAGATAGCCCTTTATGTTAACGAAGCCAAAAAAATGGGCATAAAGGTTTTGCCACCTGATGTAAACAAATCTTACATAGGATTTGTACCTGAAGGTGAGAACGCAATAAGATTTGGCCTTTCAACCATTCGTAATGTAGGAGAGAGCGCAGCAGAAAAAATTATTGAAGAAAGAAGCAAGAGACCATTCAAAGATTTTTATGATTTTTGTGTGAGAGTTGATCCAATTGTGTTAAACAAAAAGGTGCTTGAGAGTCTGATTAAGGCAGGCGCCTTTAAATCTATGGGATATACAGTTTCTCAACTGCTCGAGCAATATTCTTTGGCTGTGGAATATGCAAACAAAATAAGGAAAGAAAAAGAAAGCGGTTTGGTCGGACTTTTTGATATAGCAGGTCCAGAAAATACCGAAACACCTTCAGTCTTTCTTCCTGATAAAAGGAGTGATTACCCTCAGATAACACTTTTGAGATTCGAAAAAGAATATCTGGGTGCGTATGTAACCATCCATCCTGCTTCTGAGTATGAAGAACTATTTTCAAGAGTCTGTTCGCATACAATTCCTTCAGCCCTTGAAGAGGAAGATGAGAAAACTGTTGTCTTAGGTGGAATCATCACTTCTGTAAAAAAATCTTTAACCAAAAATGGCGATACGATGGCACTTATAACCTTAGAAGATACAGAAGGATCGATAGAAGTGAGGGTCTGGCCAAATGTTTATGAAAAAAATAAGGAAAAGATCGTAGAAGACAAAATAGTTATCATCAAGGGAAGAGTAGATCAAAGGGACGAAGGTCAAGAAGCACAAATCATTGCTGATGATATATATTTACCTGAAGAGTCAGAAGGAATCATCGCCTCAAAAAGTCAACATCCAGCAGAAGAAGTAAATTCAGTTAAGCAACGCAGTGCCAGGCGATTATCTAAGGAAGATCTAAGTTTCCACATTTACCTGAGTGTTGAAGAGCTGCAGCAAGAAAAAATTGATATGATTTACGAGATACTGAAAAAACACAGACCAAATGGTGAAAATAATGGTAAAATCCCTGTATTTATACATCTTCTTTACAAAGACGAGAGCAGCAACTTTAATAAAGAGAAGATTTTTAAACTTCCAGAAGAACATTGGGTGAAACCACAGATAGCTTTAAGAGAAGAGTGTATAAAGAAACTTAAACCGGTAAAGGCTGTCTTTGTGAAGGGGAGGAAAGTTGACAAAAAAGAATAGTAAAAAGGAGTTCGATTTAAATATAAGAGTTTTCGATTTTGAGACAGATAGGGATAAAATCGAAGCCTTTTTAGAAAATAGAAAAAAGGGATTCCCTGAAGAGGTTCTCGAATCAGTCTCAAGAATAATCGAGGAAGTACGCAACAAGGGTGACGATGCTTTATATGAACTCACGCTCAGATTTGATGGTTTTGCCCTCGACGAAAATACAATTATTATTAGCGATGATGAACTTGAAGCTGCTTTTAAGAACATAAGCAATGAATTGGTTAGGTCACTTGAGGTTGCAAGTGAAAGAATAAGAAGTTTTCACGAAAGGTTTCTGCAGAAAAGCGTCCTTTATGAAGATCATCTTGGTTGCCTCCTGGGTCAAATTGTAAGACCAGTTCAAAGGGCTGGAATTTACGTGCCAGGTGGAAGAGCAAACTATCCTTCCACAGCACTGATGAACATAATTCCTGCGCAAGTCGCAGGAGTCGATGAAATCTATGTTTGCGTGCCACCTGACAGGGAAGGAAAGGTCAGCCAAACGACCCTTGCTGCACTTTATATGCTAAAACCAACCAAGGTTTTTCGCGTGGGTGGTGCGCAGGCAATTGCTGCATTGGCACTTGGAACGCGTACTATACCAAAGGTGGATGTGATTGCCGGACCTGGGAATATTTATGTGGCTGCTGCCAAGAAAATGCTCTATGGAGAAGTGGGCATAGATATGGTGGCCGGACCAAGCGAGGTTGTTGTTGTTGCTGACGAGACAGCCAATCCTGCCTGGGTATCCAGAGATTTACTTGCACAAGCAGAACACGATCCCTATGCATCAGCATACCTTATAACAAACTCTAAAAAACTCATAAGAGATGTCCTACTAAAACTCAAAAGTTTGGTGCCAAAATCACAAAGGTCGGAAATCATTGCTGAGGCTTTAAATAACAACTGTGCTTTTTTCCTTGTCAGTTCAATTGAACAAGGAGTTAATCTTGCCAATGAAATATCACCAGAGCATCTGGAATTAGAAACTGAAAAACCTCTTCAAATATTACCTTTAGTAAAATCTTGCGGTGCAGTTTTTCTTGGAGGAACAACTGCGGAATCATTCGGCGACTACATCCTTGGACCAAATCACACGCTTCCAACACAGTCTACCGCAAGGTTTGCTTCTCCTCTTTCAGCAAATACTTTTACAAAAACAATAAGCGTTGCCTATGCTCCTGAAAGAGCTGTCATTGAACTCTATCCATATCTTAAAGAGATTGCTCTTTCAGAAGGTCTATATGAACATGAAAGAGCAGCATACGAAAGGTTTAAGGAAGTTCGTAAAAGACAATGATCCTTTTTACAAAAGATATTTCGCCTCTTGAAAGAGTAAAGAGCATAGTCTTTGATGTTGACGGTGTCCTTGTCGATGTTAGCCAATCTTTCAGAAAGATGATTATTTTTGCTACAGATTATTACTTCAGGTTGAAGTTTGGAGTTAAGGGAAGGTCCCACCTCTTAACATTCTCGATTGTGGAGAGGTTTAAAAGAATCGGTGGTTTCAACAATGATTGGGATTTAACCTCAATGGCGGTATTTATTTATCTCAATCTTTACTTTAAAAATGGTCGACCTGAAACCCTTGAAAATCTGAAAATCCCTGAAGATGATTTTCTAAAAATCCTGAATAATTTACACAAAAAAACAAGACTTCCAGGTTTTGAATCTCTTTATTCGGAAGCTACTAAATACTTCAATGAACCAAGAGCAACTGAAAATTTTGACAGGGAAATGGTGGAAGAGCTGTGTAAGGTTTTATATGCTGGAGAAAGAACTGAAGAAGTCTATGGAAAACCCCTGAATAAAAATAATCTAATTCCAAGTAGGTTAAAGAAATTCAATCTTTACAGAAAAGAGAAAACTCTACTGAATGAGAAATTTCTACCGAACGGGGTTTCATTTGGTCTTGTTACTGGTAGGACTCCTGGAGAGCTTTCTCTTTTGAAAGAAAGATTCCCTTTGCTTTTCAGAAGATGCGTAAAAATAACCACAGACGATGGCGTTGAACCAAAGAAACCAGATCCTTTGGTTTTAAGATATTACTTAGAAAATGGTTATACACCACTTTTGTTTGTGGGAGACTCGAGGGATGACTTGGAAACGGTAAACAATGTGAGAAAATATTTCAATAAGGATGATACCTACTTTGCAGCAGTTGTTAAGGATAGGAGCGGTTTTGAGTTTTTTAGAAGTTTAGATGCTGACCTCATAACGACTGACGTAAACATTCTGCTCTTGGCGGTGAGCAATAATTGAATGAAGCATTGATTAAACGAGAGACCAAAGAAACAAGTATCTTGCTTAAATTCAAAACTGATGGAACTGGAAAGACAGAAATCAATACCCCTCTTCCTTTCTTTAACCATATGCTTGAAGCATTTGCAAGGCACGGTAGATTCGACCTTTTTTTAACTGCAAGCGGAGACGTAGAAGTGGACCCTCATCACCTGATAGAAGATGTAGGAATATGCCTTGGTAAGGCTGTTAGAGAAATCTACCATAACAGGGCAGGCATTTCCAGGAGTGGTTGCTTTGCCTTTCCAATGGATGAGGCGCTTGCAATGGTTGCCCTTGATTTATCAGGAAGAGCATATCTGGATTTTGATAAGGATGCACCTAATGAAAGAATAAACGATTTTAAAGTATCGGACTTAAAAGAGTTCTTTTCAGGTTTTGCAAACGA
>JAOADC010000067.1 GCA_026417515.1 Actinomycetota bacterium
CTGTGCTCCTGCCCTTTTTGTCATCGCAAGTTATATGATTAGTAAAGGTACTGTCCTTATAGGTATTTCGTTGCTTATGACATATGTTCTGGGTCAATCAATTCCTGTCTTCTTTGCTGCAACTATTGCTGGATTTGCTGATGAAGCAAGTCATCGTTATAAAAGATTTGAAGAGTATGTAAAAATTGCTGCCGGTGTTTTGTTGGTTTTAGTGGGACTGGATCTTTTTTGGTTAGCATAGGAGCAATCTGATGAAGGAAGAAGAAATCAAAGAAACACATAACCACGACCATAACCACGACTTTGCTCATGAACATAACCATACACACGAACATAGTGCATCTTGCTCTACTGATTTTCAAAAAACATCAAAGTTAGACAGATTGTTGATTCTTTTACTATCAATATTTTTTGCTGTCGTATTCCTGAGACCATTCGTTTCTTTTCAAAGTTTGATGAGAGGTTATTCATATACTGAACTTGGAGAACCTAAGAACGCAATTAAACATCTTGAAAGATCCATAAAACTTGACAAAAAGAATGAACAGGCATGGAGCCTTTTAGCATATAACCTTAATAAATTAGGAAGAACAAATGAGAGTATAAAAGCTTATAAGACAGCTCTCATTTTAAATCCAAAGGATTCACAAGCAGCCATCGAATATGCAATCATACTATTTTTCAAAAAAGATTACAGAGACGCTATTGAAGTATTGTCAAATCATCTCCCTGAAAGTTCTGAAGTTGTGAGTGGCTGGCTTCTTCTTGCAAGGTGTTACGAAAAATCAGGTCAGACAGAAAAAGCAATTGATATCTATTTGCGAATCTACAAAAAAATCGATCCTGGCAATCAGGTTGCTAAGGCGAAGTTAGAATCTTATAATGCTTTGTAATAATAGTTACAATCGAGGTGTTCATCTATGTGTTTAGGGGTTCCGGGCAAGATAGTTTCTATTGAAGAATTGGCTGGTTTCAGACTAGCAGAGGTTGATATCTCAGGCACCAAAAGAAAGGTTTCCCTTGATATGCTTCCTGATGCACAGGTTGGAGATTATGTTTTGGTTCACGCTGGATATGCTGTACAAGTAATCGACGAAGAAGCTGCTAAGGAAACCCTTAACTACCTGGAGCAAATTGAATGGTCAGACTGATTGACGAATTTAGAGACCCAGAACTGCTTAGGCCACTTCTTCAAAGAATTTCTTCATATGATGATAGAAATTACAGTTTAATGGAGGTATGTGGCACCCATACCGTATCCATATCTCGATTTGGCATTCGAAGTGCCGTTCCTGAAAACATAAAACTGCTATCAGGACCTGGTTGCCCTGTATGTGTTACTTCTCAGCAAGACGTTGATAAAGCAATTGAACTTGCAAAAAATTCAAACATAATACTTGCAACTTTCGGCGATATGATGAAAGTGCCTGGCACTAAAAGCTCCCTTGCTAAGGAAAAGGCAAAGGGTGCTAATGTTGTGGTCTGTTATTCGACTAGAGAAGCTCTCGATATAGCAGAAGAACACCCAGAAAAAGAAGTCGTTTTTTATGGAGTTGGATTTGAAACCACTGCACCTACAGTTGCATTCTCAATTCTTGAAGCAAAGAAAAGAAAAATAAAAAATTATTCAGTTTTTTCTACTCATAAACTGGTGCCTCCTGCATTGAGAGCCTTACTCGATAGCGGTGAAGTTAGAATAGATGGATTTATCTTACCCGGCCATGTATCAGTAATCATAGGTCTTAAGGCTTATGAGTTTCTTTCAGAAGAATATGGTGTTCCAGGTGTGGTTTCAGGCTTCGAACCTTTGGATATCCTAATCACTATTGAGATGCTGTTAAAACAGATTCGTTCTAAAAAAGCAAAAATAGAAAATCAATATAAGAGAACAGTTACCTACGATGGAAATATATATGCTCAAAAGGCGCTTGAAGAAGTTTTTAAAATAGATGATGCTGAATGGAGAGGTATTGGCCTGATACCAAAAAGTGGACTTGCCATAAACGAAGAATTTGAAGATTTTGACGCATCGAAAAAGTTTGATGTAAAAGTTCCATATTCTATAGAACCCCCCAACTGTTCATGTGGAGAAGTATTGAGAGGTGTTAAATCACCTTTCGAGTGCAAACTCTTTGGAAAAGGATGCACACCTGAACATCCTGTTGGTCCATGTATGGTTTCTTCAGAGGGTGCGTGTGCAGCCTATTACCGATTTGAAAGATATACAAGGGTGGTAGATTGATGTCAGAAGATATCATCCTTCTTGCGCACGGTTCTGGCGGAACTCTTATGCATCGCCTTATAGAAAACAATATCGTTCCTCTCATTAAAGAAGGCGGTAACTTTGAATTTGATGATGCTGCTGAACTTCTTGTTCCAAACCAGAGGATTGCCCTCACAACTGATAGCTATGTCGTTAAGCCACCGTTTTTCAACGGAGGCAACATAGGTAAATTGGCAGTTTCAGGAACAGTCAACGATCTTGCTATGAAAGGTGCTGTTCCAATTGCACTTTCATTAGCTTTAATAATTGAAGAAGGCTTAAAGTTAAGCGAATTAGAAGCCATTCTCAAAAGTATTGCTGAAACAGCCAAAGAAGCAGGCATAAGAATAGTCACAGGAGATACAAAGGTTGTTGAAAAGGGCAGTGCTGACAAAATATTCATCAATACATCTGGAGTTGGCTACATTCCTGATGGAAGAAATGTCTCAGGTTCAAATGCAAGACCAGGAGATGTGGTAATTTTAAGTGGAACAATAGGCGATCACGGTATTGCCATTATGAGCGAGCGCGAAGGACTTGGTCTAACTATTCCAGTTGAAAGTGATGCTACACCTCTCAACCATTTAGTCGAAAGAATTTTTGAATCCATACCTGCAGATGCCATACATGTTCTGAGAGATCCAACTCGGGGTGGGCTGGCAACCACTTTAAACGAAATCGCTCAACAATCAAATGTTGTAATAAGAATCGAAGAAGAAAGGGTTCCTGTAAAAGATGAGGTCAAGGGCGCTTGCGAAATCCTTGGCTATGACCCCTTGTATCTGGCGAATGAAGGTAAACTTGTTCTTATAGTAAAAGAAGAGTTTGCTGACGAGGCTTTGAAAGTGATGAAATCAACCGAGAAAGGCAAGGATGCAGCAATAATTGGAAATGTTGAAGAGGTCGAAAGTAAGCCAGCGGTCTTTGTAAAGACAGTACTCGGCACAAGCCGATTTCTAACTATGCTTTCTGGAGAGCAGTTTCCTCGGATCTGTTAAACCTTCCAAATTCACCTATAATGCTAAAATATACACAAAAAGGGGCATCTAACGATGCTTAAAGCACTTATAGTAGATGACGAATCTGCTGCAAGATCAGAATTAAGATATTTGCTTGAGAACATCGCAAAGGTAAGGGTAGTTGGAGAAGCAACCAACGCTGAAGAAGCTTATGAACTCCTATCAAGCATCGATTACGATGTGGTTTTTCTGGATGTCAGGATGCCGGGTTTAAGCGGTACTGAGTTGGCTCGAAAAATTTCTGAGATTCCTAACAGACCCGCAATTATTTTTGTATCTGCTTATTCTGAACACGCTATTGAAGCATTTGAGGTTGAAGCAGAAGATTACCTTGTAAAGCCTGTATCTGAGGAAAGGCTTCTAAAATCGATTGAGAAGATTCTGAGAAGAAAAAGCCACGAAGAGGCAAGATCAACAGGTCTTGAAAGAATATCAGATATGATCTTCGTTGATTTGAAGGAGAAGAAAGTGCCTATTAAGATAGAAGAAATCTACTATTTTGAAGCGGTCGATGATTACAGCAGACTTCATACAAACGATATGCATTATCTCACCAACTATACACTTCGTACTCTTGAAGAGAAGCTTGCCAATAAGGGATTTATAAGAGTACATAGAAAGTATCTGGTGAATTCAAAGAAAATAAAAGAAGTTGTTCAGATTACAAGAAATGCCTACATCCTGAGATTAAATGACCAGAAGCAAACTGAAATCCCTATAAGCAGAAGAAAAATTCCCTACTTCAAGAGAGTGTTTGAACTTTGAAAGGTTTCCTTAACTGCGAAAAGCTCGTTTACGGTTCTTTAATCGTTTCTATTCTTACACTTCTCTACACCTTTTACACTAAAAATCTAGATTTTGTCATACTTTCAACCTTTGCTCTGCTTCTATCGTTTGCAATAATTTATGGCTGTTTTTTAAATCTAAAACTAAGAATCGAGAAGGAATCAGAAAAAGCCAAGGAATCTCAAGCAAGACAGATTCTCAAGATAGCACAAACTACACTTCCTCATCTAAAACAGGGTTTGAACATAGAAACAGCAAGCAAGGTAGTTGAAACCATATACTCAAATACTGAAGCTGATGCTGTTGCCATAACAGATAAGAGAAAGGTTTTGGCATTTAAGGGCATTGGCGAGAATCATCACTACAGCGGCCAAAAAATTCAGACTCTTGCAACCAAGATTGCAATAAAAGAAGGAAAAAGAATGGTCATTCTTACCAAGGAGGATATAGGTTGCCCTGAGGAAAAATGTCCTCTTTCTGCAGCCATTGTGGTCCCATTGAGAAGAGGTGGCATACCAATTGCCACATTAAAACTCTACTACACCGACCCATCAAAACTTTCACGTTCATCAATCGCACTGGCAGAAGGACTGGCTCATCTATTAGAAATTCAACTGGAACTTTCTGAAATCGCCAAACTCGAGTTTCTTGCGTGCGAAGCTGAACTGAAAGCACTCCAATCTCAGATAAATCCACACTTCTTTTTTAACGTGCTTAACACTGCAGTATCCTATTGCAGGAAGGATCCAATGCAGGCAAGACGGGTATTGCTTGATTTTTCAAACTTCTTCAGAGCCACTATTGAGCATGGAGAAGAACCTCTGATTTCGCTTGATTCTGAACTTTCCCTTGTTAGGAACTACATAGAACTTGAATCATCAAGGTTCGGCAACAAACTCATTTTCAATAATCTCATTTCTGACGATGCTAAAAAGTGGAAAATCCCTCCATTCACTATTCAACCGATTGTAGAAAATGCAATTCAACATGCTTTCATTCCAAACAAAGAACTTGTTATCAATGTTAGAAATTATTCAACACCTGATCTTCATATAATTGAAGTTGAAGACAACGGAAAAGGAATTCCAGAAGAAATGATACCCACTGTTCTTCTTCGAGGTAAAGGCCAGGGATTGGGTGTTGGCTTAAGTCTTGTGCACGAAAGATTGAAACTTCTTTACGGAGATGAATACGGCCTTTCCATTGAAAGCAAAGTAAACAAAGGCACAAAAGTTAGAGTAATTATGCCAGCAAGAACTCGTATTTTCCTTCTGAACCGCTTACCTGAAAAATAAATCCGCTTACCGAAATCTGTTAGCAAAATCGAATTCCTAGAAATTAAATTTATATAAATTTAATTACCTTGATAAGGAGGGAAAGCTATGAGCGAACATGATAAATCAATTGAGTCATTGCTCCATGAAGAAAGAATTTTTTATCCACAAAAGGAAATCAGCGAAAAGGCATACATAAAGAGCATTGAAGAGTTCAAGGAAATATACAAACGCTCAATTGAAGATCCTGAAGGGTTCTGGAGCGAGAAGGCAGAGGAACTGATTAGCTGGTTTAAGAAATGGGATAAAGTTCTTGAATACAGTTTTGTCGACAACATTTTTGTCAAATGGTTCATAGGCGGAAAATTAAATGCCTGCTACAACTGTGTTGACAGGCATCTTGAAGGACCAAGAAAGAATAAAGCAG